>JBKHEO010000023.1:0-27151 GCA_046540755.1 Halomonas sp. | reverse complement strand
CCGCGGCATGGACCGGGTGCTGCTGCGCTCCACCCGCGGCGAGCGGGAGTGAGACGGCCTCATCCTTGATGTCGGTCAAGGTGATCGCCGGATGGACGACTAGGCTCAGGGTGAACCCCCCTGCCTCACCGAGAGGTCGCCATCGTGCACCAGCGCATCCTGATCCTGCAGGGTCATCCCGACCGCAGCGAAGCCCACCTCTGCCACGCCCTGGCCGACCACTATCGAGCCGGGGCCGAGCAGCACGGCCACGAGGTCCGCCAGATCGACCTCGCCAGTCTGGAATTTCCCCTGATTCGCAGCCAGAAGGAGTGGGAGCACTCGCCACTCCCCGACGTCCTGGTCGAGGCCCAGGAGGCCATCGGCTGGTGCCAGCACCTGGTGCTTATCTTCCCCCTGTGGATGGGCGACATGCCGGCCATGGTCAAGGGCTTCCTGGAGCAGGTGCTGCGCCCGGGCTTCGCCTTCGAGTACGAGGAGGGCAACCCCATGGGCAAAAAGAGGCTGACCGGACGCTCGGCGCGGGTCGTGGTCACCATGGGCATGCCGGCAGCCATCTACCGCCACCTCTACCGGGCCCACAGCCTCAAGTCGCTGGAGCGCAACATCCTCGGCTTCGTCGGTCTGTCACCGGTGCGCGAGACGCTGATCGGCGGCGTGGAAGGGATGAGCCAGAAGGAGCTTGACGACTGGTTCCGCGAGGTGCACACCTTCGGCGCCGAGGGCAGGTAGGCCGGCGGCGCGAACCGCCGCCTGGAGACCATGAAGACACGACGCCCCTCGGCCTGCCGGTCCAGCCCCAGGGACCCGGGCCGGCGATAGAGCGCCGTGATGCCAGCGCCATCCAGCTCCATGCCAAGCCCCGCCGGGAATCAGGCAAGCGCCAAGAGGGTCACCCGTCGCCCTGGACGACGCCGCAGGCGACCCGGGCACCGGCACCACCGATGGGCTGAGCCATGTGATCATCGCGGTTTTCATGGATGACCAGTGCGCTACCATCGTCATCGAGCATGTTGCCTCCGATGCTGCCGTCGAGGCTTGCCCGTTCATTGAACATCTCTACCATCGCGGTGCCATCCGCATGGACGGCGAAGTTGGGCAGGTCACCGGCATCCGGACCTTCCGGGTTAAGGTAGCCATGCTTGACGTCTTCGGGATTCAGGTGGCCCCCGGAGGCCTTGAAGCCCTCCTCGTGATCATCGCAGGTACCGGCGTCATGGATATGGATGGCCTTCCAGCCCTTATCCAGGCCATCGATACTGAAGTTGATGACCACGCCGGCGGGACCCTGCTCGATCTTGCCCTGCCCAACGACGTCGCCATCGTTGTCGAGGAACTCGACGCTGGCCGTCGGCGAGGAGCCCTCGTCGGCCAGGCTCGCCAGGGGAAGCGCCACGACTGTCAAACCAAGCAGCAGTGCCTGTGTTGTTTTCATCGACTCCTCCGATCTACCTTGAACAACGGTTGCGGGTGTCATCCAGCATAGTGGGTATTTCACAGAATGGTGCCCTTTGGCCCACCGAGCACTCGATGCCGGCTTAGTCGAAAAACGGGTTCCATGAACATCGGGTGGCGACCAGGCCCCAGCTCACATCCGAATGCGCTCCCGGAAGCCGCCCCAGAACAGGCGCTTGCCGTCGAAGGGTAGCAGGGCATGGTCGACCATGTCGGCGAGGCGCGGGTCGTCGAGCACCTGCGGCAGGATGCGGTCGCGATCGGCGCGGGAGGCGTAGCGCACCCAGGCGAAGATCACCGTCTCGCCGGGTTCTAGCCTGACGCTCTGGGGGAAGGAGGTGCGCTCGCCGGGGCGAATGTCGTCGCCAACGCATTCGACGTACTCCAGGGCACCGTACTCCTTCCAGATCTCGCCGGCGCGTCGGGCCAGGCGCAGGTAGTCGTCCAGCCGGTCGAGCGGCACCGGCAGGACGAAGGCATCGACATAGCTCATGGTGGTCTCCTGCGATGGAGGGTTGAGAGTGTCATCACAGCATAGCCCTTCACATCGCGACCCGGGGGTTCGGTCCTTTACCCCAGCTCCTTGCGAAACACCGCCATCAACTCGCGCTTGTCCTCGAAGCCGATGCCGGGCACTCGGGGAATGGCCACCCGGCCCGCCTCGATGGGGGTGGAGTCGGCGAAGCCGCCGAAGGGGGCGAAGACCCGCGGGTAGGATTCATTGCCACCCAGCTTGAGGCCGGCGGCGATGTTCAGCGCGAACTGGTGGCCGCCGTGGGGGATGCACTGGCGCGAGGACCAGCCTTGGGCGCGCAGCACCTCGAGCATGCGCAGGTACTCCACCAGGCCGTAGCTGAGTACCGGGTCCATCTGCAGGATGTCGCGGTCGGGGCGCATGCCGGCGTAGCGCAGCAGGTTGCGCACGTCCTGGTGGGAGAAGAGGTTCTCGCCGGTGGCGGTGGGCGGCACGTAGTGCTCGCCGAGCTGCTGCTGCAGGGCGTAATCCAGCGGGTCGCCGGCCTCTTCATACCAGCGCAGGCCATAGGGGGCGAGCCCCTCGGCGAAGGCGAGCGCGGTCTTCAGATCGAAACGCCCGTTGGCATCCACCGCCAGCCGCCCGGCATCGCCGACCACCTCGAGCGCCCCCTCCACGCGATCGAGGTCCTCCTCCAGGGGCACGCCGCCGATCTTCATCTTGGTGCAGGTGTAGCCCAGGTCGAGGTAGTCGCGCATCTCGTCCTTGAGCGCGCTGACCTGCTTGCCGGGATAGTAGTAGCCCCCCGCCGCGTAGACGGACACCCTCTCGTCGGGGACGCCGTCGCCGTAGCGCTCGGCCAGCAGTTGGGCCAGGGGCTGGTTCTCGACCTTGGCGACGATGTCCCAGATCGCCATGTCGACGATGCCCACCGCCACCGAGCGCTCGCCGTGGCCGCCGGGCTTCTCGTCGGCCATCAGGGTGTCCCAGACCTTGAAGGGGTCCAGGTTGGTGCCGGCCTCGTCGATCAGCGCGGCGGGCTCGGCCTCGCGCAGGCGCGGCAGGAAACGCTCGCGCAGCAGCCCGCTCTGGGCGTAGCGGCCGTTGGAGTTGAAGCCGTAGCCCACCACCGGCCGGCCATCGACCCGGGCGTCGGTATGGATGGCCAGCACCGAGACGTCCATCTTGGCGAAGGAGATGTAGGCGTTGGCGATGTCGGAGGCGATGGAGACGCGCGCCTCGCGGATATCGGTGATTCTCATGCGGGGCTCCTGAGTCATGCTTAGAAGAACGGGCCGGTGGGCAGGCGCACGTTGAGCACCTCCGTGAAGACCAGGTAGAAGCCGACGACCAGCGCCAGGATCACCGGGGTCCAGCGCAGCAGGCGCCGCCCTGTCACCGGCGACTCGACGCGGGCCAGGTACCAGGTGAGCAGGAAGAAGGCGATCAGCGTGGCCAACAAGAAACCGAGCACCTCGACCAGCCCCCACCAGGCGAAGAAACCGACGATCACCGTGACCAGGCGCCTGGGACTGCCGGTGATCTCGATCTCGCGTCCGCCGGGCCTGACGAAGCCCTTGATCACCAGCGTGATCGCCAGCAGCGTCATGATCACCAGGACGGCGCGCGGGAAGATGAGGCTCAGCCGCCCGATATCGCCGCGCGGGAACCACAGCAAGGCGGCGAAGGCCAGGCCGAAGATCCCAGCGGCGATATCGGTGTTGAGACGCAGGATCATGACTTGCCTCCCTTGTCATCCTCGGCCTGGCCATCCTCGACCTGGTCCAGCAGCCCCTTGCGCTCCAGCCACCGGGGCAGCAGGGCGGTGGCCGCCCCCAGGGCCACCAGCCCGGCGAGCACCATGGAGAGTGGATTGTCGAGCAACTGCAGCCAGGGGATCGGGTCGGCGACCGCCCCCATCAGGGTCTGCACATAGCCCTCCTCGGCGATCCCGCCGAGGATCAGGCCCAGCACGATGGGGGCGGCGTGCAGGCCGATCAGGCGCAGGAAGTAGCCGAGCGTACCCAGGATCAGCATGATGCCGACATCCAGCAGGCTGTTGCGCAGGGCGAAGGTGCCGAGGATGGTCACCATGGCGATGCTCGGCACCAGGAAGTAGTAGGGGGTGCGGATCACCACCCGGTGGATCAGGCGCCCGCCCAGCAGCCCCACGGGCAGCAGCAGCAACGCGGCCAGTCCCATGGAGAGGATGAAGCCGTTGGTCAGCACACCGGACTCGGTGAACAGGTCGAGCCCGGGACGCAGGCCGTGCATCAGCAACACGCCGAGGATGATGGCATCCGGTGGCGCCCCGGGGATGCCCAGGGTCAGCAGCGGCACCATGCTGCCGGCCACCATGACGTTGTTGCTCGATTCCGAGGCCACCACCCCGTCGACGTTCCCCTTGCCGAAGCTCCTGGGGTCCTTGGAGAAGCGTCGTGCCTCGTTGTAGGCCACCAGGCTGGTGACGTTGCCCCCCGCGCCGGGGATGATGGCGATGACCTGGCCGATCAGGCAGGAGCGGATCAGGTTGACCGGCCTGGCGAAGATGCGCCGGGCGATCCGGCCGATGGAGACCTCCTTCTTGCGCAGCTCGGTGCCACCCGGCAGGGCGCCGCGGCCTTCCGCCGCCATGGTCAGCAGCTCCGGGATCACGAACAGGCCGATCAGCGCCACGATCAGCTCGATGCCCCCCTGCAGCGGCGGGAAGCCGAAGGTGAAGCGCGTCTCGCCGCCCACCGGGGAGACGCCGATCATGCTCAGCAGGATCCCGAAACAGCCGGCCAGCAGGCCCTTGAGCAGCGACTCGCTGGAGAGGCTGGCGACCAGGGTCAGGCCCAGCATGGCGACCCAGAACATCTCGGCCGGCCCGAAGGCCACGGCGAGCCGGGCCAGCGGCGGAGCCAGCACCAGCAGGAAGATGACCCCGACGATGCCACCGGCCACCGAGGCGATGGTCGCCGCGGCGATGGCCTCGTAGGCCCGCCCCTGCCGCGCCATGGGATAGCCGTCGAAGGTGGTGGCGATGGACGAGGGCGTGCCGGGTGTGTTGATCAGGATGGCGGTGAAGGCGCCGCCGTAAATGGAGCCCATGTAGACCCCGCCCAGGGCAATCAACCCCTGCAGGGCCTCCATCGAGAAGGTGAAAGGAAGGAGTACCGCGAGGGCCATGGTGGCCGTCAGGCCCGGCATCGAACCGATGAAGAGCCCGGCCGAGACGCCCACCAGCACCGTGAGTATGCTCTCCAGCGTCAACAGGGAGGCCAGCGCCTCCAGCAGCATCTCCATTCAATAGCCTCCAGGGCCATGCGGGATGGCCAGGTGGTCCGAAAGGAGGCGGGGCCCGAGCGGGCCCCGCGTGGAGGGAGGTGTTTTAGTCGGTTTCGGCATCCTCGAGGATCGGGCCATAGGCCTCGGCGAGCATGTCGATCACCTCGTCGACCTCGTCGCCGGTGATGTCCTCCATCACGAAGCCCAGCGGTTCCTGCTCGTCGGCGATCTCGCGGTTGGCCTCGGCGAAGGCCTCCTCCAGGGTTTCGACCACCTCGTCCGGGGTGTCCTTGGGCACCGCCACGCCGCGGTAGGCGCCGCCGACGATGTCGTAGCCCTCTTCCTTGAAGGTCGGTGCATCGGGCAGCGCCTTGACCCTTTCCTCGGAGGCCACCGCCAGCACGCGCACGCTGTCCTCCATCTCGGTGCCGAGCATGGTGTAGTTGAAGATGCCGCTGACGTGATTGCCCTCCAGCGCGCCCTTGAGCGGCCCGGTGCCGGAGAAGGGGATGTAGGTGAGGTCGATGTCGGCCTCCTCCTCGAAGCGCAGCATGTCCAGGTGGTTGGCGCTGTAGGTGCCGCTGCCGCCCAGGGTGATGGCCTCGGGGTTCTCCTTGGCGTCCTCGACCAGGTCGTCGAGGGTCTCGTAGGGGCTGTCGTCCGGCACGATCAAGGCGTTGGGGGTGGAGTGGAAGAAGGTCACGATCCGCCAGTCGTCGGTCTCGTAGCCGGCATCGCTGCGCTGGATGGGCTGGCCGATGATGTGCGGGATGTTGACGCCGATGATCTCGTAGCCGTCCGGCTCGGCGTCGTTCTGGAACTCGCTCCAGGCCACCGCCCCGCCGCCACCGGGGCGATGGGTGACGTTGACCGAGACGCCGAGGATCTCCTCGAGGATCGGCTCCTGGAAGCGGGCCGTCACGTCCGACTCGCCGCCCGGGTCGAAGGGAATGACGTAGGTGATGTCCTCTTCCGGGTACTGGGCATGGGCCATCCCGGCGAGGCCGAGGGCGGCGACGGCCGACACGGCGGTGACCAGGGAGTTGCGGGTGAAAGTCATGGCGTGCTCCTGACGTTGTTGTGGTGTCGTCTCGAGCAGCCGGCGCCGGTTGTGGTTGTCGTCGGGCCTGCGGCTGCACCAGCTCCCCTCGCGCACCGCAGATCGGGCACGGGGGTGCCCGTTTCAAGCTAGATGAGTTGTAAAGGTTGTCAAGTCAGCTAGCCCTCGAAGACCCGCCGCCGGGAGTTGCCCAGGTGGCTCTGCATGCAGCGCGCCGATGCCTCGGGGTCACCGGCGAGGATGGCGTCGTGGATGGCACGATGCTCGGCCTGAACCTCGGGAACATGGTGCTCGGGGCGCCTGAGCCCCAGGCCCCGGGCCAGGTTCTGGCCGTAGGTAATGGCCGCCTGCAGCGACAGCAGGGTCTCGGCGAAGTAGTGGTTGTGGCTGGCACGAGCGATCACCAGATGGAAGCCGAAGTCGGCGTCCACCCCCAGGGCATTGTCGCGGATGCGCCGTTCGAGCAGGTTCAGCGCCTCACCGATGGCAACCCGGTCCTCGGCGGTGGCGTTGCCTGCCGCCAGCCTGGCCGCCTCGGGCTCCACGGCCAGGCGAAACTCGAAGCAGCGCTGGATGTCCGCCAGGCTCTCGAGGGGCGCAAACTCCAGCATGGCGCGGTCGGGTCGGCGCTGGACGAAGCTGCCGGCGCCGCGGTGGGAGCGCACCAGGCCGTCGTCGCGCAGCATCGCCAGGGCCTCGCGCACGATGGGCCGCGACACCCCGTAACGCTCGGCCAGCAGGGTCTCGCTGGGCAGGCGCTCGCCTTCGGCGAACTCGCGGCGGATGATGCGATCGACGATATCGCCGTAGACCCGGTCGCTGAGCTTGTCGCCCCTGCGACTCGCCGCGTCTCGCGCCAGCCCCTTGCCGGCGTACCTGGCCATCCTGGTATCCATGGTCTTCTCCCCGAGCTTTCGCATAGCATAAGCCACCCCTCAGCCCCCCATCAGCCATGATAGGCTTTTCCCGATGATCCCAAGGAGTGCGCCATGACCGCCGCCGAGATGCTCGACCGCCTGGTGGGCTTCCCCACCGTCTCGCGAGATTCCAACCTGGAGCTGATCGCCTTCGTCGAGGCGCTGCTCGACGAGCACGGCGTGCCCCACTGGCGGGTGGAGAGCGACGACGGCAAGAAGGCCAACCTGCTGGCGCGTATCGGCCCCGACGTGGCCGGGGGGGTGGTGCTTTCCGGGCATACCGACGTGGTGCCGGTGGAGGGGCAGCCGTGGTCGACGGATCCCTTCGCCCTCGTCGACAAGGGCGACGGCCGCCTCTACGGCCGCGGCACCTGCGACATGAAGGGCTTCATCGCCTGCGCCCTGGCGGCGCTGCCGCGCTGGGTGACCATGGAGCTCGATACCCCCATCTGGCTGGCGCTCTCCTACGACGAGGAGGTGGGCTGCATCGGCGCGCCGCGCATGATCGAGAGGCTGATGGCCGAGCATCCGCGGCCGGCGGCGGTGATCGTCGGCGAGCCGACCCTGATGCACCCGGTGGTGGCCCACAAGGGCGCCACCAACCTGCGCACCACCGTCACCGGGCGGGCCAGCCACTCCAGCCAGGTCAACCAGGGGGTCTCGGCGATCCACGTGGCGGCCAGGCTGGTCACCTATATCGAGGAGGTGATGGCGGAGCTGCGCGCCGAGGGGCGCGTGGACGAGGCCTTCAACGTGGTGCACTCCAGCCTGCACGTGGGGAAGATCCAGGGCGGCACGGCGATCAACATCATGGCCCGGGAGTGCACCTTCGAGTGGGAGATCCGCCACCTGCCGTCGGATCGCTTCGAGGCGCTGATCGGCCGGGTCGAGGCCCGCGCCGCCGAGCTGGAAGAGGAGATGCGTCGGCGCGCGCCGGAGGCGAGCATCGTCACCGAGGCGCTCAACCAGACGGTGCCGGCGCTGGCCGACGACAACAATGCCGAGGTGCTGGCGCTGTGCCACGACCTGCTCGGCGAGCGCCCCGCCGGGGCGGTGGCCTACGCCACCGAGGCGGGGCAGTTCCAGCGCCAGGGGCTGCCCACGGTGATCTGCGGCCCGGGCAGCATCGCCCAGGCGCACCAGCCCGACGAGTACATCGAGCACGAGCAGCTCGAGGCGGGGGCACGCTTCATGGCGGCGCTGGGCGAGCGGCTGCAACGAAAGTAGAATAGGGGCGATCCATCCCCCCACATCAGGAGTCGCCATGCCCCGCCTGCTGATCGTCAAGACCGGCGATGCCTTCCCCGAGTTGATCGAACGCCACGGTGACTTCGAGGCGCTGTTCCGGCAGGCGCTGGCGGAGGGCGGTTTCACCGCCGAGGTATTCGACGCTCGTCACGCGCCGCTGCCCGACCTGGCCGGCATCGACGGCCTCTTCATCACCGGCTCCCACGCCATGGTCAGCGACGCCGAGCCCTGGAGCGAGGCGCTCAAGCCCTGGCTGGTGTCGGCCCGGGAGCGCAACCTGGCGATGCTCGGGGTGTGCTACGGCCACCAGCTGATGGCCGCGGCCTTCGGCGGGAAGAGCGGCTACCACCCGGCGGGACGCGAGTCCGGCACCCACGAGGTGATGCTCACCGACTCGGGTCACGAGGATCCGCTGCTGGGTACCCTGCCCGGCCACTTCCCCGTCCAGCTCACCCATGCCCAGTCGGTGCTGAGGGCGCCCAGTGGCGCCGTGGTGCTGGCCCGCAACGACCACGACGCCTATCAGGCGCTGCGCTACGGCCCGCGCCAGTGGAGCGTGCAGTTCCACCCCGAGTTCACCCCCGAGGTGATGCGCGCCTACCTGGCGCGCCAGGTCGACAAGCTGCGCGACCAGGGCCAGGACGCCCACGCCCTGCTGCGCCGGGTCACCGACACCCCCGAGGCACGCTCGCTGCTGGTGCGCTTCGCCGAAACAGTGGCAAAGTCCCCTTAAGGGCCAGGCCCCAAACTTTCCTCAGGGCCTGGCCCCAAAGGGGATATCTTCCCAGGGGGTTGAAGGTTTCGCGGTTACCAACGACGACAGGCCGGAGCGAGGCTCCGACCTGTCGTGGGGTGGCAGGCCGCCCTGACGGACGGCGAGCCTGGCGTTACGCCCGGGACTGGCGGCGAATCGGCGCCTCGCCGTCGTCACGCCGGCGGCGCGGGGCGCGCTCGGGGGCGCCGCGATCCTCGCTGATCTCCAGCGGACGGCCGGCCACGCGGGCGCGGGCCATCTTGGCCAGGATGCTTGAGGGCAGGCCGCTGGGCAGCTCCACCACCGAGAAGGCGTTGCGGATGTCGATGCGACCGATGCGGTTGCCCTCGATGCCGCCCTCGTTGGCCAGCGCGCCGACCAGCTGGCCGGGCTTGACGCCGTCCTTGTGGCCCACGGAGACGCGGTAGCGGGTCATGCCCTCGCTGGGGCCGCGGTCGCGCGGGGCACCCTGGCGAGCGGGCTTGCCGTCGCGCGGGGCGCGCTCGCTGCGCTCCTTGCGCGGGGCCTGCAGGCGACCGATGGGCGCCTCGTCGGCACGCGCCAGGCGGGCAAAGGCACAGGCGAGCTCGACGGGGTCATGGCCCTCTTCCACCAGGCGCTCGACCAGCGCCTGCTGCTCCTCGGCACCGGCGGTCAGGGCGGCGATCACCTTCTGATGGAAGGCCTCGTCGCGATGGGCGCGGATGGCCGCCTCGTCGGGCACCTCCATCTCGATCATCTTCTGGCCGGTGGCCTGTTCGATCCACCCCACCTTGCGACCCTCGCGGAAGCCCACGAAGGTGATCGAGATGCCGGTGCGCCCGGCGCGACCGGTACGCCCGATGCGGTGGGTATAGGCCTCGGAGTCCTGGGGCAGGTCATAGTTGATGATGTGGGTCAGACGCGGCACGTCGAGGCCGCGAGCGGCAACGTCGGTGGCGATCAAGACGTCGACCTTGCCGCGCTTGAGGCGCTGGATGGTGCGCTCGCGCAGGCTCTGGTCGAGGTCGCCGGAGAGGCTCGCCACATTGATGCCGCGGGCGGAGAGCTGCTCCATCAGGGTGGTGCAGGCCGCACGGGTGCGCACGAAGACGATGGCACCATCTACCGGCTCCACCTCGAGGATACGCGCCAGCGCCTCCAGCTTGGCACCGCCGTCGACGCGCACCAGGCGCTGTTCGATGTTCTCGCCGGTGGTGGTGCGTGACTCGATGGCCACCTTCACCGGGTCCACCAGGTAGCGATTGACGATGCGCTCGATCTCGGTCGGCAGGGTCGCGGAGAAGAAGACCCGCTGGGACTCCTTGGGGGTATCGGCGACCACGCGCTTGACGTCGTCGATGAAGCCCATGCGCAGCATCTCGTCGGCCTCGTCCAGCACCAGGGCGGAGAGGCCGTCGAGCTTGAGGCTGCCGCGGTCGAGGTGGTCGATGACCCGGCCGGGGGTGCCCACGACCACCTGGGCGCCGCGACGCAGCGCGGAGAGCTGCTCGCGGTACTCCTGGCCGCCGCACAGGGTGGCCACTTCCAGGCCCTGGAGGTTCTGGCCGTACTTGCTGAAGGAGACGGCCACCTGCTGGGCCAGCTCGCGGGTCGGCGCCAGCACCAGCACCTGGGGCTCACGGCGGCTGATATCGATACGCGAGAGCAGCGGCAGGGCGAAGGCCGCGGTCTTGCCGGTACCGGTCTGGGCCTGGCCCAGCATGTCACGCCCTTCCAGCAGGGCCGGGATGGTCTCGACCTGGATGGGGGACGGGGTCTGGTAGCCCAGGGTCTCCACGGCGGAGAGAACGGCGGGCAGCAGGGCAAGATCGCCGAAACTCGGCGAGGCGACGGAGGAAGAGGTCATCAATCACACCTTGGTAGGCCGGGATCACCGGCGTAAGTTCATTGGCGTCCCTGACGCAGCAATACGGTCAGGCGCGCTGGCACTCGAGGGAGACAGCACGGGACATCGGAGTCGGGGACGCCGGTCGCACCTGGCATCGGGCCCGGCCATCGAGGATGGCACTCGGAACCCCTGTGGCGACCGTCTGCGCCGATCCCGCCCGGGTGGCGAGATCTCGTCGGCGCTCCATCTACACACTTCAGACGCTGGCGGCGCGGCCTGTTGCTTGGCCGGGCCTGGCGTTGCAACGCCCACGGCCCGAGGGGCGGTGGCGTCGACCATGGATGGTGGGGTCAGCACATGCGAGGAGCGCGCATGCTACCATCGTCGCTACGATCTGGCCAGCCTTTTCGGCGGCCGTCCCGACGAGGAGAGACCATGCCCAGCCTGTGGGTCGATGCCGACGCCTGTCCCAAGGTCGCCCGCGAGATCATCGTGCGCGCCGCCGAACGCACCGCCACCCCGACCTGGTTCGTGGCCAACCACGCGGTGCCGCTGCCGCGCTCGACGTGGGTAAAGGCGCTTTCGGTGAGCCACGGCTTCGACGCCGCCGACGACGAGATCGTCGAGCGCCTGGCGGCCGGCGACCTGGTGATCACCTCGGACCTGCCGCTGGCCATGGCCGCCATCGAGCGCGGCGCGAAGGTGATGACCAGCCGCGGCGAGGCGCTGGACGCCAACAACATCCGCGCCCGCGTCCAGATGCGGGACTTCATGGAGACGATGCGCGCCAGCGGTGAGCATACCGGCGGCCCCAAGGGGTATTCCGACAGCGACCGCCGCGAGTTCGCCAATGCGCTGGATCGGTGGTTGGCGAAACAGCGCTGACACCGCCGGGGCGCGTGGCGGCGCCAATCGCGCAGGATCTGCGCTCCTACTCCCCCTGGTTGCGCTGGAAGCGCTTGATATCGCGACGCTGCTTCTTGTCGGGGCGCTTGAGGGGATGCTGCATGGCCTGGTTGGTAAGCCGGCGCGCCTCGGCCTCGCGCTCGCGGCGCGCCACGCTCTCCTCGGTCTCGCGGTAGAGGGTGCGCGCCTCGGGGGCGCCGCGGCGCTGGTCGGAGAGCGCCAGCACCTCCACCTCGAGGATGTCCCAGCCCTGGGGCACGCGGATGATGGCCCCCACCTCCACCGCCTTGCTGGTCTTGGCCCGGGCACCGTCGTAGTGCACCTTGCCGCCCTCGATGGCCTTCTTGGCGAGGCCGCGGGTCTTGAAGAAGCGTGCCGCCCACAGCCACTTGTCGAGCCTGACGCTATCCACGGGGGCCCTCCTCGTTCTCTTTGCCAGCCCGCTGCGCCTCCCCGTCGACCGGCGGCTCGTTGCCGGGCAGGATGGCGGCGAAGGTGTCCAGGGCGATGAACTCCTCCAGCTCGCGCTCGGGTCGCCGGCTGTCGGGCTGCTTGATGCCCAGCAGGTGGCGGATGCCGAACTCACGGGCGCTCTCCAGCACCTTGGGGTTGTCGTCGATGAACAGGGTGCGGGCGGGGTCGAAGGGCTCGACCTCATGCAACGCGAACCAGAACTCCTGCTCCTCCTTGGGCACGCCGAGGTCGGCGGAGGAGACGATGGCGTCCAGGTACTGCTCCAGGCCGGTGAGGGGCAGCTTGAGCGCGAGGCTGGCGCGATCGGCGTTGGTGGCCAGCACCACCCGGGGGTGGGCCTGCCTGAGCCACTTGAGGAAGTCCAGGGCGTCGCCGCGCAGGCCGATGAGGTGCTGGATCTCGCGCTTCAGGGCGACCACGTCGACGTCGAGCTCGCGGCTCCAGTAGTCGAGGCTGTACCAGTTGAGGGTGCCCTGCTCGTGCAGCACCTTCGAGCGCACCACCTCCTGGGTGGCCTCGTCGAGCTGGTGCAGCTCCACGTAGCGGCGCGGCAGGTGCTCGAGCCAGAAGTGGCTGTCGAAGTGCAGGTCCAGCAGGGTGCCGTCCATGTCCAGCAGGACGGTGTCGATGGCGCGCCAGTCGATCATGCGGGTTCCGGGTCGTGGCTTGCGGGAGGTGCTATGGTAGCAGGCGCTTCCCGACACCACGAACCACCCCGACACGGAGCCTCCATGACCCCGCCCGACTGGCCGCAGAAACCCGCCATCCTCGACCGCCGCTCGGTCGCGAGGAGCCGCCTGTTCCACGTCGAGTCCCTCGACCTGCGCTTCTCCAACGGCGCCGAGCGCACCTTCGAGCGCCTGACCGGCAGCGACAGCGGCGCGGTGATGATCGTGGCGATGCCCGACCCCGAGCACGTGCTGCTGATCCGCGAGTACGCCGCCGGCTTCGAGGACTACGTGCTGACCCTGCCCAAGGGGCTGGTGGACCCCGGCGAGGACATCGTCTCCGCAGCCAACCGCGAGCTGATGGAGGAGTGCGGCTTCGGCGCCCACAGCATCGAGCCGCTGGTGGAGCTGTCGCTGGCGCCCAACTACATGCGCCACCGCATGCAGGTGCTGCTGGCCACCGACCTCTACCCCCGGCGCCTGCCCGGGGACGAGCCCGAGCCGCTGATCGTCGAGACCCACGCCATCCACGAGCTGCCCGCCCTGCTCGCCCGGGAGGACTTCCACGAGGCGCGCGCCATCGCCGCCCTCTATATCGCCCGGGACAAGCTGCTGGAGCGCCAGGCGGAAGGCCCCCTGCGCTGGTAGCCCGACGGGGTCAGGCCCCTCAATTCGCTTAGGGGCGATGCAGCCACTGGCGCAGCCCGAGGTGCCTTCCTTGAAGACAGCGCCCCGGGGAAGGCCGGGGCGCAAGGGAGGAGTGGATCAGTCGAGCCTGGCAAGGTCGCGCACCGCGCCCTTGTCGGCGGAGGTGGCGAGCAGTGCATAGGCCTTGAGCGCCGCCGAGACCTTGCGGTCGCGCTGGATGCCGGGCTTCCAGGCATCGGCACCCTTCGCCTCCATGGCCGCGCGACGCTCGGCCAGTGCCTCATCGGAGAGTCTGACGTTGATCGCCCGGTTGGGGATGTCGATCTGGATGATGTCGCCCTGCTCCACCAGGCCGATGGCGCCGCCGGCGGCGGCCTCCGGCGAGGCGTGGCCGATGGAGAGGCCCGAGGTGCCACCCGAGAAGCGCCCGTCGGTGAGCAGCGCGCACGCCTTGCCCAGCCCCTTGGACTTCAGGTAGGAGGTCGGGTAGAGCATCTCCTGCATGCCGGGGCCGCCCTTCGGGCCTTCGTAGCGGATCACCACCACGTCGCCCTCCTTCACCTGGCCGCCGAGGATATGCTCCACCGCCTGGTCCTGGGACTCCACCACGTGGGCCGGCCCCTCGAAGACCAGGATCGAATCGTCGACGCCGGCGGTCTTCACCACGCAGCCATCCTCGGCGATGTTGCCGAACAGCACGGCGAGGCCGCCCTCCCGGGAGAAGGCGTGTTCGAGGTCGCGGATGCAGCCGCCCGCACGGTCGCCGTCGAGGCTCGGCCAGCGGGCGGCCTGGGAGAAGGCGGTCTGGGTGGGGATGCCGCCGGGGCCGGCCTTGTAGAACTCCACCACCTCGGGGCTGGGGTGGCGCATGATGTCCCACTCCTCCAGGGCTTCCTTCAGGGTGTCGCCGTAGACGGTGGGCACGCGGGTATCCAGCACCCCGGCGCGCTCCAGCTCGCCGAGGATCGCCATGATGCCGCCGGCGCGGTGGCAGTCCTCGATATGGTACTGCTGGGTGTTGGGCGCCAGCTTGCAGAGCTGCGGCACCTCTCGCGAGAGCCGGTCGATATCGGCCATGGTGAAGTCCACCTCGGCCTCCTGGGCGGCGGCCAGCAGGTGCAGGATGGTGTTGGTGGAGCCGCCCATGGCGATGTCCAGGGTCATGGCGTTCCTGAACGCCGCCTTGGAGCCGATGGCGCGCGGCAGCAGGTGCGCCTCGTCACCCTCGTAATAGCGCTTGGCCAGCTCGACGATGCGGTGGCCCGCCTCCTCGAACAGCCGGCGGCGATCGGCGTGGGTGGCCAGCATCGTGCCGTTGCCCGGCAACGCCAGGCCCAGCGCCTCCATCAGGCAGTTCATGGAGTTGGCGGTGAACATGCCCGAGCAGCTGCCGCAGGTGGGGCAGGCACTGCGCTCGATCTCCTCGATCTGCTCGTCGCTGTACTGGTCGTCGGCGGCGTAGATCATGGCATCGATCAGGTCGATGTTGTGGTCGAGCAGCTGGGTCTTGCCCGCCTCCATGGGGCCGCCGGAGACGAAGATCACCGGGATGTTCAGGCGCATGGCGGCGTTGAGCATCCCGGGGGTGATCTTGTCGCAGTTGGAGATGCACACCAGGGCATCGGCGCAGTGGGCATTGACCATGTACTCGACGCTGTCGGCGATCAGGTCGCGGCTCGGCAGCGAGTAGAGCATGCCGTCGTGGCCCATGGCGATGCCGTCGTCCACGGCGATGGTGTTGAACTCCTTGGCCACCCCGCCGGCCTTCTCGATCTCGCGGGCCACCAGCTGCCCCATGTCCTTCAGGTGCACGTGCCCCGGCACGAACTGGGTGAAGGAGTTGGCCACGGCGATGATCGGCTTGCGGAAGTCGTCATCCTGCATGCCGGTGGCGCGCCACAGGGCGCGGGCGCCGGCCATGTTGCGACCGGCGGTGGTGGTGCGGGAACGGTACTCGGGCATGGTGTCCTCTTCTTCGCGTGCGGCCGCCTGTGCCGGCGACTCGGTGTCCAGGTCAGCCCGCGATTCTGGCACGCGCCCGGCCGTCAGGCCAGTCGCCCCGAGCCCCTCAGCCGAACACCACCCGGGCCACGTCACGGTAGCGCCTGGCGAAGTGCACGGTGACCCCCGCCTTGAGGTGGTCGGGGAGCTCCTCGTAGTCGCGGCGGTTGGCGTCGGGCAGGATCACCTCGAAGATGCCGCTGCGCCGGGCGGCGATCACCTTCTCGCGGATACCGCCCACCGGCAGTACCTGCCCCGTCAGGGTCAGCTCGCCGGTCATCGCCAGCGGCCGATCGATGGCCTGGTGGCGTGCCAGCGAGAGCAGCGCCGTGGTCATGGTCACCCCCGCCGAGGGACCGTCCTTGGGCGTGGCACCCTCCGGCACGTGCATATGCACGAAGGCGGAGTCGAAGAAGTCGGCGTCGGCGCCAAACTCGGCCAGGTGCCCCAGCACGAAGCTGTAGGCGATGTTGGCGGACTCCTGCATCACCTCGCCGAGCTTGCCGGTGAGCTTGAAGCCACGGGTCAGCGAGTGCACCTTGCCCGCCTCGATGGGCAGGGTGGCGCCGCCCATGGCGGTCCAGGCCAGGCCGGTGACCACGCCCTCGCCCTCGAGCACCTGCTCCTTGCGGAACAGCGGCGCGCCCAGGAACGCCTCGAGGTTGTTCACCGAGACCCGGACCGACTGCTGGTCGTTCTCGAGGAGCTTGACGGCCGCCTTGCGCACGATGCGATGCAGCTGCTTCTCGAGCTGGCGCACCCCGGCCTCGCGGGCGTAGCCCTCGATCACCTGGCGCAGGGCGGCGTCGGTGAGGTTGATGCGCTTCTTGGGGATGTTGTCGCGCTTGAGCAGCTTGGGCCACAGGTGGTTCCTGGCGATGGCCATCTTCTCCTCGGCGATGTAGCCGGAGAGGCGGATCTGCTCCATGCGGTCGAGCAGCGCCGGCGGGATCGCGTCCAGGGTGTTGGCGGTACACACGAAGAGCACCTTGGAGAGGTCCAGGCGCACGTCCAGGTAGTGGTCGAGGAAGTCGACGTTCTGCTCGGGGTCGAGCACCTCGAGCAGCGCCGAGGCGGGGTCGCCCTGGAAGGACTGCCCCATCTTGTCGATCTCGTCGAGCATGATCACCGGGTTCTCGACCTCGACCTCCTTGAGGGCCTGGGCGAGCTTGCCGGGCATCGCGCCGATATAGGTGCGCCGGTGGCCCTTGATCTCCGCCTCGTCGCGCATGCCGCCCACCGAGAAGCGGTAGAACTCGCGACCCAGCGCCTCGGCGATGGAGCGGCCCACGGAGGTCTTGCCCACCCCGGGCGGGCCCACCAGCAGCACGATGGACCCGCCCACGTCGCCCTTGAAGGTGCCCTCGGCGAGGAACTCGACGATGCGCTCCTTCACGTCGGCCAGGCCGTCGTGGTCGCGGTCGAGCACCTCCCGGGCGTGGCTGAGGTCGAGCTGGTCCTGGCTGCGCACCCCCCAGGGCATGCTGGTGAGCCAGTCGAGGTAGTTGCGGGTGGTACCGTACTCCGGCGAGCCGGTCTCCAGCACCGCAAGCTTGTCGAGCTCCTCCTCGATGCGGGTCAGCACCCGGGGCGGCACCACCAGGTCCTCGAGGCGGCTGCGGAAGGTGTCGACGTCGTTCTCGCGGTCGTCCTTGGAGATGCCCAGCTCCCGCTGGATCACCTTGAGCTGCTCGCGCAGGAAGAACTCCCGCTGGCGCTCCTGCATCTGGGCGTTGACCTGGTCGCTGATCTCGCTCTGCAGCTGGGCGACCTCGATCTCCTTGCGCAGCAGCGGCAGCACCTTCTGCATGCGCGCCAGCACCGGCAGGGTGGCCAGCACGTCCTGCAGCTCGTGCCCCTTGGCCGAGGTGATGGCCGCGGCGAAGTCGGTGAGCGGCCCCGGCTCGTGGGGGCTGAAGCGGTTGAGGTAGTGCTTGAGCTCCTCGCCGTAGAGCGGGTTGATCGGCAAGAGCTCCTTGATGCCGTTGATCAGCGACATGGCGTAGGCGCGTGCCTCGTCGGCCTCGGCGTCCACCGGCTCGCGGGGATAGCTCACCTCCACCAGGTAGGGCGGCTCCCGGGAGATCCAGCGCTGGATCCGGAAGCGCTGCAGCCCCTGGGCGATGAACTGGATCTGGCTGTCCTCGCCCTGCAGCTTGTGCACCTTCACCGCGGTGCCGATCTCGGGGAAGGCCTCGTGGGAGAGCCCCTCCACCGCGGTCTCGCCGACGAAGGCCAGGCCCACGGTGTGGTGGGGGGTCTTGGCAACGCGCTCGATGGTCTTCTCCCAGCGCTCGCGGTTGATCACCAGCGGCTGCACCTGGGCGGGGAAGAAGGGGCGGTTGTGGATGGGCAGCAGGTAGATGCGCTCGGGCAGGGCCTCGCGGGCCGGCACCACGGCGTGGTGACTTGCGCTGTTGTGGTCGTCGTCGGCGAAGGCGTCGCCGCTGTCAGGGTCGTCCTGGAGCCACTCCGGCTCGTCGGGGTCGGGGCGGCGGTCCTGGTCGTCGCTCATGGGGTCTCCGTTGCTGTGGGCGGGTGCCGATGCCCTAGGAATGCGGGCGACGCCCGACGACTTCAAGTCCGCGGGCACCCGCGCTCATCGCCGCCCTTCATCGCCAGAGGGGCGGCAGCGGGCGGCCGTTGACGCGCACCTTGCCGCGCACCACGTCGATCTCCAGTTCCCGGGTCTCCAGGGGCAGCCCCAGCCACAGCGCCACCACGGTGGGCGCCTCGCGCCACACGAAGTCGCCGTCCAGGCGTCTGCGCCACTGCGCCTGCTCGCGCGGGTCGTCCAGGCGCGCCA
This sequence comes from Halomonas sp., assembly GCA_046540755.1. Lineage (GTDB taxonomy): Bacteria > Pseudomonadota > Gammaproteobacteria > Pseudomonadales > Halomonadaceae > Halomonas. The sequence goes on along the minus strand of JBKHEO010000023.1, from coordinate 8,638 downwards.
CGCTGAGCTCCTCGAGGCGGCGCGGGTCGAAGATCAGGGTGCCCTCCCCCTGTGCCGCGATGCCCAGCATGGGGCTGTCGAGGTCCACCGTGGTGACGTCCAGGCGCGGCGAGTCCGCCAGCAGCGCCTTGAACTCCGGCTCCAGCCGCGCGACCAGCCCGCGGGGCGTCGGGGGGTCGCTGCCGGCCATCATCACCTCCTCGCGCAGGCGGCGCAGCAGGGTGCGCAGCGCCTCGGCGTCGACACGCGAGAACTGCGCCGCGACGTCCCCGGTGAGCAGCACCTGCTCGGCGGCCATCACCTCCCCCAGGTTGAGCTCGCCGTCGATGACCAGCTCGCTGTCGTCGAGCTGCATCTGGCTGCGGTAGACCAGCTCGCGACCGTCCAGGGCGAGGTCGGGCTGACGCCAGGCCAGGCGCTCCAGGCGCAGCAGGTCGTGCTGGGTGAAGTGGTAGGCGCCCTCGGTGTAGGCGTAGCGGCTCTCGAGGCGGGAGGGGCCGGCTTCCAGGGTGGCGACGCCGTCGGTGAGGCGCAGCGGCTCCAGGCGGGCGCGCAGCCACCAGTCGCCCTGCTCGCCGCCGAAGGTGGCCTGGCCGCCCTGGAAGTCGAGCTCGCGCTCGCCCTGGCTGACCAGGAAGGGGGCCAGGCGCAGGCTGCCCTCCAGGGTGGCGCCCAGGGTCCGGAAGCGGGCATGCCATTGCGGCGGCGAGGAGGGCAGCGCATCGCCGAACAGCCGACGCTGTTCGGGGCCCAGGGTGGGCGCAAGCTCGCCCTCCAGGCGGGTGCTCAGCACCCCGTGGCGGGCGGTATAGGTGAGCTGGAGCTGCCAGGCATCGCCCAGCAGCGGCGCGATACGCACTCGCCCCGAGGAGGAGAGCCAGCCGCGCTCGACCTCCTCCCGCTCCACCACCAGCTCGCCGCGGGCCTCGAGGTCTTCGAGGGTGCGCACGAGCTCACGCTCGAATAGCAGCGAGGCGGCGTACTGGGCCAGCGCCCAGGCGAGCGCCAGGCCCATCACCACCGGCACGATCAGTCGTTCCTTGCGCATCCTGCCTCCCTTCCCTGCCACGCGTTCCCGGCGCCCCGGGTCCAGGACCCGCCCTAGTCAGTGTAGCCAGAACCAGAGGTGCATCAGGCTCCAGGCGTAGATGCCGGCGAGCACGTCGTCGATCATGATGCCGAACCCGCCGGCCACCCGGCGGTCCGCCCAGCGGATCGGGAACGGCTTGATGACGTCGAAGATCCGGAACAGCACGAAGCCCCACAGCGCCGCCTCCCAGGAGAAGGGGACCGCCGCCATGGTGATCCAGTAGCCCACGAACTCGTCCCAGACGATGCCGGAGTGGTCGTGGACGCCGAGATCCCGGGAGGTCTTCTCGCACAGCCAGACGCCCCACAGGAAGGCGATGACAATGACGCCCCAGTACCAGTCGAGCGGCAACTCCGAGAGCAACCAGTAGAAGGGGATGGCGGCCAGGGTGCCGAAGGTGCCGGGCGCGAAGGGAACGGCCCCGCTGCCGAGGCCGAAGGCGAGGAAGTGGGAGGGGCGATGCCAGACGCTGGCCGGGGCGCGGTTCATGGGCGCTCTCCCGGGCCGTCGCCGCGGAAGTGCTGCCAGCCCAGGCGGCGGGCCTCGGGCACCCCGTGCAGGCCCGGCGCCTCGGTGAGCCGGCCGATCACCGTCAGCGGCAGCGCGAGCGCGGCCAGCCGGCGTCGGGCCTCGTCGAGGCGCTCGGCGGGGAGGCACACCAGCAGCTCGTAGTCGTCGCCGCCGGAGAGCGCCGCCTCCCGCGCCTGCGCCTCGCCCAGCGCCTCGACCAGCCCTTCGGCCAGGGGCAGCGTCTCGGGCTCGAGCCGGGCGCCGCCGCCGGAGTGCTCTAGGATATGCTTAAGGTCGGCCAGCAGGCCGTCGGAGAGGTCCACCGCCGCGCTGGCGAGCCCGGCGAGCGCCTCGCCGGCGGCCAGCCGCGGCCGGGGGAGGAGGTAGCGGGCGATCAGCGGATGGGCGAGGTCGCGTTCGCCCGCCTGCCAGGCCGCCAGGCCGCCGGCGCCGCCGCCCAGCGCCCCGGTCACCGCCACCAGGTCGCCGGGACGCCCGCCGCCGCGGGTCAGCGCCGCCTCGGGCGCCACCTCGCCCATCACGGTGACGCCGATGGCCAGCTCCCCCCGGGTGATGTCGCCGCCGGCGAGCGCGGTGCCGGTGGCGTCGCACAGCGCCCGGAAGCCGCGGGAGAACCCCTCGAGCCAGGCGTCCGGGCGCGCCTCCAGGGTCAGGGCCATGAAGCACCAGCGGGCCCGGGCACCCATGGCGGCCAGGTCCGAGAGGCTCACCGCCAGGGCGCGGTGGCCGATCGCCTCGGCCGGCGCCTCGGGGGGGAAGTGCACGCCCGCCACCGAGGTGTCGACGCTTACCGCCAGGTGCCGGCCCGGGGTGGGCGACAGCAGAGCGCAGTCGTCCCCCACGCCCAGCGCCACACCGGCCTCCGGGCCGGGGGGAGCGGGGGTGAAGTAGCGGGCGATAAGGTCGAATTCACTGTGCATCCGGTCACCCTTCAGCGGCGGCGGGCGGCTACCTCGGCGCCACGCAGGCGCCCGGCAAGCTTGTCGAGGATGCCGTTGACGTACTTGTGGCCGTCGGTGGCCCCGAAGGACTTGGCCAGCTCCACGCCCTCGTTGATCGCCACCCGGTAGGGCACGTCCAGCCGCCGTGAGAGCTCGTAGGCCCCCAGGCGCAGGATCGTCAGCTCGATGGCATCGAGCTCGTCCACCTTGCGGTCGAGCAGCGGCGCGATGGAGGCGTCGAGGTCGGCCTTGAAGCGCGCCACGTTGTGCACCAGCTCGTGGAACAGCGCCAGGTCGGCGAGCTCCATCACCTTGTGCCAGTTCTCGTGGTCCTCGAGGTCGTCGTCGGCCACCTGGCTGCGGAATTCGGCCTCCACCGCGGTGATGGACTTGCCGGTCATGTGCCACTGGTAGAGGCACTGCACCGCCAGCTCGCGGGCGGCGCGGCGAGACTGCTGCGCCCTGGAGGGCGCGCGCTCGCGACTCATGCCTCCTCCTCGGCGCCGCCGCCCAGCTGGCGCATCAACGAGACCATCTCCATGGCCGCCATGGCCGCCTCGGCGCCCTTGTTGCCGGCCTTGGTGCCGGCGCGTTCGATGGCCTGCTCGATGGAGTTGACGGTGAGCACGCCGTTGGCGATGGGCGTGTCGAACTCCAGCTGCAGGTTGCCCAGCGCCGCGTTGCAGCCGCCGGCCACGTACTCGAAGTGCGGGGTGCCGCCACGGATCACCGCGCCCAGGGCGATCACCGCCTCGGGGCGGGCGACCCTGAGCGCCTGCTTGACCGCCAGCGGCAGCTCCCAGGCGCCGGGCACGTGGACGATATCGATGTTCTCGGGGTCGACGCCGTGACGCACCAGGCTGTCCACGGCGCCCTCCACCAGGCTGTCCACCACATGGTGGTTGAAGCGCCCCACCACGATCACGTAACGACCGTCGACGTCGACGAAGCTGCCTTCGAGTTGCGAAATGGGTTCCATGTCGGTTTCCTGCTGAGACCCTCGGGGCGGCGGCGCCGCCCCCTGGTGATAAAAATGGTGTGGAACGGAATATGACCTGAGCCGGCTCAGTCGCCGGTGGCCTCGTCGCCGGGGCGCGCCAGATCCTCGGGGCCCAGGCGCTCGACCACCTCGAGGTCGAAGCCGGAGAGCGCCGAGAACTTCCACGGCGAGCTGAGCAGGCGCATCTGGCCCACGCCGAGATGGCGCAGGATCTGCGACCCGGTGCCGATGGTGAGGTAGTTGCCGGCACCGTCGGAGTCGCTGGTACGCGGGGGGCGGCGTCGCTCGAGGAAGATGTCGAGCTGATCGCGCAGCCCCAGGCGCGGACGGCCATCGTCGAGCAGCACGAAGACGCCGCGCTCGCTGCGGGCCACCTCGGCGATCGCCGCATGGGAGGTCCAGTGGCCGCCCTCGCCCTTCTCCAGGCAGAGCAGGTCGCGCATGGTGTCGGCCAGGTGAACGCGCACCGTGGTGGGTGCCTCGGGGCTGGGACGCCCCTTGACCAGCGCCAGGTGGTGGGCGCCCTGGATGCTGTCGCGGAAGACATGCAGGGTGAGCTCGCCGTGGGCGGTCCTCACCGAGGTCTCCTCCTCGTGATCCACGGTCTGCTCGTTGTGGATGCGGTAGTGGATCAGGTCGGCGATGGTGCCCATGCGGATGCCGTGCTCCTCGGCGAAGCGCTCGAGCTCGGGGCGCCGCGCCATGGTGCCGTCGTCGTTCATGATCTCGCAGATCACGCCGCTGGGGTCGAGGCCGGCCAGGGCGGCGAGGTCGCAGGCGGCCTCGGTGTGGCCGGCACGGCGCAGCACGCCGCCGGGCTCGGCCATCAGCGGGAAGATATGCCCGGGCTGGACGATATCCTCGGCACGGGCGTCGCGGGCCACGGCGGCCTGGACGGTGCGCGCGCGGTCGGCGGCGGAGATACCGGTGGTGACCCCCTCGGCGGCCTCGATGGAGAGGGTGAACTTGGTGCCGAAGCCGGAGCCGTTGTCGTCGACCATCAGCGGCAGCTTGAGGCGTTCGCAGCGGCTGCGGGTCATGGGCAGGCAGATCAGGCCGCGGGCGTGCCGGGCCATGAAGTTGATGTGCTCCGCCTGCACCTTCTCGGCGGCCATGATGATGTCGCCCTCGTTCTCGCGATCCTCGTCATCCATGAGGATCACCATCCTGCCCTGACGGATGTCCTCGATCAGGTCCTCGATGGGGGTCAGGCCCCCGCTAGCGGCGTTCACCATGAGATCTCCACAAGTTCTGCGCGGGCGGGCGTCGGCTCTCGGCGACGCTGGCGTCGGCCGCGGGCGTCGCCCACCTCGAATCGGCGTCAGGGTACCTTGGCGCGGCTACGGGCGCCAGTAAAGAGCCTTGGCGCGGCTACGGGCGCCAGTAAAGAGCCTTGGCGCGGCTACGGGCGCCAGTAGAGGCGACCACGCACACTACCGCGGCGCCCCAATGCGCCGCCGGGGCCGGGCGGTGATGCGCCAGTCCTGCCCCACGGCGCGGATATCGAGGATCTCCAGGCCCCGCTGGTGCTCCATGGACTCGATGCCGGCGAGCTGGAACAGCGGCCGGGCGTCGCCGCCGAGCAGGGTAGGCGCCACGAAGAGCTGCATCTCGTCCACCAGGCCGGCGTCGAGCATGGCGCCGGCAAGCGTCGCCCCGGTCTCCAGCAGCACCTCGTTGGCCTGCTCGGCCTCGGCCAGGTGGCGCAGCAGGGCGTCGAGGTCGACCCGACCGTCGGCGCCGGCGGGCAGGGTGAGCACCTCGGCCCCGGCCCGGGTGAGTCGCTCGATGCGCTCGGGCTCCACCCCCTCCACCGTCACCACCAGGGTGCGCCCCGGCTCGCCGAGGCAGGCCGCCGCCTCGGGCAGGCGCAGGCGGCTGTCGATGATCACCCGCAGCGGCTGGCGGGAGGCGATGGTTTCGGCGTCGGGCAGGCCGAGCTGGTCGGCGCGCACGGTGAGCCGGGAGTTGTCGAAGATCACCGACTCCACCCCGGTGAGCACCGCGCTGGAGCGGGCGCGCAGCCGCTGCACCTGGCGGCGCGACTCGGGGCCGGTGATCCACTGCGATTCGCCGGACTGCATGGCGGTGCGGCCGTCGAGGCTCATGGCCATCTTCAGGCGCACGAAGGGTCGGCCATGGTCCATGCGGCGCACGAAGCCGGTGTTGAGTGCCCGGGCCTCGTCCTCGGCGATGCCCACCGCCACCTCGATGCCGGCCTCGCGCAGCAGGGCGATGCCGCGGCCGGCCACCGCCGGGTTGGGGTCCTCCATGGCCACCACCACCCGGGCCACGCCGGCCTCGGCCAGCGCCCGGGCACAGGGGCCGGTGCGCCCCTGGTGGGAGCAGGGCTCCAGGGTCACGTAGGCGGTGGCACCGCGGGCCGCCTCGCCGGCGGCAGCGAGGGCGTGCACCTCGGCATGGGGCTCGCCGGCGCGGGCGTGGAAGCCCTCCCCCACCACGCGGCCCGCCTTGACCAGCACGCAGCCGACGCGGGGGTTGGGGTGGGCGGTGTAGAGGCCGCGGCGGGCGAGCTCGAGGGCCCGCGCCATCCAGGCGTGCGGGGGTGTGGGATCGGCCATGGGGGCGCTCCGGGTCAGCGGGGTGAGGACTGGTCGGGATCCTGGGCGAGCCGCTCGATCTCGGCGCGGAACTCGTCGATGTCCTGGAAGCGGCGATAGACGGAAGCGAAGCGGATATAGGCCACCTGGTCGAGGCCGCGCAGCGCGGCCATCACCGCCTCGCCGATGTCGCGGGCATGGATCTCGCGCTCGCCCCGGGCGCGCAGGGTCTGGCGGATGCGCTGCACCGCCGCCTCGATGGACTCGGCGCTGACCGGGCGCTTCTCCAGGGCGCGCAGCATGCCGGCGCGCAGCTTCTCCTCGTTGAAGGCCTCGCGGGAGCCGTCGCCCTTGATCACCCGCGGCATGATCAGCTCGGCGGTCTCGTAGGTGGTGAAGCGCTCGCCGCAGGCTACGCACTGGCGACGGCGGCGCACCTGGTCCCCCTCGGCGACCAGCCGCGAGTCGGTGACCTTGGTGTCGTGGGTGCCGCAGAAGGGACAGTGCATGGCAGGTTCCAGAACGGGAAGACGGGACTCGCCGCATTGTAGCGACTCGCGCCCCGCCCGCCCAGCGGTGCCGCCTCAGTGCCCGGAGTGTGACATCCCCTCCGATGCCTCGGAGTCCCCCTCCTCCATGCCGTGGCCCATGGACTCGATGCGGCGCACGGGCGCCGTCACCTCGAGGGTCTCGCCATCGTCGAAGGTGAGGGTGAGTGCCACCTCGTCGCCCTCGCGAAGCGGCGCCTCAAGATCGATCAGCATCAGGTGGTAGCCGCCCGGGGCCAGGCGAGCGCCCTCCCCGGCAGGCACCGGGATCGCCTCCACCTGGCGCATCTGCATCACCCCGTCCACGTCGAGGTGGTTGTGGAGCTCCGCCACGCGGGCGGCCGGGGTGCTCGCCGCCACCAGCTCGCGATCCGCCTCGCCGGCGTTGTCGAGCTCCATGAAGGCGGCGGTGGTGGTGGAGACCGGCGGCACGGCGCGCACATGGGCGTCCTCGACGCTCAGCGCATCGGCCAGGGCCGTGGTGCTGACCAGCGCAATCCCCACGGCAGAGACAAGGGAGAGAAGACGCATGTGATGCTCCTGATGCGGGTAAGGAGTGACAGCATAGCGCGACAGGGAAAGAGGGTGCAGGCCTGCGACACCCTGCCCCGCTTAACCCTGGGCTAATCACCGCATGCCAGGATGGGAAACCCGAGAGGGCTCGGGCGGTCTGGAGTAGACCCCCTATCCGCTGACCATCATCCAACCCATCATCGCCTACAGGACCCCACGATGCGCCACCTCCTCGCTTCCTTGACGCTGGGCCTCGCCGCCTGCGGCGTCGCCCTGGCCGACGACGACCTGCCTGCCCCGGTGGCCGCCCTCGCCGACCAGGGCCTGACCATCCACGACGAGTTCGAGGGCCCCGGCGGGCTGCGCGGCTTCGGCGCCAGCCACGCCGGCGGCGAGGTCGCCATCTACCTGCTGCCCGACGAGGAGCACGCCATCGTCGGCACCCTGGTGGACGCCGAGGGCAACGACCTCTCCGAGGCGTCCCTGGACAAGCACGTGCGTGCCGAACAGTTCGCCGAGGTGTGGCAGGACCTGGAGGAGAGCCACTGGATCGCCGACGGCGACCCCGACGCCGAGCGCATCGTCTACACCTTCACCGACCCCAACTGCCCCTACTGCCGCGAGTTCTGGGAGGAGGCGCGCCCCTGGGTCGAGGCCGGCGAGGTACAGCTGCGCCACATCATGATCGGCGTGCTGGCCCAGGACAGCCCGGCCAAGGCCGCCGCCCTGCTCGGCGCCGAGGATCCCGCCGCCGCCCTGCACGCCCACAGCGGCGAGGGCGAGGAGGCCGAGGCCGGCCCCCAGCCACGCGACATCGAGGAGCAGGTCTTCGACAACAACCAGCTGTTCGAGTCGCTGGGCTTCAGGGCCACCCCCACCACCCTCTTCCAGAGCGGCGACCGGGTCGATCGCATCGAGGGCGTGCCGAGCCCCGAGCGCCTCGAGGAGGCGATGGGCGGACCGGCGCCCTGACCCTAGGGCGCGACGCCCGGAGACGAGAAAGGCCCCGCCCGGTATCAACCGGGCGGGGTGCCAGTCATCGCCGATAAATCGGGCTCCTACTCGACGTCGAGCGCCTCGAAGCGCGGCTGCCCGACGTTCCAGGGCGTCACCTCCTCGCCCTTCTCGCCGAAGTTCGCGTGGTCGCCGAGCACCTGCCCGTCGCTGTCGCGCTCCTGGCCATAGTAGGAGTTCTTGTGGAAGGTCGGCCCGAACCGCTCCAGGGTCTCGGCCACGTCACCGGTGTAGCGCGGGTCCTGGGGGCGCTCCTGCTGGGTCATGTAGTGGGCGAGGTCCCAGGCCTCCTGGTCGGAGAGCGAGAGCGGCTGGCCCAGTGGCATGTTGTTCTTGATGAAGCCGGCCGCGGTGTGGGTACGGGCGATGCCGGCGCCCCAGTTGTTGGAGCCGTCGCCCCAGGGCGCCGGGAAGACGTACTCGCCGTCCTGGTAGAGGCC
>JBKHEO010000022.1:0-28782 GCA_046540755.1 Halomonas sp. | reverse complement strand
GGATCACCAGTGCCTTGTCGTCGCTCGCCTCGTCGCCGTGGTTGTCGGCCAGGGCGGCGCTGCTAAGGCTCATGGCACCGGCGGCAATGGCTACGCCAAGGGTCGTCTTGAAGCTCATACTGTTACCTCTATTCGTTGGGGTCGATCAGGGGAAAAAGCGTGCTCGGCCATAACCGAGCACGGCCTCGTGAAAATCGCTCAGTCCGCCGGGCGCCAGGCGACGTCGGGGTCGATCTCGTAGCTCCACGGCAGCCCGGAATTGCGCCAGCCGTCGACGGCGCGCACGCCCTTCGAATCGCCTTCCTTCAGGGTGTTGCCCTCGAAGCCGTCGGTCATCGAGTAGACCTCGCTGAAGCCCATCTCGGTGATGACGTCGGCAGCCGGGGCGCTGCGGGTCGCGCCGGAGCGGCACATGACGATGATCGGGTCCTCCTCGGCCACGTCCAGGGCCTCGAGTTCGGCCTGGACCTGCTCGGCGAAGTCGGGGTTCTTGACCGTGGGCCAGGTCTTCCCCTCGGCGTCGAAGCTGTCGCGCTCCGCCAGCACCCAGGGCACGTGGATGTCGGTGGGCTCGGCGAAGCCGGTGAACTTGATCTCGATGGGATCGCGCACGTCGATCAGCACCGCCCGCTCATCCTCCTGCATCAGCTCCCAGGCCTCGCTGGCACTGACGTAGAGCCCCAGCTGGGTCTCCCTGTAGGCAGCAGCGTCTTCCTCGGCGAGAGCGGGCCCGGCGACCAGCGTCGCCGCCAGCAGCGAGCTTGCCAGTAGATGCGTCATTTTCATAACAAAAACCTCTAAGCAAATAACCTTAATCAACACGAGGAAAGTCTAGTCTATTACCGACGCGTTTGCATAGGACGCCTGGACGCACCTTGACACAGCGCAACTTTCAGAAGGAAACGGTGAGACGGACCGGACAAAATGCCACACACGGCCCGCCCTGCCAGCGTGCATCATGGCGATTCCCTGTATCACCAAGCGGAGGCGCACATGCCCGGCATCCGGCACTGGATCACCCTACCCTACCGGCGCTACCCGATGCTGACCGGCATCCTGCTGCCGCTTGGCCTCGTCGCCCTTTTCCTGACGCTACCCTCACTGTTGACACCGGAACCGGAGGCGGTGGACCCGCTGGGCCGGACGGCGCTGACCCTGGCCGCCGAGAAGGGCGAGACCGAACGGGTGCTGGCCATGCTCGACACCGGGACCTCGGTGGATGACAGCGATGGCTGCGGCTGGACGGCGCTGATGAAGGCCGCCGCCAACGGCCACCTGGCGATGCTCGAGGCGCTGCTGGCCCGTGGCGCCGACACCGAGCACCGCGACCAGGCCGGTTACACGCCGCTGCTGGTGGCGGTGGTCAACGGTCGGGAGGCCACCAGCCGAGCGCTCCTCGAGGCCGGCGCCGAGGTCGATGCCGTGGATGATGAGGCGGGCTGGTCGAGCCTCACCTGGGCCGCCAAGGACGGTCGCCCGGCGCTGGTCGAGCTGCTGCTGGCGCATGGCGCCGACCCCGCCCATGAAGCCGATGACGGCACCACCCCGCTGCAATCGGCGAGGGAGAACGGACACGCGGAGGTCGAGGCGGCCCTGGCCGCTGCGGGGTAGCGTTTCTGACCGGGCGGCTCAGGTGGCCTCGGCGGGACCGAAGAGGCGATCCGAGAAGCGCACGTACCAGGCCGCGGACTGCACCTGGATGATGTAGGCCAGGGCGATCAGCAGGGCGGCATCGGTGCCCGCCTCGCCGAAGGCGTTCATGGCCAGCGCCAGGGCGATGGAGAGGTTGCGCATCACCGTACCGTAGACCAGGGCGATGCCGTCGCCCCGTGACAGGAAGCACCGGGCGACCAGGGTGCTGAGCAGGTAGTTGACGGCGTAGAGGATCAGCAGCGGCACGGCGATCTCCAGCAGCAGGCCGGGGCGGGTCAGCAGGTCGTCGGCCTTGAGGGCCATGGCCACGAAGACGATCCCCAGCACCCCCAGGGTCGAGAACGGCGGAAAGCGCGGCGCCCAGTGCTTGCGGAAGCCCTCGGCCCCATGCCGCTTGATCAGGAGGTGTCGCGTCAGCTGGCCGGCCAGCAGCGGAATGCCCACCACCAGCACGATCTGGCGGAACACCGCCAACAGGTCCACCGGGATGCTGGCCCCCATCAGCCACTTCACGTAGAGCGGCGTGGCCAGCGAGCCGAGGACCAGGCCGGCCACGGTCATCTTCACCGCCGCGGGCAGGTTGCCCTTGGCAAAGCCGGTCCAGGAGATAGTCATGCCGCTGGTGGGCAGCAGGGCCGCCAGCAGCAGCCCCAATGCCAGGTAGGGCGCCTCGTCGAACCACCACAGGCCCAGGCCGAAGGCCACGAAGGGGATGACCGCGAAGTTGATCAGCTGGGCCAGGCCCTGGGCGCGGGCGTCACCCCCCTGCAACAGCTCGCGCAGGCGCAGGTTGACCATCATCGGGTAGATCATCAGCAGCGTCAGCGGGATCACCAGCGCCGAGAGCCAGGCCACCGGCGCCAGGGCCCCGAACGCCAGCCCCAGCAGCAGGGTCACCGGTATCGCCACCACCAGGTGACGCGTCAATGCCTGGATCACGCCCATCATGCTCGGTCCCTCCTGCGTCAGCCGATAGCGCCACGCTGCACCTTCGCCCGCGAGACGACAAGAGGGCAGGTTGTCGCGGCACTACAGCTCGATACGCTCACCATAGGCGGGGATCTGGGCCTCGATCTCGCTCTCGGCCAGTGCTGCCTGGAGCACCTTCTGGGTCTCGGGCTCGCCGTGCACCAGGTAGAAGCGCGGACGGTGACGGAAGGCCCCGGCCCAGCCGATCAGCTGGCTCTGCCCGGCGTGGGCGGAGAAGCCGCCGATGGTGTGCACCTTGGCCTTCACCGCCAGCTCGTGGCCGAACACGCGGATGCGCTCGGCGCCGTCGACGATCTGGCGGCCGATGGTGCCGGCGGCCTGGAAGCCGACGATAACCAGCCGGGTGGCGGGCTTCTCGAGGTTGTAGCGGAAGTGGTGGACGATGCGCCCGCCGTTGCACATGCCGGCACCGGCGATGATGATCGCCCCGCCGTGGATGCGGTTGATGGCCATGGACTCCTCCACGGTGCGCGTCATGCGCAGCACCGGCAGGTACTGGCCGGGGTCGCCGCTGGCCGCCTTGTTGAGCACCTTGAGGTCGTCGGCATCCAGCGCCTTGCGCGCCCGGTGGTAGAGCTCGGTGACCTTGATCGCCATGGGGCTGTCGAGGAACACCATCTGCTGGCGCAGCCGCCCCTCGTGATAGAGCACGCTCAGGTGGTAGAGGATCTCCTGGCTGCGCCCCACCGCGAAGGCGGGGATCAGCACATTGCCGCCCTCGGCGTGGGCCTGCTCCAGCACACCGGCGAACTCCTCGAGGGTCTCCTCCAGGGGGCGGTGGTCACGGTCGCCGTAGGTGCTCTCCATCAGCACCAGGTCGGCATCAAAGACCTTCTCGGGGTCCCGCATCAGCACCGAGCTGGGGTTGCCCAGGTCGCCGGAGAACACCAGGCGCTTCTGCTGGCCGCCCGAAGGCACATTGAGCTCGACGATGGCCGAGCCGAGGATATGGCCGGCGTCGCGGAACACCAGGGTCACCCCGCCGGGCAGGTTGACCGGCTGGCCGTAGGGGTGGGAGACGCACTGGGCAAGCGTCTGCGCCACGTCATCGAGGTCATAGAGCGGTTCCACCAGCGGCTTGTCATTGCGCCTGCGCCACTTGTTCTCCCACTCGATGTCCTTGGCCATCACGAAGGCCGCGTCCTGGAGCATGATCTCCAGCAGGTCGCGGGTGCCGCGGGTGCAGTGGATGGGCCCGCGATAGCCCTCGCGCACCAGCTTGGGCAGCAGGCCCGAATGGTCCAGGTGGCCGTGGGAGAGCACCACCGCCTCGAGCTGTTTGGTCAGCTTGCCGAAGGGCCTGGCGTTGGCACGGTCGGCGTCCGCCCCGCCCTGGTGCAGGCCGCACTCCAGCAGCAGCCGGTGGGGCCCCTTCGCGCCGTCCACCTCGAGCAGGTAGCGGGACCCGGTGACTTCCCCTACCGCGCCCAGAAAGGTCAGTGTCGACATGATGGTACGCTCCTTGGCCGGCGGCATTGCCTCAACCCCCAGCGTAATGGATCGCGGCGCGGGCGCACATCCGAAAATGACGATATATCCTGTCGCCCGGCAAGGCCCCAGACGAAATCGCCCCGCGCCGTTCTCACGGCACGGGGCGATCTCCTTGCCCTGTCAGCGCTCTAGCGGTAGACCGGGTGCTCGGCGCAGACCGTCTCGACCTTGGCCTTGACCTCGGCCTCGATGGCGGCGGAGTCCTCGCCCTTGGCCATCACATCGAGGATGTCGCAGATCCAGCCGGCCAGGTCACGGCACTCCCCCTCGCCGAAGCCGCGGGTGGTCACCGCCGGGGTACCGATACGCAGGCCGGAGGTGACGAAGGGGCTCTGGGGGTCGCCCGGCACGGCGTTCTTGTTGACGGTGATGTGGGCACGGCCCAGGGCGGCGTCCGCGTCCTTGCCGGTCAGGCCCTGCTTGATCAGCGAGAGCAGGAAGAGGTGGTCCTCGGTGCCGCCGGAGACGACCTCGTAGCCGCGCTCGATAAAGACCCCTGCCATCGCCTGGGCGTTCTTCACCACCTGCTGCTGGTAGTCCTTGAACTCGGGGGCCATGGCCTCCTTGAAGCAGATCGCCTTGGCGGCGATGACGTGCTCCAGGGGGCCGCCCTGGCTGCCCGGGAAGACCGCGGACTGGAGCTTCTTCTCCATGGCCTCGTCGCCCTCGCTGGAGAGGATCAGGCCGCCGCGGGGGCCGCGCAGGGTCTTGTGGGTGGTGGTGGTGACCACATGGGCGTGGGGCAGCGGGGTCGGGTAGACGCCGGCGGCCACCAGGCCGGCCACGTGGGCCATGTCGACCAGCAGGTAGGCCCCCACCTCGTCGGCGATCTCGCGGAACCTGCCCCAGTCGATGACCTGAGAGTAGGCCGAGAAGCCGGCGATGATCAGCTTCGGCCGGTGCTCGCGGGCCAGCTTGGCCACCTCGGCGTAGTCGATGCGGCCGGCCTCGTCGATGCCGTACTGCACGGCGTGGTAGTGCTTGCCGGAGAAGTTGGGCTTGGCGCCGTGGGTCAGGTGGCCGCCGGCGTCCAGGCTCATGCCCAGCACGGTGTCGCCCGGCTTGATCAGGGCCTGGAAGACCGCAGCGTTGGCCTGGGAGCCGGAGTGCGGCTGGACGTTGGCGTAGCTGGCGCCGAACAGTTGCTTGGCGTAGTCGATAGCCAGCTGCTCGACGACGTCGACGTGCTCGCAGCCGCCGTAGTAGCGCTTGCCGGGGTAGCCTTCCGCGTACTTGTTGGTCAGCTGGCTGCCCTGCGCCTCCATCACCCGGGGGCTGGCGTAGTTCTCGGAGGCGATCAGCTCGATGTGGGCCTCCTGACGCCGCACTTCCTGCTGCATGGCGTCAAGGAGGGCGTCATCGAAACCGGCAATCGTCATGTCACGGCTGAACATCGTCGGGAAACCTCGCATCGCGGAGAGAAGATCAGTCGGCGCATGATACCCCAGCCCCCCGGCGCTTTCACATGAAAGCGGGTCACCGCCGCCGACGATAGCGTGCAAGTCGGCGGCGGACTCAGCGGGTCTCCACGCGCATGGCGAAGCGCTCGGGCAGCGCCAGCGGATCCTCGGCGAAGCGCTCGAGGCGCTCCTCGGCGGGCAGGTCGAGGGTGACCACGAGGCTCTCGGCGCCACCGGCCATCAGGTCTACCAGGCCGTTGAGCAGGTCGCGCACCTGGGGGCCGAACATCATCCCGAAGCCCTCGGCCTGGGTGCGCGCCTGCTCCAGGTACTGGGCCTTGCCGATTCCTTCCAGGGTGGCCCCCAGGGTCGCCAGGCGATCGAAGAGCCCGCGCTCGGCGAGGCGCAGCTCGAAGCGCCCGCCGCCCAGGGCGGCCTCCTCCAGCAGGGTGCCCTCGGCCATCAGGTCGGCGGCGTCGCTTCCCTCCGGCAGGGCCAGCAGGCTCTCCAGGTCGATGCCGAGCACCAGGCCGTCGCGCAGGGTGAGATCACCGTCGCTGAGCAGGCGCCCCTCGCCCTCGCCCTCGGGCTCCCAGCGGGCGTCGAAGGCGGCGTCCAGGCGCAGCTCGCCGCTACCGTCGGTGAGCACGTTGCTGGCCATGCGCAGGCGGGTGCGCTCCTCCTCGGGCGAGAGGGCGACCAGGCGGTCGAGGTCCAGCGCCAGGGCGTCGAGCTGCAACCGCCCCTCGCCATCCGCGAAGTCGGTGTCGAACGAGAGGCGCTCCAGGCTGGCGAGGCGCTCCTCGCGGTGCTCGACGGCCAGGGTCGTCAGGGTCAGGCCGTCGAACCACGCCTGCTCCCGCGCCTCGTCGTCACGGGGCGGCACCGCCCGGCTGGGGGCGGCCAGCACCACCCCCTCCACGGCGATGGTCAGCGGCGCCTCCAGCTCCTCCACGTCGCCCTCCAGGCGCACGCCCTCCAGGGTGACGGCATCCGGGGCGTCGTAGTCGCCAACCACCACGTAGCGCTCGACCCACAGCCGCTCGCCGTCGTCACCGCTGAAGCGCAGCCCCTCGGCGCGGGTCTCGCCGCCGAACAGCGAGGTGGAGACCTCGTCGAGGGTCAGCTCGCCGCGCCCTTCGAAGAGGGCTCGAAGGTCGGCCTCGAGGCGCTCGGCGTCGGCCAGGGCCGGGACGGCCGGCACCATGAGCGCGGCGGCGAGGGCCGCAGTGGAAAGGAAAGCACGCATGGGACCACCTCCCGTGTGATCGTGATGGCGGGGACATCCCCAGCCTAGCTCAGTCGGGCGCGGCGAGTCGCGCCTCGAGACGCTCGTTGACGGCCGCCAGCACCGCCAGGCGGGCGCGTCGCTTGTCGTCCCCGGCCACCAGGGTCCACTCGGCGCCGGGGCGGTGGGTGGCGGCGAACATCGCGTCGATGGCCTGGCGGTAGTCGTCCCAGCGCTCGCGGTTGCGCCAGTCCTCGGCGGTCAGCTTGTGGCGCTTGTGGGGGGTGGCGGCTCGGTCCTCGAAGCGTCGCAGCTGCTCGTCGCGGGAGATCGCCAGGAACAGCTTGATCAGCACTCCGCCATGCTCCAGCAGGCGACGCTCGAAGTGGCGGATCTCGCCATAGGCGCGCCGCCATTCGTCCTCGCCGACCAGGCCCTCGACCCGCTCCACCAGCACGCGGCCATACCAGCTGCGATCGAAGATGGCGATGCGTCCGTCGGCGGGCAGGCGCCGCCAGAAGCGCCAGGCCCAGGGGCGCAGGGCCTCCTCGTCGCTGGGCGCGGCGATGCGGTGCACCCGGTACTGGCGGGCGTCCAGCGCCGCGGTCAGGCGATGGATGCTGCCGCCCTTCCCCGCCGCGTCGAGGCCCTCGAAGACGATGACCACCGGCAGGCTACGCAGGGCCGCCTCCCGGGCGTTGATCGCCAGCCGCGCCTGGGCGGCGGCCAGGCGCCGGCGGTAGCGGGGCTTGTCCAGGGGAGCCTGCGCCCCGGGGTCGGGCTCATGAAGCCTCGGCGCGCTCCGCGCATCCTCGCCCTCTTCCGGGGCGGGCGGCTTGGGTTGCGGCTCGCCGAGGGCCGCCAGCAGTCCCTCGCCGACCCGGGGCAGCTGCGCGCCGGGCTCGCGCAGCGCCAGCTGCCGCCAGGGGGCGTGGGGCGCCTCGGTGGCCTCGCGCAGGCGCCGCCCCAGCGCCTGGATGGCGGCGTGCTGCACGTGGCGCTGCCACTCCACCGGCCCCACCTGCCAGGCGGTGGTGGGGTCGGCGGAGAGCGCCTGCAGTCGTTCGCGCTGGGCGTGGCGACCGACCTCCATCCACAGCTTGAGCAGCACCACCCCCTCGGCGGCAAGCTCGGCCTCGAACTGGCGGATCTCGGCCAGGCGGTCCTCGAAGGCGCCGGCGGATAGGCGCTGCTCGGCGCGGGCGAAGAGCGCATCGCCGTGCCAGCCGTGGATGAAGATGCCGATGCGCCCACGCTCCGGCACCCGCCGCCAGTAGCGCCACCAGTAGGGACGGCTCTGCTCCTCGCTGCTGGGCGCCAGGGCGTGCACCTCGGTGTGGCGGTTCTCCAGCCAGCGGTTGAGGGCGTTGACCAGCTGCCCCTTGTGGGTCGCCGCATGGCCGGTGAGCAGCAGCATCACCGCGCGCTGCTGGCGCCGGGCGAGCTCGAGCTGGGCCTCCAGCAGCCGGTAGCGCAGGGTGTTCTTCTTCATGGCGCCCTCAGGTCTCGCCCAGCAGGCCCAGGCTCGCCGCCGGGGCCTGGCGGCGCAGGTCCCGGGAGAGCAGATGGCCGATGGCGCCGATCACGAGCGCCCCGCCCAGCGGCAGCACCAGCCACAGCCAGGGGTGGGGGCGCGGCGCCAGGTCGAGCCAGCCCAGGTAGAGCCCCGCGGTGGCCAGCTCCGCGAGCAGCGCCCCCATCAGCCCGCTGGCCAGGCCCAGCACCGCGAACTCCGCCCCCTGCACCCGGGAGAGCAGGCGGTTGCCGGCGCCGAACACCCGCAGCAGGCCGCTCTCGTGGGCGCGCACCGGGCGGCTTGCGGTAAGCGCGGCATAGAGCACGCTGACCCCCGCCAGCAGCACGAAGGCGAGCACCAGCTCCACGGCGCGGGTCACCTGGGTGAGCAGCTCGCGGACCTGGGCGAGGATGGCGTCGACGTTGAGCAGGGTGACCCCGGGGAAGTCGCGCATCAGCTCGCGGGCCAGCTCGCGCCGCTCCTCGTCCAGGTGGAAGGCGGTAATGTAGCTGTGGCCGAAGCGCTCCAGCACCCCCGGGGGGAAGATGACGTAGAAGTTGGGACGGAAGCTGTCCCAGTCCAGGTCGCGCAGGCTGGCGATCTCGCCGACGACCTCGTCGCCGCCGATGGAGAAGGTCAGGGTATCGCCCAGGCCCAGGCCGAAGCGCCGCGCCAGCCCGTCCTCCATGGAGATCGGCACCCGGGCCTCGCCGGGGGCCGGCTCCACCGCGACCTCGCCGTACCAGCCCG
Source organism: Halomonas sp. (assembly GCA_046540755.1). Classification (GTDB taxonomy): domain Bacteria; phylum Pseudomonadota; class Gammaproteobacteria; order Pseudomonadales; family Halomonadaceae; genus Halomonas. The sequence goes on along the minus strand of JBKHEO010000022.1, from coordinate 19,754 downwards.
CCTCGGCCTCTTCCAGGGCATCGAACCACTCCCCCGCCACCAGGCGATTGCCCTCGGGCAGCGTCTCGCGCCAGGTGAGGTTGAGCTCGCGGCGCAGGGCGTTGTCGCCGCGCGACTCGGGGGGCACCGCCTCGCGGGGCGCCTGGTCGTTGATGGCGGTGATGCGCCCGCGCACCATGGGATAGAGGGCGCTGCGGGCGTCGGGAGCGTCGCCCAGGGCGCTCTCGAAGGCCTCGCGCTCCTGGGGCTGGATATTGATGGCGAAGTGGTTGGGGGTCTCCTCGGGCAGCTGCGCCTCCCAGGCGGTGAGCAGGTCGCCGCGCACCAGGGCGATCATCGCCATGGCGAAGAAGGTCACCGCGAAGGCCAGCAGCTGACCGAGGCTCGCCGTGCGCCGTCGCGCCAGCTGGGCGCCGCCCAGGCGCAGCGCCTGGGTCAGGCCCGCCTCGCCCTCGCCGCGGGGCAGCCGCGCCGTCAGGCGCAGCACGCCGGCCAGCAGCAGCCGGCCGATTCCCCACAGCACCACCAGCATGACCAGGCCGCCCAGCAGCAGTCCCGCCGAGAGGACGAGGTCGCCGGAGTAGAGCCACAGCAGCCCACCGAAGACGGCGCTGGCCACCGCCACCACCAGCCACGCCGAGGCGGGCAGCGGGTCGAGCTCGCGGCGCAGCACCTTCAGCGCGCTGACCCGCTTGAGCCTCAGCAGGGTGGGGCCGGCGAAGCCCACCAGCACCGCCAGGGCGGTAAACACCCCGAGCCACAGCGGCAGCGCACCGGGCGGCGGCAGCTCCAGGGGCAGGAAGGCGGTCAGCAGGGCCAGCAGCGCGGCCTGGCCGGCCAGCCCCAGCACGGCGCCGACCGCCGAGGCGGCCAGCGCCAGCCACAGCAGCTGCAGCCCGAACAGCCGGCTGAGCTCGCCCTGGGTGGCGCCGAAGCAGCGCAGCAGCGCCGCGGTGTCCAGGTGGCGGTCGACGTAGCGGCGGGTGGACATGGCCACCGCCACCCCGGCCAGCAGCACCGCGGCGAGGCCGGCCAGGCTCAGGTAGCGCTCGGCGCGCTCCAGGGCATTGCCGAGGCCGGGGCGGTCGCGGCGCACGTCGCGCACCTCCACGCCGTCGCGGCGCAGCCGGTCCAGCAGCGGCGCGAGGCTCTCCAGGATGTCCGGCGGGCCGGCGCCGATCAGTTCGAACTCGACCCGCGAGCCCTCCTGCACCAGGTCGGTATCGGCGATGTCGTCGAGGTGCATCATCAGGCGCGGGTTGAAGCTGCCGAAGCCGGCCGACTGGTCGGGCTCGCGCTCCACCAGCCCGCCCACGCGAAGCTCGCTCTCGCCGACGCGCACCCGGTCGCCGACCTCGGCCTCCAGCAGCAGGGCCAGGCGCGGCGCCAGCCACACCTCGCCGGGCTCGGGGCCCCGCGCCAGGGTCTCGATGCCCTCGCCGCGGTCGACCTCCACCGCACCGTAGAGCGGGTAGCGGTCATCCACCCCCTTGAGGCTGGCCGGCTGGAAGGCGTCGCCGAGGCTGACCATGGAGACCATGTCGACCTGGTCGCTGAGCACCAGGCCGGCCTCCTCGAGGGTCAGGCGCAGCTCGTCGTCGAAGGGGCGCGCCTGCTCCAGCACCAGGTCGCCACCCAGCAGCTGGCTCGCCTGGCGGGTCAGGCCGCGGTCCAGGCGGTCGAGGAAGAAGCCGATCATGGTGGAGGCGGCCACCGCCAGGGCGAGCGCCACGAACAGCGCGCGCACGTCGGGGGCGCGCAGGTCGCGCACCAGCCCCCGGGCCGAGAAGCGCGCCAGGCGCAACGCGGTCAGGCTCATGCGCTCACCTCGTCGAGGGTCATCATCTCGGTGAGGCGGCCATGGTCCAGGCGCAGGCAGCGATCGCAGCGGCGCGCCAGGGCGTGGTCGTGGGTGACCAGCACCAGGGTGGTGCCGGCCTCGCGGTTGAGCGAGAAGAGCGCCTCGATGATGCGCTCGCCGGTTTCCGGGTCGAGGTTGCCGGTGGGCTCGTCGGCGAACACCAGTTCGCCGCCGGTGACGAAGGCGCGCGCCAGGGCGACGCGCTGCTGCTCGCCGCCGGAGAGCTGCTTGGGCAGGTGGTCCAGGCGCTCCCCCAGCCCGACCCGCTCGAGCCAGTCGCGGGCCAGCGCCTCGCTGCCGGGGCGCGGCGCGAGCTCCAGCGGCAGCATCACGTTCTCCAGCGCGGTGAGGGTGGGCAGCAGCTGGAAGTTCTGGAACACGAAGCCCACCCGCCCGGCACGCAGCCGTGCGCGGCCATCCTCGTCCAGTTCGGCGAGGCGATGGTCGAACATCGAGAGCTCGCCCGCGGTCGGCAGGTCGAGGCCGGCCAGCAGCCCCAGCAGGGTCGACTTGCCGGCGCCGCTCTGGCCGAGGATCGCCACCGTCTCGCCGGGGAACACCGAGAGCGCCAGGTCACTCAGAATGGTGAGCCGCCGCTCGCCGCTGGCCACCTCCTTGCAGAGGTGTTCGGCGTGTAGAATCGGTGACGTCTTCCGCTGAGAGGTAGCCTTCATGATCACGGGATCTCCTGCTGTTCCGTTTCGCCGGGCGCTGGGCTGGCTGCTGGCCCTGGCCATCGCGCTCTGGGCCGGCGCCGCGCCGGCCGCGGAGCGCACCACACTGCTGGTAATGGGCGACAGCCTGAGCGCCGCCTACGGCATCGAGTCCAACGAGGGTTGGGTCAGTCTGCTGCAGGAGCGGCTCGACGGGAAGGCGCATGTGGTCAACGCCAGCATCAGCGGCGAGACCTCAAGCGGCGGCGCGACCCGGCTGCCGGAGCTTCTCGGACAGCACGAGCCCGCCATCGTTCTGCTCGAGCTGGGCGGCAACGACGGCCTGCGCGGCCTGCCGCCGGGGCAGTTCGAGGCCAACATGCGGGACATGATCGAGGCGAGCCGCGACGCGGGGGCCGAGGTGCTGCTGCTGGGCATCGATATCCCGCCCAACTACGGCCAGGCCTACCGCGATGCCTTCACCGGGGTCTACCACCGCCTGGCCGACGACTTCGAGCTACCGCTGGTGCCCTTCCTGCTGGAGGGCGTGGCCCAGGACGAGGCGCTGATGCAGGATGACGGCATCCACCCCACCGCCGACGCCCAGCCGGCCATCCTCGAGAACGTCTGGCCCGAGCTGTCGGCGCTGATGGAGGAGAACGGCGTCACCCTGGCGGCTCAGGACTGAGCCGCCGGCACCGGCGCCTTCTGCCACTGCTGCAGGCCGAGCCCGGCGAGGATCAGCACCAGGCCGACCAGGGTGGAGAGCAGGATCGGCTCTCCCACCACCAGGTGGAGCAGCAGCAGCGACACCGGCGGCGACAGGAAGATCAGGTTGGAGACGCGGGCCGTGCGCGACACCCGCAGCACGGCGAGCTGCCACAGCACGAAGGCGATGCCCATCTCGAAGAGCCCCACGTAGATCCCCGCCCCCAGCGCCTTCGCGCCATGCCACTCGAGGCCCGGCCCGGCCAGCAACAGCACCGTGAGCACCGGTACCCCGACGCTGAAGTTCTGCCACTGGGCCACCAGCGGCGGGCGGGGGTCGCGGGCGTTGAGCAGCCAGTAGAGCGCCCAGATCAGGGTCGAGGCGAGCGCCATGCCCACGCCCAGGGGGTCGGCGAAGGTGACGTCGAACACCGCCCCGCGGGTGGCGATCACCCACACCCCGGCGTAGGCGATCAGCCCTGCCGCGACGTCCGTGCGGGTCAGCCGCTGGCCGAGGATCGGCACCGCCAGGAAGGCCATGGCCAGTGCCCAGGTGTAGTTGAGGGCCATCGCCTCCTGGCCCGGCAGGCGGTCGTAGGCGCCGAACAACACCAGGTAGTAGGCCACCGGGTTCATCAGCCCCGCCCAGGCGGCGGTACGCCAGCCCCGGCGCAGCGCCTGGCCGGCGAGCCCCTGGCGCGCCACCAGCACGCCGATCAGCGCCCAGGAGACCAGCGAGGCGAGCCACATCAGCTCGAGCGGAGACATCCGGGCGAGAGCCACCTTGAACGCCGTGGCCACCGTGGACCACAGCGCCACGGCGCCGAGGCCGAAGAGCATCGCCTGGCGATCCTGTGTCATGTCCTCTTCCCGTGTCTTGTTATCCAGGACCGGAGCGGGCACAGGCCGCAGCCATGATCATCGATCGATATGCCCCAGGTCCCGCTCGGGATCGAGACGATCGCGCACCCGCTGCTTGAGCGCCCTGCTGTCGGGGAAGCCGCCGTCGCGGTTGCGCTCCCAGAGTAATTCGCCGTCGTAGAAGATCTCGAAGACGCCGCCGTGGGAGGGTACCAGAGCGACCTCCTCCAGTTCCTCGCCGAAGGTGGAGAGCAGCTCCTGGGCCAGCCAGGCACTGCGCAGCAGCCACTGGCACTGGGTGCAGTAGTGGATCCGGATGCGTGACATCGTCCCTCCACTGTCGCGAGAATGGACCCACGATGATACCAGTCGGGGTTTGCGTTGAAATCCGGCAAATGCCTGGCCATGATGGAAGACGATGAGTGACACGTCGTCGCCCCACCCGGCGGCCAGGACAGGATTTGCGACAGGAACGCCCAGCATGAAACGATCTCCCCTGATCAGCCCCGACCTGCTCGAGCGCATCGTCGACGCCTCGGAAGACGGCATCGTGGTCGCCGAGCAGGAGGGCGACGAGAACATCCTGATCTACGTGAACAAGGGCTTCGAGCGCCTCACCGGCTACAGCGCCGACGAGATCCTCTACCAGGACTGCCGCTTCCTGCAGAATGACGACCGCGACCAGGAGGGGCTCGACACCCTGCGCAAGGCGCTGGCCGAGGGCCGCCCCTGCCGCACCGTGCTGCGCAACTACCGCAAGGACGGCACCCTGTTCTGGAACGAGCTCTCCATCACCCCGGTGCATGACGAGGACGACAACCTCACCTACTTCATCGGCGTGCAGAAGGACGTCACCGAGCGGGTCGAGGCGCAGCAGGAGCTGGCGCGGCTCAAGGCCGAACACGGCCTGGAGTGAGTCGCCGGGAAAAAACCGGTTGCGGGGCTTGTGCTCAGCGCCCGAGGCATATATACAGCGCCCAGGCAGCCCGCATGCTGCCTGGGCGCTTCAGGTTCGCACCGTGTGACATGACCGGCGGACGAGAAGCGATCATGTGATGGCTCGGCACCTGCCGGGCCCTGGCCATGGGAGGATTGCCACATGGGCCGTGAACCCCTTCTCGATCCCGGGTACGACGACGATCAGGACCTCGCCGATGCGGTGAACGACGACGACTATGCGCGTCCCCGCGCCACCAGCCGCGCCGACACCCTGCGCGCCCGCCGCCGCGTCGAGGCGCTGCTCGAGGAGCGCCGCCTGCAGCGCGCCATCGAGGACGACTGGGCGGTGGACGAAGAGGAGTAGCCGCGCGGGTCCCTGGCTGGCCTTTGCCCGTTGCGGGCTCTATCATCCGTGGGTCAGCCAACCCTCCAACCAAGTGGAACTCCATGGCGCAATACGTCTACACCATGAACCGGGTGGGCAAGGTCGTGCCCCCCAAGAAGCAGATCCTCAAGGACATCTCGCTCTCCTTCTTCCCCGGCGCCAAGATCGGCGTGCTGGGCCTCAACGGCGCCGGCAAGTCGACCCTGCTGCGCATCATGGCCGGCGTCGACACCGAGTACGAGGGCGAGGCGCGCCCGATGCCGGGCATCAACATCGGCTACCTGCCCCAGGAGCCCGAACTCGACGACGACAAGAACGTCCGCGAGACCGTCGAGGAGGCGCTCGGAGCGATCAAGGAGGCCCAGGAGAAGCTCGACGGCGTCTACGCCGCCTACGCCGAGCCGGACGCCGACTTCGATGCCCTGGCCGCCGAGCAAGCGCGCCTGGAGAACATCATCGAGGCCGCCGACGCCCACAACCTGGAGCGCAAGCTGGAGGTCGCCGCCGAGGCGCTGCGCCTGCCGCCCTGGGACGCCAGGGTCGGCAACCTCTCCGGCGGCGAGCGTCGCCGCGTGGCGCTCTGTCGCCTGCTGCTCTCGAGCCCCGACATGCTGCTGCTCGACGAGCCCACCAACCACCTGGACGCCGAGTCGGTGGCCTGGCTGGAGCGCTTCCTGCACGACTACAGCGGCACCGTGGTGGCGATCACCCACGACCGCTACTTCCTCGACAACGTGGCCGGCTGGATCCTCGAGCTGGACCGCGGCCAGGGCATCCCCTTCGAGGGCAACTACTCCCAGTGGCTCGAGGCCAAGGAGAAGCGCCTGGAGCGGGAGGCCAAGCAGGAGGCCTCGCGCCAGAAGGCGATCAAGCACGAGCTGGAGTGGGTACGCAGCAACGCCAAGGGCCGCCAGGCCAAGAGCAAGGCGCGTCTCAACCGCTTCGAGGAGATGCAGTCCGGCGACTTCCAGAAGCGCAACGAGACCAACGAGATCTACATTCCGCCCGGCCCGCGCCTGGGCGACAAGGTCATCGAGTTCCACGGCGTCTCCAAGGCCTTCGATGACAAGCTGCTCTACGAGGACCTCACCTTCACCGTGCCCAAGGGCGCCATCGTGGGCATCGTCGGTGGCAACGGCGCGGGCAAGTCGACCCTGTTCAAGCTGATCACCGGCAAGGAGCAGCCCGACGCCGGCGAGGTGGTGGTGGGCGACACCGTCGACGTCGCCTACGTCGAGCAGCTGCGCGACGGCCTCGACGACAAGCAGACGGTGTGGGAGGCGGTCTCCGACGGCCAGGACGTGCTCAACATCAACGGCTACGAGGTCTCCTCGCGGGCCTACGTGGGCCGCTTCAACTTCAAGGGCAACGACCAGCAGAAGCGTCTGAACGAGCTCTCCGGCGGGGAGCGTGGTCGCCTGCAGCTGGCCCAGACCCTCAAGCAGGGTGCCAACGTGCTGCTGCTCGACGAGCCCTCCAACGACCTGGACATCGAGACCCTGCGGGCCCTGGAGGAGGCGCTGCTGGCCTTCCCCGGCTGTGCCCTGGTGATCTCCCACGACCGCTGGTTCCTCGACCGCATCGCCACCCATATCCTGGCGTTCGAGGGCGACTCCCATGTGGAGTTCTTCGAGGGCAACTACACCGAGTACGAGGCGGACCACAGGAAGCGCGTGGGCGACGACACCCCGCATCGCATGAAGTACAAGCGCATCGACGCCTGACCGGCTTAGCCGGAGCCGTAAGAACGCCCGCTTCGCGGGCTGAAGCTTGAAGCTGAAGAAGACCCCACAACCGCAAGGTTCGTGGGGTCTTCTTATGACTTCCCTCTTCCAGGCACGAAACGCCGCTCTTCCAGCTTTCCTGCGTCAGTAAAGCTTGGGTTCGCCCTCGGGGCGGGTCTTGAAGCGGCGGTGCAGCCACAGGTACTGCTCGGGGTGCCGGCGGATGGCCCCCTCGATAAAGGCGTTGATGCGCGCCGCGTCGGCCACCTCGTCGCCGCTGGGGAAGTCCGCAAGCGCAGGCAGGTACTCCAGGGTGTAGGTGCGATTGTCCGGGTTGCGGTGGAAGATCAGCGGCATCACCGGGGCGCCGGTCATGCGGGCGATGCGGGCAGTCATCTTCACCGTGGCGGCCGGGATGCCGAAGAAGGGGGCGAAGACGCTGGCGTCGCGACCGAAGTCCTGGTCGGGGGAATACCAGACGCTGTGCCCCGCCTTGATCCGCCGCACCACCCCGCGCAGGTCGTGGCGGTCGAGGATGGCATCGAAGTAGGGGGCCCGGGCCCGGCTCATGAAACGAGCGAAGAGGGGGTTGTCATGGGGACGCTGGACGGCGTCGGCACGGAAGTAGAGCGCATGCAGGGCGGCGCCCAGGTCCAGGGTGGAGAAGTGCACCCCGATGATCAGGGCGCCCCTGCCCTGCGCCTGCACCCGGGCCATGTGCTCCTGCCCCTTGAAGGCGACGCGGTGGCGCAGATGCTCCGGGTCGCGGCACCAGCCGGTGGCGGTCTCCAACAGGCCGATGCCATTGGCGATAAAGGTCTCCTTGACCCTTCGCCTGTGCTGGTCTTCATCCAGTTCCGGGAAGCAGAGCCGCAGGTTGGTCTCGGTGATATGCCGGCGGCGCTTCGCAAGGCGCCAGGCGGCCAGGCCGATCGCCTTGCCGATCAGGATCTTGAGGCGCCAGGGGAGCCAGGCGGCGACATGCATGGCGCCGATGGCCAACCAGGTGGGCCAGAAACGCGGGTGAGCGAAGGAGCGAGGATAGCCGTTGCGAGACTTGCGCTGCTGCATGCGGTGAGAGGTCCGTCAGTCAAAGCCGCCATGATAGCGCCTCGGCACCCGCGGCAGCACCCCGGTGAGCAGGGTGTAGCTGATGGTGTCGCAGTGGCGGGCCACCTCGTCCACCGGGAGCACCTCGCCGTTGGCCGCCCGCCCCCACAGCACCACCTCGCTGCCGATATCGGCCTCCGGGAGGTCGGTGAGGTCCACGGTGAGCATGTCCATGGAGACCTTGCCGGCGATCATCGTGCGCCGCCCCTCGACCAGCACCGGGGTGCCGTCCACCGCATGGCGGTCGTAGCCGTCGCCGTAGCCGGCGGCCACCACCCCGATGCGCGAGGGACGCGGGGTCACCCAGCGCCCGCCATAGCCCACCGGCTCGCCGGCGGGCAGCTCGCGCACGGCGATGATCTCGGAACGCAGCGTCATCACCGGCGCCAGGCGTCGACTGGCCGCATTGGCCACCTCCAGCGGGTCGCTGCCATAGAGCATCACCCCGGGGCGGTTCCAGGCCCCGTGGGCCGCGGGCCGGGCCAGGGTCGCCGGGGAGTTGGCCAGGCACAGCGGTGCGCCGAGGCGCTCGGCCAGCGCCGCGAGGCACGCCATCTGCGCCTCGAAGTAGGCCCCCTCCTCGAGGTCGGCGGTGGCGAAGTGGCTCATCAGCTGCAGGTCGCAGGCGTGTTCGGGGGCCGCCTGCAGGCGCCGCCAGACAGCCTCGGCCCGCTCGGGCGGGAAGCCCAGGCGATGCATGCCGGAATCCACCTTGAGCCACACCGGGATGGGACGCGCCGGGCGCCAGGCCAGCAGCGTCTCCAGCTGCCAGTCGCTGTGCAGCGCCATCCACAGGCGCAACTCATCCACCTGGGCGAGCTCGCCGGCCTCGAAGATCCCCTCCAGCAGCACGATGGGGGTCGCGATGCCCGCCTCGCGCAGGGTCACCGCCTCCTCCAGGCAGGCCACGGCGAAGGCCGCGGCGAGCCCCTCCAGGGCGCGAGCGCAGGCCACCGACCCGTGGCCGTAGGCGTCGGCCTTGAGCACGGCGACGCAGCGACTCTCGGGCGAGCACTCGCAGGCGAGACGGTAGTTGTGGCGCAGGGCGTCGAGGTCGATCTCGGCGGTCAGCGGCCGGGCCATGGTGAACTCCAGGTCAGCGAACGGAACAGCCCGGCATTATACCCGTCCACCTACTCGAAGATGGCCTCGAGGTTGAGTCCCTGCTTCTCCAGCACCCGGCGCAGCTTCTTCAGCGCCTCGACCTGGATCTGGCGCACCCGCTCGCGGGTCAGGCCGATCTCCTCGCCCACCTGTTCCAGGGTCGCCGCCTCGTGGCCGCGCAGGCCGAAGCGGCGCACCACCACCTCGCGCTGCTTCTCGGTGAGCTCGGAGAGCCACTCGTCGACGTGCTGCTTGACGTCACCGTCGAGCAGGCTGGACTCGGGGCCGTGGTCGTTGTCGTCGGCCAGGGTCTCGACCAGCGGCTTGTCGCTGTCGCCGCCCACCGGGTAGTCCACCGAGGAGATGCGCTCGTTGAGCCCCATCATCTTCTTGACCGTGGCCACCGGCTTGTCGAGGTAGTCGGCGATCTCCTCCGCGGTGGCCTCGTGGTCGAGCTTCTGGGTCAGCTCGCGGGCCGCGCGCAGGTAGATGTTGAGCTCCTTGACCACATGGATCGGCAGCCGGATGGTGCGGGTCTGGTTCATCAGCGCCCGCTCGATGGTCTGGCGGATCCACCAGGTGGCATAGGTGGAGAAGCGGAAGCCGCGTTCGGGGTCGAACTTCTCCACCGCGCGGATCAGGCCGAGGTTGCCCTCCTCGATCAGGTCGAGCAGCGACAGGCCGCGGTTGAGGTAGCGCCGGGCGATCTTGACCACCAGGCGCAGGTTGGACTCGATCATGCGCGAGCGGCCGAGGGGGTCGCCCTTCTGGGCCAGGCGGCCATAGAAGACCTCCTCCTCGGGGGTGAGCAGCGGCGAGAAGCCGATCTCGTTGAGGTAGATCTGGGTGGCATCGAGGCTCTGCTGGCTGTAGCGATCCTCGCGGCTCAGCGCCTTCTCGAAGGCCGCCTCGTCCTCCTCGGGGGTGTCGTCGTCGACGGCATCGACAATGTCATCCTCCTTCTCCTCGAGTGCGTCCAGATCCACATCCTGAAGGTCCCGTTCAAGCATGCTCATCGATGGCTACCCCGTGCTTGCGTCCTGTCGCCGATGCAGGCAAGCATCGGCGAACCCCATTATTATTGTGTGACAGTCGCGGTGAGAACCCCACCGGGACGCGGCATCAGCGCGATGGCAGGTACTCCAGCGGATCCTGGGGCTGGCCATCCTTGCGCACCTCAAAGTGGAGCTTGACGCTGTCGGCATCGCTGTCGCCCATGGTGGCGATCACCTCGCCGGCCTCGACCACGTCGTTCTCGCTGACCCGCAGGGCGTCGTTGTGGGCGTAGGCGCTGAGGAACTGGTCGTTGTGCTTGAGCAGGATCAGCTGGCCGTAACCCCGAACGCCGCTGCCCGCATAGACCACGATACCGGGCCCCGCCGCCTTGACAGGTTGCCCCTTTTCCCCGGCGATATCAATGCCGGCGGTGATGCTGCCGCCATCGCCGAACTGGGTGACCACCTCGCCGTCGGTGGGCCACTGCCAGGGCACCTCCTCCACCGGCGCGTAGCTGCGTGAATCGCCGTCGGCGCCTTCGGTGCCGCCCGCCACGGCGGTCCCGGCGTCGCTCGCCTCATCCTCGTCGCGAGAGGCCTCCGCCTCTTCGGCCGGGGCATCGGCGCCATCCGAGGCCCCGCTCTCGGCGGCGGCCTCGGCCACGGCGGGATCGACCCGCTCGTCCCCCGTCGACTGCTGCGCCTCTTCGGCCTCCCGGGCATCGCGCTCGCGACGCTCGGCCAGGTCGCGCTCGCTCAGGGTGCCGTCGGCACCCGGGCTGTCCGGGGAGTAGACCGGGCCCGGCCCGGCATCCTCGTCCCCGGTCGCGGCAGCAGCCCCCTCCATGGCCTCGCGGGAGGGGCCTTCTGTTTCGTCGTCGCTCCGGGAGGTCGACCTCTCGCCCCGCGCCTCGGTCTCGTCGCCGGGCAGCAGCCACTCCATGTCGTCTTCCTGGTCCTCGGGGGCGGCGCCACCCAGGGGCGTGGCCACCGCCACGGCGCTCTCGCCGCCATCGTCGGCCCCACCACCGTCCGGGGCCGCCTCCGGGTCGAGCACCAGGCGCTGGCCCGGCTCGATGCGGTAGGGCGGGCCGATGCGATTGAGCCGCGCCAGGTCGCGGTAGTCCATGTCGTGGCGCCAGGCGATGCCGTAGAGGGTATCCCCCTGCTCCACGGTGTAGTGGCTGGCCGCATCGTCCGCGCGGCTGGCCGAAAGGTCACGCACCGGCACCTCGCGGGGGGCCTCCTGCTGGCTGGCACAGCCGGCCATCGCCAGGGCCAGGCCCGAGATCATCAATACCTTACTGCGCATCAGAGCCTTCCTCCTTGTTCGCCCCCTTCGGGCTTGCCCCGCGCGCGGTGGCCGCACCGGGAGTGCGCGGCGCTCGGGCAGGTCGGCCACCGCGGTCGATCATCAGTACCGCCGCCGCCCCGGCCAGCATCAGGGCCACCACGACCAGCAGCTGTGGCGAATCACCCGTGAGCAGGGCGTAGTCGCCCGGAGTCAGGTAGCGGTAGTCCAGTGGAATCATCTGCCCCTCGGGGCCAAGCTGGTAGCGTACCAGTTCCCGCCAGGGCCAGAGTACCGGCAGCGAGCCGACGATGAAGCCCACCAGCAGCTGCAGGGTGGCCGTATGATAGCGGGCCAGCAGCCAGGAGAGCAGCCGCGAGGCAAGGAAGAGCCCCACCGCGCAGCCCATCCCGAACAGCCCGAGCAGGCCCAGGTCGAAGCCGCGGATGCCGTCCATCACGGTGCCATAGAGCCCCATGGTCAGGAGCAGGAAACTCCCCGAGACCCCCGGCAGGATCATCGCGCTGATGGCGATCGCCCCGCCCACCATCAGCATCAGCGCCTGGCTGCCCAGGGCGGAGACCAGCGGCATCAGCGAGGGAAGGCCGTGGGCCAGCAGCAGGCCCGCCACCAGCGGAGCGATATGCCACCACTTCCAGTCGGCGGGGTGACGGCTGACCACCAGCGCCGAGGCCAGCACCAGGCCGAAGAAGAAGCCGTTGAGCAGCAAGGGGTGGTCCTCCATCAGCCACACCACCAGGTGGGCGACGCTGACCAGGCTGAGGGCGATGCCCGCCAGCAGCGGCAGCAGGAAGGGCAGGTTGAGATGCACCACCAGCAGCGGCAGCCCGCCGCGGCGCCAGGCCATGAAGGCACCGGGACCGAACTGCTTGATGGTGTGGATCAGCTCCTCGTAGATGCCGGTGACGAAGGCGATGGTACCGCCGGAGACGCCGGGCACGGCGTCGGCGGCTCCCATGCCGGCGCCACGCAGGAAGATCCCGAGATATCGCTTCAACACAAGACTCCTTTCAACGGATGACGCCCTCGAGCAGCGGCACGAAGCGTACCGCCTCCAGGCGCCGCTTCTCGAACTGGTCGCCCTGGCGCTGCACGCGGGTCAGCCACTGGCGGCCCCGGGCGTCGGCCAGCGGCGTGATCAACACGCCCTCCTCGGCGAGCTGGGAGAGCAGCGCCATGGGCAGCTCGCTGGCGCAGGCCGTGAGCAGGATGACGTCGAACGGTGCCGCCTCCTCCCAGCCGTGGCCGCCATCGGCCAGGCGCAGGTGCAGGTTGTGAGCCCCCAGCAGCCGCAGCCGCTGCGCGGCGCGCCGGTGCAGGGCATTGATCCGCTCCACGGACCAGAGTTCCGGCACCAGACGGGAGAGGATCAGCGTCTGGTAGCCCGAGCCGGTGCCAATCTCCAGCACCCGCCGGGGCGATTCCTGAAGCACCAGCTCGGTCATGCGCGCCACGATCCACGGCTGGGAAAGGGTCTGGCCGTGGCCGATGGGCAGCGAGGTGTCCTCGTAGGCGCGGTGCGACAGCGCCTCGTCCAGGAAGAGGTGGCGCGGCTCCCGCGCCAGGGCCTCACTCACCCGCGGGTCGCGGATGCCCTGGGCGACCAGGCGTTCCACCATGCGGTCGCGGGTGCGCTGCGAGGTCATGCCCACGCCGCGCACCAGCTCGGCCAGGCGTTCAGGTGAGTGCATCCAGCCAGCCCTTGACGTCAGCGATGGCCGCATGCCGGGTGAGGTCGGTCTGCAGCGGGGTGATCGAGACATAGCCCGCCTCCACGGCGGCGAAGTCGGTATCCGGGCCGTCGTCGGCGTTCTCGCCCACGGCGGCGATCCACCAGCGCACCCGCCCGCGCGGGTCGCGCACCTCCTGGGGTCGCGCGGCGGGGCCGCGGTAGCCCAGGCGGGTGACCCGGAAGCCCTGGATCTCGTCCCAGGGGAGGTCGGGCACGTTGACGTTGAGCAGGCTGCGCGGCGGCAGCGAGAGCTGGTCCGCCGCCCCCACCAGGCTCGCCGCCACCCGGCCGGCGGTGTCGAAGTGGCGATGGCCCATCAGCGACATGGCGATGGCCGTCATGCCCAGGTTGCGCCCCTCCATGGCGGCGGCCACGGTGCCGGAGTAGAGCACGTCGTCGCCCAGGTTGCCGCCGTGGTTGATGCCGGAGATCACCAGGTCGGGCTTCTCGTCCCAGACGCCGTTGACCCCCAGGTAGACGCAGTCCGCCGGGGTGCCGTCGACGCTGTAGAAGCCGTTGTCCAGCGCCGAGAGGGCCAGCGGGCGGGTCAGGGTCAGGGAGTTGCTGGCCCCGCTCTTGTCGCGGTCCGGCGCCACCACCCGCAGCCGGGCGTGGTCCACCAGCGCATCGTGGAGCGCGCGCAGCCCGGGGGCGTGCACGCCGTCGTCGTTGGAGAGCAGCAGTCGACGCATCTCGAATCCTCGTGTAGGCGCACCCGTCACAGGGTCGGGTGCGCGATCAGTTCCCTGAGCACCGCGGTGGCGAAGGCCCCGCGGGGCAGCGTGAAGGCGAGCCACAGCTCATCCGCGCCGCGCTCGAGGCTCGCCTCGGCGAGGCGCAGGCGCAGCGGCCGGCGTCCCAGGCGCACCCCGGCCCGCTCCAGGCCGGCACACAGCGCCGGGTAGCGGCGCGCCAGGCTCGCCTCCCGGGCCAGCGCCTCACCGCCGGCCGCCGAGCGCCCCACGCCCCACAGCACGCCGCTGGGGTGCAGGTCGAGGCGCGCCGCCCGGGCCTCGAGCTCGGCGTCCGGCGCCTCCAGGGTGAACTGGCTCGCCGTGCCGTCGAGGATCGCCACCTCGCCCGGCAGCAGCCGCTCCCAGCTACCGTCATGGAGACGCTCGGCGAGCCCCTCGTTGAACAGGAAGCTGCGCGCCGCCGAGAGCAGCATGCCGTCGCGGTCGTCGCGCTTGCGCCAGCCGCGGGCGAGCAGCGCACGGGCGCGCAGCAGGTTGCGCCCGTCGGGGCCGAAGCGCTGGGGGCCGAAAACGTTGGGCACCCCGCGCTCGAGCAGCCGCTCCCAGCGCGCGGCGAAGGCCGGGTCCGCCACCGCCGGCCCGGTGAGGCGCAGCCGGAAGCGGTTGGCGCGATGCACGCCGCGCTTGAGCTTGCGCGGGTGGCGCGCCATCTCGAGCACCCGCACGCCCTCCCCGGCCAGCGCCTCGGCAAGCCCCGCCGGCGCCTCGCGCCCCGGCAGCTGCACCGAGAGCCACTGGCGGGTGACGGCGACGCGATCCTTCATGCCCGAGTAGCCCACCGCCCGCGGCGACGCCTCGCACAGCCGTGCCAGCGCCTTGACCGCCATGGCCGTGGTCAGGTCGCGCTTCTCGATGTGGAGCCACAGGTGCTCGCCCTGCCCCTCGGGGGCGAAGTCGAGCACCTCCTCGACCCGGAAGTCCTCGGGAAGCGCCCGGTACTCGCCGGCCGGAGGCGGGCCGAAGGCGGCGTCCAGCGCCCGCGGCCAGGCCGGGGGCCAGGCGATGGCATCGGGCTCGCGGGGGGAGGCGGCCTCACTCACCGCCATGCCCGCTCTGCATGCCCGGGGGCGGCACCTCCGCGACCGGCAGCAGCAGCGCCACCGCCTCGGCGGCGATGCCCTCGCCGCGGCCGGTGAAGCCCAGCCGCTCGGTGGTGGTGGCCTTGACGTTGACCGCCCCGCGCGCGACTCCCAGGTCATCGGCGATATTGGCCGCCATGGCCGCCACATGGGGGGCCATCCTCGGCGCCTGGGCCATCAGGGTGGCGTCGAGGTTGCCGACCCGGTAGCCGGCCTCGCGCACCCGGGCCACCACGCGGCGCAGCAGGTCGCGGCTGTCGGCCCCGGCCCAGGCCGGGTCGGTGTCCGGGAAGTGGCGGCCGATGTCGCCCAGGGCGCAGGCCCCCAGCAGGGCATCGCTGATGGCATGCAGCAGCACGTCGCCATCGGAGTGGGCGACGAAGCCTTGCTCGAAGGGCACGGCGACGCCGCCGATCATCAGGTGGTCGCCCTCGCCGAAGCGGTGGACGTCGAAGCCATGGCCGATTCGCATCATCTCTCCGCGACGCCTGCCGGCGTCATCTCGCTGTGCGCCGAGGCCTGGGCGGCCAGGATCAGGCCGGCCAGCGCCAGGTCCTCGGGATGGGTGATCTTGAGGTTGTCGCGCCGCCCCGGCACCAGCCGGGGGGCAAGGCCCTGCGCCTCCACCGCCGAGGCCTCGTCGGTGACCGCCACGCCCGCCGCGGCGGCTTCGGCGAGGGCCCGGGCCAGCAGGCCGTAGCGGAAGCCCTGGGGGGTCAGCGCGTGCCACAGCCCGTCGCGGGGCTCGGTGGCGGCCACATGACCGGCGCCGTCGTCACGCTTCATGGTGTCGGCCACCGGCGCGGCCAGCAGCCCGCCCACGGGGTCGTCGGCCAGCGCCGTCTCGAGCCGCCGGAGGTCCTGGACCGCCACACAGGGACGGGCCACATCGTGGACCAGCACCATGTCGTCGGCCGCGGCCTCGGCGGCGATGGCGGCGAGCGCCTCGGCCACGGAGTCGGCGCGCTCGACGCCGCCGGCCACCCGCCGCCACTCGGCGAAGGGCACCCAGGCGGGGTCGAACCAGGCGTCATCAGGGTCGAGGCAGAGGCAGAGCCTCGCCGCCGGGAAGGCGGCGTGGAGCCTCGCCAGGGTGTGGGCCAGCACCGGACGCCCGGCCAGCGGCAGGTACTGCTTGGGGCGGTCGGCGCCCATGCGCGTGCCGCGACCCGCCGCCGGCACCACCAGCCAGGGCACCCCGCTCATCCGCCCGCCTCCAGGCCGGTGGCGGGCAGCGGGTTGACCACCGGGTCGTCATCCACCGCCACGTCGGGCACCCAGAAGAACTGCTCGTCGCTGCGCACCATGCCGACATCGCTGCGGGCGCGCTCCTCGATGGCATCCAGGCCGGTCTTGAGGTCGAGTACCTCGGCGGCCAGGCGCGCGTTGCGGTCACGCAGCGGCTGGTTGGCGGACTCCAGCGCGGCGACCCGCTCGCGCACCTCGGCGAGCTCCTGGATGCCGCCCTGGCCGAGCCACAGCCGATACTGCAGCAGCGCCAGCAGGACCGTCAGCGCCAGTGCCAACCCCTTGAGCATGGTGCCTTCCCGTTGCGTCGTTGCGATGGGGCGCATTATGCCATCTTCGCCGCCGGCAAGCAGGGCCAATCTCGGCAGCGCGCTCACCGAACGCGCTTACTGCCCCCTGCGAAAAGGCAGCGCCGCCTCGGCGGCCCGCCGGTAGGCCAGGACCTGCTCGCGCTCCTCGGCGCAGAAGCGCGCCACGGCGTCGCGCAGCCGCGGATCGGCGATATGGTGCAGCGAGGTGAGCAGCCGCGGCGCGAAGCCCCGGGCCAGCTTGTGCTCGCCCTGGGTACCGGGGTCGAAGGTGGTGAGGCCGCGCGCAAGGCAGTGCTCGATGCCCTGGTAGTAGCAGGCCTCGAAGTGCAGGCAGTCGGCCACCACCTCGCTGCCCCAGTAGCGTCCATAGAGGGTATGACGCCCCTGCAGGCAAAGCGCCGCCGCCACCGGGGTGCCCGCCAGGCGCACCTGGATCAGCAGCAGTCGCCCGGGCAGGGTGGCACGCAGGCGGCGGAAGAACTCCAGGCTCAGGTAGCCGCTGCGACCACGCTCGAGGTAGGTGATCTCGTAGCAACGGTAGAAGTGCTCGAGGGCCGCGGTGTCGATCGCCTCGCCCTCCAGGCGGTGCAGGGTCAGCCCCTGGTCGGCGACCAAGCGCCGCTCGCGACGGATCGCCTTGCGCCGCTTGGCGGTCAGGGCGGCGAGGAAGCCCTCGAAGTCACGGTAGCCGGCGTCCCGCCACTGGAACTGCACCCCGTGGCGGGCCAGCAGCGCCGGACGCGCCGCCTGCCAGGCGGCCACCTCGTCGTCCGCGGCGAACAGCAGGTGCCAGCTCGACATGGCCGGGTCATCCTCCCAGGCCGCGGCCAGGGCCTCGCGGGCGGCGCGCGGGTCGATACCCGGCGCCAGGGCCAGGCGCGGTCCCGGCGCCGGGGTGAAGGGAACGGCGGTGAGCGCCTTGGGGTAGTAGCGCCCGCCGGCGCGCTCCCAGGCGTCGGCCCAGGCCCAGTCGAAGACGTACTCACCGAAGGAGTGGAACTTGTGGTAGAGCGGCATGACGCCTACCAGCTTGCGCCCCTGCCACAGCGCCTGGTGGCGCGGCACCCAGCCGGTGGCGGGCGCCACCGCACCGCTCGCCTCCAGGGCATGCAGGAACTCGTGGCGCAGGAAGGGGCTGTCATCGTCGACCAGGGCATTCCAGTCGTCGGCGGGCAGCGCCTCGATGGCGGGTACTTGCTGCGACACGAGCGAGGTCATGGCGGCTCCGGCGGCTGACAAGCCGTTGGCGAAGGGCCTACATTGTGCCCAGACTCCCAAGCCCTTGCCATCCTCGCCAAAGGACTCCCGCATGGATGATGCCCGCGCCCTGGCCGCGCGCCTCGACGCCCAGCGCCGCGCCTTCTCGGCCGTCCCCTATCCCGACCTGGCCAGCCGCCGCGAGCGCCTGGCGAGGCTTTCCACCCTGACCCGCCGCCACCGCGACGAGATCGCCGCAGCCATCGACACGGACGCCGGCCACCGCCCCGAGGCCGAGACGCGCCTGGCGGAGGTCGCCACGGTGCTGCAGGCGGCGGGCTTCGCCCGGCGCCGGCTGCGCCGCTGGATGCGTCCGCGACGCGCCGCCGTACCCTGGCGCCTCAAGCCGGCCTCGGCACGTATCTCCTGCCAGCCGCTGGGGGTGGTGGGGATCATCGTCCCCGCCAACTACCCCTGGAGCCTGGCCTGGCTGCCCGCCATCGACGCCCTGGCCGCCGGCAACCGGGTGATGATCAAGCCCAGCGAGCACACCCCGGCCACCTCGGCGCTGATGGCGAGGCTCGCGGCGCGCTACTTCGCCCCCGAGGAGCTCTGCGTGGTGGAAGGCGACGCCTCGGTCGCCCGCGTCTTCGCCGCCCTGCCCTTCGACCACCTGCTGTTCACCGGCAGTGCCGCCATCGGCCGCGAGGTGGCCTGCGCCGCGGCGGCCAACCTGACGCCGGTCACCCTGGAGCTGGGCGGCAAGAGCCCGGCCCTGGTGGCCGCCGACGCCGACCTGGAGAAGGCCGCCGAGCGCATCGCCTTCGGCAAGTGGCTCAACGCCGGGCGCACCTGCATCGCCCCGGACCATGTGCTGGTCGAGGCGTCGCGACTGGAGCCCTTCCTCCAGGCGCTCGAGCGCCGGGTGGCACGCTTCTACCCCGAGGGCAGCGCCAGCCGCGACTACGCGGCGATACCGGGGGCAGAACAGCGCGAGCGCCTGGAGGCGATGCTCGCCGAGGCCCGCGACCACGGCTGCCGGGTGATCCCGCTCGGCGAGCGGCTCGAGCTGCCGGACGGCGGCGCCAAGCTGCCGCCCACCCTGGTGGTCGACCCCACCGACAACCTGCAGATCATGCAGGAGGAGATCTTCGGCCCCTGGCTGGCGGTGATCGGCGTGCCCGACATGGCGCACGCCCTGGCCCGCGTCAACGCCGGGCCGCGCCCGCTGGCGCTCTACGCCTTCACCGACGACCCCGACCTGCGCCGCCGGGTGCTGGAGACCACCCACTCCGGCGGCGTGGTGTTCAACGACACCCTGTGGCACAACGCCGTGCCCGCCCTGCCCTTCGGTGGCGTGGGCGAGAGCGGCATCGGCGCCTACCAGGGCGAGGCCGGCTTCCGCCGCTTCAGCCTGGAGCGCAGCGTCTTCGTCCAGTCCCGGTACAGTGCGGTGGGCTGGCTCAATCCCCCCTATCGGCGCTGGCTGCTGCGCTTGCTGGGGCTGTGAGCCGAGGGCAGGAACAAGGGTAGAAGTAAGTAGTAAAACTACAAAAAGAGCGAAAACTCCGCTAGAATTGGCGAAAGACCGGAATCAATATTGGTAAACTTAACAACATATAGCCGCCGAGGTGCCCCATGGTCCGCGCAACTCCGACCCTCAACGCCACCGTCGCCGACGTTACCCGTCGCATCCGCGAACGCAGCGCAGAGCGCCGCGCCCTCTACGAGGCGCGCATGGCCGACCAGCACCGCCGCGGCGTGCACCGGGGCGAGCTCT
>JBKHEO010000021.1:0-29053 GCA_046540755.1 Halomonas sp. | reverse complement strand
CGCAACGACCAGGTGGCCACCGACATCCGCCTCTTCCTGCGCGACGAGATCGACCAGGTGGCCGCCGAGCTGGCGCGCCTGCGTAACGGGCTGATCGAGCTGGCCGACCGCGAGGCCGACACCATCATGCCCGGCTTCACCCACCTGCAGACCGCCCAGCCGGTCACCTTCGGCCACCACCTGCTGGCCTGGCAGGAGATGCTCGTCCGCGACCACCAGCGCCTGCTGGACTGCCGCCGGCGGGTCAACGTGATGCCGCTGGGCGCCGCGGCACTGGCCGGCACCACCTACCCCATCGACCGCCACGTCAGCGCCGAGCTGCTGGGCTTCGAGCGTCCTGCCGAGAACAGCCTCGACGCGGTCAGCGATCGCGACTTCGCCATCGAGTTCACCGCCTTCGCCAGCCTGCTGCTGATGCACCTGTCGCGCATGAGCGAGGAGCTGGTGCTGTGGACCAGCGCCCAGTTCGACTTCATCGACCTGCCCGACCGCTTCTGCACCGGCTCCTCCATCATGCCGCAGAAGAAGAATCCCGACGTGCCCGAGCTGGTGCGTGGCAAGACCGGACGCGTCTACGGCCACCTGATGGGCCTGCTGACCCTGATGAAGTCCCAGCCGCTGGCCTACAACAAGGACAACCAGGAGGACAAGGAGCCGCTGTTCGACGCCGTGGACACGGTCAAGGACTGCCTCAAGGCCTTCGCCGACATGGTGCCGGCCATCGAGCCGAAGAAGGCCAGCATGGCCGAGGCGGCCCGCCGCGGCTTCTCCACCGCCACCGACCTGGCCGACTACCTGGTGCGCAAGGGGGTGGCCTTCCGTGACGCCCACGAGATCGTCGGCGAGTCGGTGGCCTTCGGCATCCGCGAAGGCAAGGACCTCTCCGAGATGACGCTCGACGAGCTCCGGCAGTTCTCCGACACCATCGAGGCGGATGTCTTCGAGGTGCTGACCCTGGAGGGCTCGGTGGCCGCCCGCCAGCATATCGGCGGCACCGCCCCGGACCAGGTGCGCGCCGCCGCCCAGCGGGCCCGCGAGGCCCTCGCCGCCCTGACGGGGGGTGCCTGATGGCCCGCCGCGCCGCGCCGGCGCTCGGGCTGGCGCTGTTCCTGGCGCTGGGGCTCGCCGGCTGCGGCCAGAAGGGGCCGCTCTACCTGCCCGACGACGAGGAGGCCGCCGAGCAGTACGGCCCCCGCGAGGCCGAGCAGGGTGAACAGGAGAGCGACGAGGGCGACGACACCGGGGAGAACGAGGAGTAGCCATGGACCACTTCAACTACCGCGACGGCGTGCTCTACGGCGAGGAGGTCCCGCTGACCCGCATCGCCGAAGCGTTCGGCACGCCCTGCTACGTCTACTCCAAGGCGACCCTGGCGCGCCACTTCCGCGCCTACACCGAGGCACTGGGCAGCCATCCGCACCTGATCTGCTACGCGGTGAAGGCCAACTCCAACCTCGCCGTGCTGGGGCTGCTGGCGCGCCTCGGCGCCGGCTTCGACATCGTCTCGATGGGCGAGCTGGAGCGGGTGCTGGCCGCCGGCGGCGACCCGGCCAGGGTGGTGTTCTCCGGCGTGGCCAAGCAGGAGGCCGAGATGGCCCGGGCGCTGGAGGTGGGCATCAAGTGCTTCAACGTCGAGTCGCGCCCCGAGCTCGAGCGGCTCGACGCCGTGGCCGGGCGGCTCGGCAAGGTGGCCCCGGTGTCGCTGCGGGTCAACCCGGACGTCGACGCCGGCACCCACCCCTATATCTCCACCGGGCTCAAGGACAACAAGTTCGGCATCCCGGTGGACGAGGCGCTGGCGGTCTACGAACTGGCCGCCTCGCTGCCCCATGTGAAGGTGACCGGCCTGGACTGCCATATCGGCTCCCAGCTCACCGAGCTCGCCCCCTTTCTCG
This sequence comes from Halomonas sp., assembly GCA_046540755.1. Classification (GTDB taxonomy): domain Bacteria; phylum Pseudomonadota; class Gammaproteobacteria; order Pseudomonadales; family Halomonadaceae; genus Halomonas. Next base: position 27,158 of record JBKHEO010000021.1, on the reverse strand, counting down.
ACGCCCTCGAGCGCCTGCTGGTGCTGCTCGAGCGGCTGCGCGAGCGCGACATCGAGGTGGAGCACCTGGACCTCGGCGGCGGCCTCGGCGTGCCCTACCGCGACGAGCACCCGCCGGCGCCCTTCGACTACGCGACGGCGCTGCTGGAGCGCCTGGCAAGCTGGGAGGGCAGCGAGCGGCTGACCCTGCTGTTCGAGCCGGGCCGCTCCATCGCCGCCAACGCCGGGGTGCTGCTGACCCGGGTGGAGTTCCTCAAGCCCGGCGAGACCAAGAACTTCGCCATCGTCGACGCCGCCATGAATGACCTGATCCGTCCCGCCCTCTACCAGGCGTGGCAGGCGATCCTGCCGGTGGATACCCGCCGCCCGCGGGAGAGCGCCACCTACGACGTGGTGGGCCCGGTGTGCGAGACCGGCGACTTCCTGGGCAAGGAACGCGAGCTCGCCATCGCCCCCGGCGACCTGCTGGCGGTACGCTCCGCCGGGGCCTACGGCTTCGTGATGGCCTCCAACTACAACAGCCGCCCGCGCCCCGCCGAGGTGATGGTGGACGGCGACGACGCCCATCTGGTACGCCGACGCGAGCGCCTGGAGGAGCTGTGGGCCGGCGAGGCCCTGCTACCCGATGATACGCTGGTGGAGGACGCACGCTGATGCTGCTGCACTTCACCAAGATGCAGGGTCTCGGCAACGACTTCATGGTGGTCGACCTGGTGACCCAGCGCGCCCGCTTCACCGACGACCAGGTGCGCCGCCTGGCCGATCGCCGCTTCGGCGTCGGCTTCGACCAGCTGCTGGTGGTGGAACCGCCCCGGGATCCGGAGATGGACTTCCGCTACCGTATCTACAACGCCGACGGCAGCGAGGTGGAGAACTGCGGCAATGGCGCGCGCTGCTTCGCCCGCTTCGTGCGCGACCAGCGCCTCACCCACAAGCGCGAGATCCATGTCGAGACTGCCGGCGGCCCCCTGGTGCTGAAGGTGGAGGACGACGGCCGGGTGCGCGTCGACATGGGCGAGCCACGCTTCGCCCCCGAGACACTACCCTTCGAGGCCGACGCGGACCGCATGCGACATGCCCTGGACGTCGACGGCGAGTCCCTGGAGGTGGGGGTGGTCTCCCTGGGCAACCCCCATGCCGTGCTGCGGGTCGACGACGTCGACACGGCCCCCGTCGAGCGGCTGGGGCCGGCCATCGAGGCCCACCCGCGCTTCCCCAGGCGGGTCAACGCCGGCTTTATGCAGGTGGTCTCCCCGCACGAGATCCGCCTGCGCGTCTATGAGCGGGGCAGCGGCGAGACCCTGGCCTGCGGCACCGGCGCCTGCGCCGCCGTGGCCTGCGGCATCCGCCAGGGCCTGCTGGAGAGCCCGGTCAGCGTGCGCCTGCCCGGGGGCAAGCTGACCATCGAGTGGGCCGGCCCCGGCCACCCCCTGTTCATGACCGGCCCCGCCGAGCGCGTCTTCGACGGCCGCCTGGTACTCTATTGACACACCCACTGAAGCGCACATCCGATTCCGCGACCCCCGCGAGGAGATGGCATGTCACGAGCCGCCCCAGAACCGCGCAAGACCCTCGACCCGGACCGGGTCGCCGAATGGCTCGCCACCCACCCCGACTTCTTCGTCGGCCGCGAGGGGCTGCTGCAGCAGCTCAGGGTGCCCCACCCCGAGGCCCGCGGTGCCACCTCGCTGCTCGAGCGACTGGTCCACGACCTGCGCACCCGTGCCGAGCAGGCCGAGTGGCGCCTGGAGCAGTTGCTGGAGTCGGCGCGCCACAACGAGGCGCAATACCGGCGCACCCGCGAGCTGGTGCTGGCGCTGGTGGAGGCGCCGGAGCGCGACGCCCTGGGCCAGGCGCTGGCCACCCAGCTTGCCGAGCACTTCGCCACCCCGGCGGTGGCGCTGTGGTGCCCGGCCAGCCTCACCGACGACGAGCCGCGCCCGCCCCAGGCGCCGCGCCAGGTCCTCGACGAGCACGCCGGCTCGCGGCTCGCCGCCCTGCTCGACGGCCGCGCCAGCCGCTGCACGCGGCTGACCCCGACGGACTGGAAGCGGCTGCTGCCCCACGCCAGCGCACCGCGGCGCTCGGGCAGCTGCGTCATCACCCGCCTGACCCTCGGCGAGCCGCTGGGCTACCTGGTGCTGGCCAGCCCCGACCCGGACCACTTCCGTGCCAGCATGGACACCCTGTTCACCGAGTACGTGGGCGAGGTGGTGGCACGCCTGCTGATACGCCTCGGCCCGCACCATGACTGAGCCCGCGAGCCCCCTGGCCGGCGAGGTGGAGGCCTTCCTGGCGAGGCTTTCGCGCACCGCCAGCCCCGCCACCCTGGACGCCTATCGGCGCGACCTCGCCGCCCTGCTCGACTTCCTCGACGCCCAGGAGGTAGCGGACTGGCACGCCCTGGACGCCGCCCTGGTGCGCCGCTTCCTGGGTGGCGAGCGCGCCCGCGGCCTGGCCCCGCGCAGCCTGGCCCGGCGTCGCTCGGCCTGCGCCCGGCTCGCCGACCACCTGGTGGTCCGGGGCCGCCTCGACCACAACCCGGTGGCGCTGGTGCGCACCCCCCGCCAGCCCCGCCACCTGCCGAGCCCGGTGGACGTCGACCGCCTGGCGCGCTTCCTCGACACCCCCCACGACGGCTCCCCCCTGGCGGTGCGCGACCAGGCGATGCTGGAGCTGCTCTACTCCAGCGGCCTGCGCCTCGCCGAGCTGGCGGGGCTCGACCTGGCCGACCTGCGCGACGCGCGGGTGCGGGTGCTGGGCAAGGGCGCCAAGCCACGTCAGGTGCCGGTGGGGGCCCGTGCCCGGTCGGCGCTGGCCGCCTGGCTGGGGGTCCGCGCCACCCTGGCCGCCGACGGCGAGAGCGCGCTCTTCGTGGGCCGCGGCGGCCGCCGCCTGGGCCACCGCGCCATCCAGCAGCGCCTGGCCCGGGAGGCCCGCCGCCGCGGCCTCGACGAACACCTGCACCCCCACCGCCTGCGCCACTCCTTCGCCAGCCATCTGCTGGAGTCGAGCCAGGACCTGCGCGCCGTGCAGGAGCTGCTGGGCCACGCCAACCTCGCCACCACCCAAGTCTACACCCGGCTCGACTGGCAGCACCTGGCGGCCAGCTACGACGCCGCCCACCCCCGGGCGCGACGGCGCCATGACGACGGCACCCCGCCATGAACCTCGAGGCGATCACCTTCGACCTGGACGACACCCTGTGGGACAACCGCGGGGTGATGACGCGCACCGAGCAGGGCCACTACGCCTGGCTCGACGCGGCCCTGGCCGAATGGGCCGAGGGGCCGACCGGCCGCTTCGCCGAGCGCTTCCCGCTGGAGGCCTTCGTCGCCCGCCGCCAGGCGCTGGCCGCCGCCCACCCGCCGCGCCGCGGCGACTTCACCTGGCTGCGCCGACGGGCCCTGGCCGAGCTGCTCGGCGAGCACGGACTCGCGGCGGAGCACGCCGAGCGCTGGGCGGCGCGGGCCATGGAGCGCTTCATGGCGCTTCGCCACGAGGTCGACCCCCACCCGGAGGTGGAGGCGCTGCTCGAGGCGCTGGGCCGCCACTATCGGCTGGCCAGCATCACCAACGGCAACGTCGAGGTCGCCCGGCTGCCGCTGGGGCGCCACTTCCCGGTGGCCGTCGCCGCCGGCGAGCTGCTCGCCCCCAAGCCCGACCCACGCCCCTTCCTGCTGGCGCTGTCGCGGCTCGGCACCCACCCGGAGCGGGCGCTGCACGTGGGCGATGCCTGGGAGGAGGACGCCCTGCCCGCCCGCCGGCTGGGCATGCAGGCGGCGTGGATCGGCCCCGACGACCGTCCCATGCCGCCCGGCATCCACCGCCTGGCCCATGTGCGCGAGCTGCCGGAGCTGATCCGCTTCGTGGAAAAGAGAGGCTAGTCGAGCAGCCAGGCGTCGAGGCGCCCCTCCAGTTCCTCGATACCCTGGCCCTTGAGGGCCGAGAAGAGCTGGATGCTGACCAGGTCCTCCCACTCCCGCAGCCGGCTACGCACTTGCTGCAGGGCGCTGGCCGCCGCGCCGCGCTTGAGCTTGTCGGCCTTGGTCAGCAGGATGTGCACCGGCATCGCCTGGTCATCGGCCCAGCCCAACAGGGTCTGGTCGAACTCGGAGAGGGGGTGGCGCACGTCCATCACCAGTACCAGCCCCTTGAGCGAGGCGCGGCGCTGCAGGTAGTCGGAGAGGTGGCGCTGCCACTCCAGCTTGACCTTCTCCGGCACCTTGGCGAAGCCGTAGCCAGGCAGGTCCACCAGGCGCCGCCCGAGGTCGTCGCCCAGGGCGAAGAAGTTGATCAGTTGGGTACGGCCGGGGGTCTTGGAGGTCCGCGCCAGCGCCTTCTGGCGGGTCAGGGCGTTGATGGCGCTGGACTTGCCCGCGTTGGAGCGGCCGGCGAAGGCGACCTCGGCCCCGTCGTCGTCGGGGCAGCGGGCCAGGGTCGGGGCGCTGGTGATGAAGCGGGCGGCGGGGTAGTGGAGTCGCGCCATGGGCAAGGTTTCCTGACAGTGATCAAGGGCGCGGCGGCTTGCATTCCCGCCGCCGGGGTGATTCGGTATAATACAGTGTCTTTTGTCTGCGACCCGGGGCACGCTAGTGTACCACCGCGCCCTCGACGTACGCGATTCGCCGGCTCGGCAAGGGAGAAGCCGGCGCGCCTCGCGATCCGGGCGACACCCAGGGTACGTACCGGTCAACAACGTAACGGCATAGTGGATTAGCGATGAGAAAGTTACTGGCAAGCCTGGCAATCACCATGGGCGCCGTCGGCGCCGCCCACGCGGACCTCGAGGCCGATGCCGACGAGGCAGCAGGTCGCGAAAAGGCCGCCCCCTGCGCGGCCTGTCACGGCCAGGAGGGCATCAGCTCCTCCGGGGACTTCCCCCACCTGGCGGGCCAGCAGGCCTCCTACCTGGCCAAGCAGATCATGGACATCCGCGACGGCGACCGCGAGGTACCCGAGATGTCCGGCCAGGTCGACGACTTCTCCGACCAGGACGCCTGGGATGTCGCCGTCTACTACGCCGAGATGGACCCGGCGGTGGGTGAGGCCGAGGATGACGAAACCCTGCTGGAACGCGGCGAGGAGCTCTACCGCGCCGGGGACATGGCCAAGGGCATCCCCGCCTGCTCCGCCTGCCACACCCCCACCGGCGAAGGCGTCGGCACCGCCGTCTACCCGGCACTCTCCGGCCAGCTCGCGGAATACACAGTATCCACCCTTCAGGACTTCGCCGCCGGTGAGCGGGCCAACGATCCCGCCAACATAATGCGCGACATCGCCGGCAAGATGAGCGATGACGACATGGAAGCCGTGGCCAACTATGTGCTGGGCCTGCACTGAGGGCGTCCCCTCGGTACCCTGACGGGGCGGCCTTCGGGCCGCCCCGGTCGTATCACGCCCCCTCGGGAACCCGCGCCCGCTGCCGGGCTCAAAGTCAGCGATGTCCGGACACCCCGGGTCGCGATTCATTCCAAGGAGAGAGATGCTCATGCTGAAGCCCCTGCTGTTCGCCCTCGCCGGCCTGTCGCTGCCGGCCCTGGCCACCGCCCAGGACGTGGTCGAAGGCGAAGACTACGAGGTGCTCCCCGAGCCCGTCGAGACCCAGGTCGACGACGACCGCATCGAGATCACCGAGGCCTTCTGGTACGGCTGCCCGCACTGCCACAACCTCCAGGAGCATGTTACCGCCTGGTACGAGACCCTCGGCGACGACGTCGAGGTGGTGCATATGCCCGCCACCATGGGCGGCGACTGGAACCAGCACGCCCTGGCCTTCTACGCCGCCGAGGAGCTGGGGATCCGCGAGGAGCTCCACGCCGACTTCTTCGACGCCATCCACCAGGACGAACGCAGCCTGACCGACCCGGACGATATCGCCGACTTCTTCAGCGACTACGGCGTCAGCGAGGAGGAGGCACGCCAGGCGCTGGACGCCTTCGCGGTGAAGAGCAAGGTCAACCAGGTCAACGCCCGCATGCGCGAGATGCGCCTGGAGGGCGTCCCGGCGCTGCTGGTCGACGGCCGCTACCTGGTCAGCCCGAGCAGTGCCGGCAGCCTGGCCAACATGCCGCGTGTCGCCGAGGCGCTGGTGGAGAAGGTCCGCGAGGAGCGTGACGACTGAGATGAGCCACCTGGCCGACGCCAGAACGCCGCCCCTGGAGGGCGGCCATCTCAAGCTGCTCACCTTCAACCTGCAGGTGGGCATCCAGACCTCGGCCTACCACCACTACCTGACCCGCAGCTGGCAGCACCTGCTGCCGCACCCTCGGCGGCTGCGCCGCCTGGACATGGTCAGCGAGGTGCTGGGGCGTTTCGACGTGGTCGGCCTGCAGGAGGTGGACGGTGGCAGCTTCCGCTCCGGCCAGGTCAACCAGGTGGACTACCTGGCCGCCCGTGGCGGCTTCCCCCACCACTTCCAGCAGCTCAACCGCAACCTGGGCCGTATCGCCCAGCACAGCAACGGCCTGCTCTCGCGCCTGGCCCCCGCCCGCATCGAGGAGCACCGCCTGCCCGGCACCCTGCCCGGCCGCGGCGCCATCCACGCCCGCTTCGGCGAGGGCCCGGACGCCCTGCATCTGTTCGTCGCCCACCTGGCGCTGGGCCACCGCACCCGGGTCCGCCAGCTCGACTACCTTTCCGAGATCATCCAGCCGCTGCGCCATGTAGTGGTGATGGGCGACCTCAACTGCACCCCGGAGCAGCTCCACGGCCACCAGCGCTTCTGCGCCTCGCTGCCGCTGCATCCGGTGCGCCCGCCGCTCAGCTACCCCTCCTGGCAGCCGCGCCGCGCCCTGGACCATATCCTGCTCTCGAACTCGCTCGAGGCCGACGAGGTGAGGGTGCTCGACCATCTCTTCTCCGACCACCTGCCCATCGCCGTGGACGTGCGCCTGCCGGCGGCCTGCCTGCAGGCCCTCGCCCCTCGGCTCAGGACCCCCCAGGACTGAGCGCGTTGGCCGCGGAAGGGTGACGCTGGGCGTTGAATCGGCGAAGATGCGCCTCCGGATCAACCGGCAGCGGAGGAGACATGCCCCATCCACGCCACCTGGCCCTGCTCAGGCACCTCGACGCCCTGACCGAGGCCGTCGGCCGCGCCACCGCCTGGCTGGTGCTCGCCATGATGGCCGTGCAGTTCGCCATCGTGATGATGCGCTACGTCTTCGGTGTCCACAGCATCGTCCTGCAGGAGTCGGTGATGTACATGCACGCCATGGTCTTCATGCTCGGGGCCGCCTGGACCCTGCGCCATGACGGCCATGTGCGCGTGGATATCTTCTATCGCCGGCGCTCGCCGCGCGGCCGCGCCGCCGTCGACCTGTTTGGCACCCTCTTCCTGCTGCTGCCGGTGAGCCTCTTTATCCTGGTGGGCAGCCTGGGTTACGTGGGCGGCAGCTGGGCGATCCTCGAGCGCTCTCCCGACGGCGGCCTGCCCGCGGTCTTCCTGCTCAAGAGCCTGATCCTGGTGATGGCGGCCCTGCTGCTGCTGCAGGGCATCGCCCAGCTGATCCGCCAGGCGCTGATCCTCAAGGGCCGCCTCGCCCCCGACACGTCGCGCCCCGAGGAGACGCTGTGATGCTGGCCACCCTCCTCGAGCTGATGCCCCTGGTGCTGTTCGCCGCGGTGTGCGGCGTGCTGATGCTGGGCTACCCGGTGGCGCTTTCGCTGGCCGGCACCGCCCTGGCCTTCGCCGGCCTCGGCTACGTCCTGATGCAGCTGGGCGCTCCCGTGCCCTTCGAGACCCGCTACCTCACCGCCATGCCCAACCGCCTCTACGGCATCATGACCAACCAGACGCTGCTGGCGGTGCCGCTGTTCGTGCTGATGGGCGTGCTGCTGGAGAAGTCGCGGGTGGCCGAGACCCTGCTCGACGCCATGGCCCTGGCCTTCGGCGCCCTGCGCGGCGGCCTGGGCATCGCCGTGGTGCTGGTGGGCATGCTGCTGGCCGCCTCCACCGGCATCGTCGGCGCCACCGTGGTCACCATGGGGCTGCTGTCGCTGCCCACCATGCTCAAGCGCGGCTACTCCCCCGCGCTGGCCACCGGCACCATCTGCGCCACCGGCACCCTCGGCCAGATCATCCCGCCCTCCATCGCCCTGGTGCTGCTTGGCGACGTGCTCTCCAACGCCTACCAGCAGGCCCAGCTGGAGATGGGGGTCTGGAGCCCCAAGACCCTCTCGGTGGGCGATCTGTTCATCGGCGCCCTGGTGCCGGGACTCGCGCTGGTGGCGGCCTATGTCCTCTACGTCATCCTCACCGCCTGGCTGAGGCCCGCCGTCGCCCCGCCGGCGGACCGCCAGGCGCTGATGGAGGAGCTCGGCCACCGAGGCAGCCTCTGGCCGCTGCTGCTCAAGGGCCTGCTGCCGCCGGTGCTGCTGATCGTCGCCGTGCTGGGCTCCATCCTCGGCGGCTTCGCCACGCCCACCGAGGCCTCCGCGGTGGGCGCCTTCGGCGCCTTCCTGCTGGCCCTGGCCAACCGGCGCCTGAGCCTCGACATGCTGCGCGAGGTGGTCCACTCCACCGCCCAGGTCACCAGCATGGTGTTCCTCATCCTGATCGGCGCCGCACTCTTCTCGCTGGTGTTCCGCGCCTTCGGCGGCGAGGAGCTGGTGATCGAGCTGTTCGAGGCGCTGCCCGGCGGCGTGGTGGGCGCCACCCTGGTGGTGATGCTGGTGATCTTCCTGCTCGGCTTCATCCTCGACTTCATCGAGATCACCTTCGTGGTGGTGCCCATCGTCGGCCCGGTGCTGCTGATGATGGGGCTCGACCCGATCTGGCTGGGGATCATGATCGCCGTGAACCTGCAGACCTCCTTTTTGACGCCACCGTTCGGCTTCGCGCTCTTCTACCTGCGCGGCGTCACCCCCGAGACGGTGCCCACCTCGGCGATCTATCGCGGGGTCATCCCCTTCATCCTGATGCAGCTGGGCATGCTGGTGGCGCTGGCCCTCTTTCCGGGGCTGGCCACCTGGCTGCCCTCGGTGCTGTAGCGCACGGGGCGCAGCGGCGCCCGCCACGCCTCAGGGCAGCAGGGTGGCGCTGGCCGGGGCCACCGGGAAGAGGCTCAGGATGGCACCCCCCGCCGCTCCTGCAGTAGGCTGGCACCTGGCGTTCGATCCACTGACGACATGGCTGCGATGACCCTCCCCGACCCGATTCCCAATGCCCTGACCATCGCCGGCTCCGACCCCAGCGGCGGCGCCGGCATCCAGGCCGACCTCAAGACCTTCTCGGCGCTGGGCGCCTATGGCACCAGCGTGATCACCGCGCTGACCGCCCAGAACACCCGCGGCGTGGCCGGGGTGCACCCGGTACCCGCCGACTTCATCGCCGCCCAGCTCGAGACCCTGCTCGCGGACGTGCGCCTCCATGCCGTCAAGATCGGCATGGTCGCAAGTCTGGAGGTGGCCGAGGTGATCCGCGACGCCCTGGCGCGGCGGCCCCCCCGCTGGATCGTGCTGGATCCGGTGATGGTGGCCAAGAGCGGCGACGTGCTGGTGGACGACGCCGGCATCCGCGCGGTGCGCGAGGTGCTGGTGCCGCTGGCCGACCTGGTGACGCCCAACCTGCCCGAGGCGTCGGTGCTGCTGGACGTCCCGGCGCCGACCGACCGCGAGGGCATGCTGGCCCTGGCCCCGGCGCTGCGCGACCTGGGCGCCGGGGCCACCCTGCTCAAGGGCGGCCACCTGCGCGGCGAGGCGTGCCCCGACCTGCTGATCACCGCCGAGGCGGCCACCTGGGTCGAGGGGAGGCGGATCGACACCGCCAACCTGCACGGCACCGGCTGCACCCTCTCCTCGGCGATCGCCGCCCGTCTCGCCCGGGGCGACACCCTCACCGAGGCGGTGGCGGCGGCCAAGCGCTGGCTGGCGGCGGCGCTCGCCGCGAGCCATCGCCTTGACGTGGGTCAGGGTCATGGCCCGGTGCACCACTTCCACGCCTGGTGGTAGCGGCTTTTCCCCGCTTCCGGCCTTGCAGCTCGGCACGGCGCCTCCCATGCTGAAGGCCTATTCACCCGCCGGGGCACCACGCCAAGGAGCCGTCATGACCCAGACACTGCTGTTCGCCTGCGACCTCTCGGCCGAGAACCGCGCCGCCTTCGCCAGGGCGGTACGCCTGGCCGGCGAGCAGGGCGCCCGCCTCGACGTCATCCACGTGCTCGACCCCTACCTGCCGCGGCGCGTGCTCCACGACCTGGAGGAGGCGGTGGTGGAGGACATGCAGGCCACCCTCACGGATATCCGCGAGGACTATGCCCTGCCCGAGCCGCCGGTGCTGATGCAGACCACCACCGGCGCCCCCTACGCCGAGATCATCCGCGAGGCCCACGAGCGCCAGGTCGACATGATCGTGCTGGGGGCTCACCGCAAGCGCGGCCAGCCCGACCTGGTGGCCGGCACCACCCTGGCCCGGGTGCTGCGCAGCGCCCCCTGCCCGGTGCTCTCGGTGAGCCACACCGCCAGCCAGGCCTGGGAGGAGATCCTGCTGCCCATGGACTTCTCCCTCACCTCGCGCCACACCCTGCGCGAGACCCTGCGCCGCTTCCCCGACACCCGGCTGACCCTGCTGCACGCCTGGGACATCCCCGGTGAGCGTGAGCTCGGCTCCCGCGGCGACTTCGCCCGCTGGCGCGACCGCGAGGTGGCGCGACTGCAGAGCCAGCTGGAGGCCGAGGTGGAGCGCCTGATGGCCGAGCTGGACGACGTGCCCGAGGTGGAGCTGGTGCTGGAGCAGGGCGCCCCCCTGCAGGTGCTGATGAACCGCCTGCGTCGCCAGCCACCGGACCTGCTGGCGCTGGGCAGCCGCGGCCAGCTGGGTCGCCACAGCCAGATCACCGAGTCGCTGCTGGCCGAGCCCCACTGCGACATCATGCTGTGTCGCGCCTGGTGAGACAGAACCTGTACGCAATAGAGGTGTCTGTATAGGCGAATCTCTCCCGGAGGCTTCGCCATGCGACGACTCACACTCTTGTGCCTGTTGCTCCTGCTCGCGCTCCCCGCCGTAGCCGAGGAGCGCGTCACGGTCAACGGCGCCCGCTTCGCCACCGAGCTCGAGGTCGACGGCCAGCCCTACCGCCTGATCGGCCACGGCCTGCTGCGCTACATGGTCTGGGACGCCTACGCCGGCGCCTACTACCAGGCGCCGGAGGCCCGGGACCCCGAGCCCGACGCCGAGATCCCGCGACGCCTGGAGCTGGAGTACTTCCACGCCATCGAGGCCGAAGAGTTCGCCAGCGTCACCCGCGAGGAGGTGCGCAAGGCCCGCGACGAGGCCGACTACCAAAAGCTGCTGCCCGGGCTCGATGACTTCACCGACGCCTACCGCAGCGTCGAACCCGGTGACCGCTACGCCCTCACCTGGGACGACGAGGGGCTTCGCCTGGCGCTTAACGGCGAGACCCTCTTTGAAGGCGACGACCCGGCCCTGGCCGAGGCACTCTTCGCCATCTGGCTCGGCGAGGCACCGCTCAAGGCGGGCTTCCGTGACGCCCTGCTGGGGCGCCGCTGAGCCGCAGCATGCTACCCTGCGCGACGTTGGAAACCGCAGGGAGAGACGGATGAAGGCACTGATCCAGCGCGTGGCCCGCGCCAGCGTGGAGGTGGAGGGGCGCACCGTGGGCGCCATCGACCACGGCCTGCTGGCCCTGGTAGGCGTCGAGAAGGGTGACGACGAGGCCAGCGCCCGCCGCCTGCTGCACAAGCTGCTGCACTACCGGGTGTTCGCCGACCCGGCGGGCAAGATGAACCTCGATGTCCAGCAGGTCGAGGGCGGGCTGCTGCTGGTCTCCCAGTTCACCCTGGCCGCCGACACCCGCAAGGGGCTGCGGCCGAGTTTCTCCAGCGCCGCCCCGCCCGCCGAGGGCGAACGCCTCTTCCACTACTTGCTGGACCGCGCCCGGGACGCCTGGCCGAGGGTCGCCAGCGGCGAATTCGCCGCCAACATGCAGGTCGCGCTGGTCAACGACGGACCGGTGACCTTCCTGCTCGAAAGCTGAGCCTGCTGCCAGTCCTCTTCTGCCGGGCAGGCACCTCAGCCGCCGAGTTCGGCCTCCATGGCCTCGAGTGCCTCCTCGGCGGCGAGCCACTCCGCCTCCAGGTCGTCGAGGCGCGACTTCAGCTCCCCCTGGCGCGACAGGGTCGTGGTGAGGGTCTCCTTGCGGGCGGGATCGGTATAGAGCCCGGGATCCCCCAGGGCCGCCTCCACCTCGGCGAGCTCGGCCTGGACCCTCTCCATGGCCTGTTCGGCGCGATCGCGCTGCTGCTTCAGCGGGCGCAGCTTCTCGCGCAGCTCGGCGGCGGCACGCCGCGACGCCTTGCGATCCTCCTTCGGCGCGCCCTGCTCGGCCTTGTCGTCGCGGGCCTCGCGCCGCTGCCCCTCCAGGCGCGCCTTGAGCCAGGCGCGATAGTCCTCCAGGTCGCCGTCGAAGGGCTCCACCCGGTGGTCGGCGACGCGCCAGAACTCGTCCACGGTGGCGCGCAGCAGGTGGCGGTCGTGGGAGACCAGGATCACGCTGCCCTCGAAGGCCGCCAGGGCCTCGGTGAGCGCCTCGCGCATCTCCAGGTCCAGATGGTTGGTGGGCTCGTCCAGCAGCAGCAGGTTGGGCTTCTGCCAGGCCACCAGGGCCAGCGCCAGGCGCGCCTTCTCGCCGCCGGAGAAGCGCCCCACCTCGCCGAAGACGTCATCGCCGGGGAAGCCGAAGCCGCCCAGGAAGTTGCGGATCGCCTGGTCGCTGGCAGTGGGCGAGAGGCGCTGGACGTGCATGAAGGGGGTGGAGGAGAGGTCCAGCCCCTCCAGCTGGTGCTGGGCGAAGTAGCCGACCGCCAGGTGCTCGCCGGGCACCCGCTTGCCGGCCAGCAGCGGCAGCTCCCCGGTGAGCGACTTGATCAGGGTCGACTTGCCGGCGCCGTTGGGACCCAGCAGGCCGATGCGCTGTCCCGGGAGCAGGGTCAGCTTGACCCCGTCGAGCTGCACCGTCTCCCGACCTGCGGCGTCGCGGTAGCCCAGCCGCGCCTCGTCCAGCACCAGCAGCGGGTGCGAGGTCTTGTCCGCGGCGGGCAGGGTGAAGTGGAAGGGGGAGTCGGCGTGGGCCACGGCGATGTCGCCCATGCGCTCGAGCATCTTGAGCCGGCTCTGGGCGGCGCGCGCCTTGGTGGCCTTGGCGCGGAAGCGCGCCACGAAGCGCTCGATCTCCTCGCGACGCGCCTGCTGCTTGGCGGCCTCGGCCTGCTGCAGCGCCAGCTTCTCGGCCCGGGTGCGTTCGAAGGTGGAGTAGTTGCCACGATAGAGCACCAGGTTCCGGCGGTCGAAGTGCACGATGTGGTCGCACACCGCGTCGAGGAAGTCGCGGTCGTGTGAGATCAGCAGCAGGGTGCCCGGGTAGCGGGTGAGCCACTGCTCCAGCCACAGCAGGGCGTCGAGATCCAGGTGGTTGGTGGGCTCGTCCAGCAGCAACAGGTCGGAGGGCATGAACAGGGTGCGCGCCAGGTTGACGCGCATGCGCCAGCCGCCGGAGAAGGCCGACAGCGGACGCTCCAGGTCCGCCTGGGCGAAGCCCAGCCCCACCAGCAGCTGGGCGGCCCGAGCGGGCGCGCTGTAGCCGTCCAGCGCCTCGATCACCCCGTGAAGCTCCGCCTCGCGGTGGTCGTCGCCCGCCTCCCGGGCGGCCGCCAGGGCCGCCTCGGCGCGACGCAGCTCGGCGTGGCCGTCGAGCACATGGTCGAGCAGCGAGCGGTCCAGCGTTTCCACCTCCTGGGCCATATGGGCGATGCGCTGGCCGCCGCTCATCTCCACCTCGCCACGATCCGGCACCAGCTCGCCCAGCAGCAGCCGGAACAGGCTCGACTTGCCGGCTCCGTTGGGGCCGACGATGCCCGCCTTGTGGCCGGCGTGCAGGGTCAGGTCGGCCCCCTCCAGCAGGGCCTGGGTGCCGCGTTGCAGGGAAACTTGGCGCAGTGCGATCATGCGGGCTCCACGAGGGTGCGGCCGCCGCGCGCGGCGACGGCGGGAAGACGATGAACCACGATTCTACCGAAATGCAGGCCGACCTGCGGGCCCGGCTCGCCGCCGACCCGCTGTGGGCGTTCGCCCTCGAGCTCTACGCCCGCCCGGGGGTGGAGAGCGCCTGCCTCGAGCTCCAGGAGAAGGCAGACATCGACGTCTGCGAACTGCTGTGGCGCTGCTGGCTGCTGACCCACGGAGCCCTGCCGGGTCCCGAGGCCGAGGCAAGCCTCGCCGCGGTGCGCCGCTGGCAGCGCGAGGTCACCGCGCCGCTGCGGCGGCTGCGCCGCGGGCTCAAGGCCGAAGCCGCGGCGCGCAGCGGCGTCGCCCGGCTGCGCGAGACCCTCAAGCGGGCGGAGCTCGAGGCCGAGCGCGAGACCCTGACCCGCCTCGAGCACCTTGCCCTTAACCACCCCCTGACGGCGCTCGGCAACGACGACCAGGCGGCGCAAAAAGCGCTGCGAAATGCCTTGCAAGTGAAGAAAAAACCCCATCTTTCAACGCTCAATAGCCTGGTGGTGCGCCTTGACCCTCCCCCGGGGCCAGGCTAGCCTGAAATCAGCCGCGTGAATGTCATGTTCACTCGATGCCTTGTGGCAAGCACCCGCAAGCCCGGGCAACAACCTGCAGAGGGACCACAAGAATGAAGTCACACAAGCTGTTGACCACCGCCTCCGTCGGCGCGCTGATCCTGGGCATGTCCGCCGCCGCCCAGGCCGCCGAGTGGAAATATGCCCACGAGGAGTACGAGGACGACGTTCAGGACGTCTTCGCCTACGCCTTCAAGGAGCATATCGAGGAAAACTCCGACCACACCGTCACCGTCTACCGCTTCGGCGAGCTGGGCGAGTCCGACGACATCATGGAGCAGACCCAGAACGGGATTCTGCAGTTCGTCAACCAGTCGCCCGGCTTCACCGGCTCGCTGATCCCCGAGGCGCAGATCTTCTTCATCCCCTACCTGCTGCCGACCGACGAGGAGACCGTCCTCGAGTTCTTCGACGAGAGCAAGGCCATCAACGAGATGTTCCCCGAGCTCTACGCCGAGCAGGGCCTGGAGCTGCTCAAGATGTACCCCGAGGGGGAAATGGTCATCACCACCGACGAGCCGATCAGCTCGCCGGAGGATCTCGACAACAAGAAGATCCGTACCATGACCAACCCGCTGCTCTCCGAGACCTATGACGCCTTCGGCGCCACCCCCACCCCGCTGCCCTGGGGCGAGGTCTACGGCGGCCTGCAGACCGGCGTGATCGACGGCCAGGAGAACCCGATCTTCTGGATCGAGTCCGGCGGCCTCTACGAGGTCTCCCCGCACCTCACCTTCACCGGCCACGGCTGGTTCACCACCGCCATGATGGCCAACCAGGAGTTCTACGACGGCCTCTCCGACGAGGACAAGGAGCTGGTGCAGGAGGCCTCCGAGGCGGCCTATGACCACACCATCGAGCACATCCAGGGCCTGGCCGAGGAGTCGCTGGCCAAGATCGAGGAGGAGTGCGGCGACGACTGCACCGTGACCCGTCTCGACGAGGAGCAGCGGCAGGCCTTCCGCGATCGTGCCCCGCAGGTCGAGGAGGAGTTCCTCGACATGACCGGCGATCGCGGCGAGGAGCTGCTGGAGCAGTTCAAGGCCGACCTC
This sequence comes from Halomonas sp., assembly GCA_046540755.1. Taxonomy (GTDB): domain Bacteria; phylum Pseudomonadota; class Gammaproteobacteria; order Pseudomonadales; family Halomonadaceae; genus Halomonas. The sequence continues at coordinate 11,518 of JBKHEO010000021.1, read as the reverse complement.
GAGGCCGTGACCTCCGACGAGGAGTAATTTCGCCTCGCTGCGTCAACACAGGGGGGTGGCCCAGGCGGGCCACCCCCCTGTCGTTGGGGAAGCGCCGCGTGACAGCGCGTGCACGCAGCGTTGACCCCGAAGGGCATATCGCCGCCTCTCCGGCCTCTATGCTGAGGCCATAGGCCCCGCCCCACCTGCAAGCCGAAGGAGTGCCGCCATGACAGACGAAGAGTCCGAAAAGAACTACCGCTCCGGGTTGCCGGGGTTTCTTGGCACCATCGATACTGCCATCAGCAAGGCCGAGTCGGCGATCCTCGCCCTGGGGGTGCTGCTGATGGCCCTCAACACCGTGGCCAACGTGATCGGTCGCTTCGTGTTCGGCTCGAGCCTGTTCTTCTCGGAGGAGGTCAACCGCATCCTGATCGTGATGATCACCTTCGCCGGTATCGGCTATGCGGCACGCCACGGGCGGCATATCCGCATGTCCGCCATCTACGACGCCCTGCCGGTGGGCGGCCGGCGCGTGCTGATGATCACCATCTCCCTGTTCACCTCGATGGTGATGTTCTTCCTCTGCTACTACTCGGTGACCTACATCATCGACCTCTATGGCAAGGGACGGGTGCTGCCCTCCATGGGCCTGCCGATCTACCTGATCTACCTGTGGGTGCCGATCGGGTTCGCGATCACCGGCATCCAGTACCTGCTCACCGCCATCAAGAACCTGACGTCTCGTGACGTCTACCTGTCGACCGTGGTGCTCGACGGGTACAAGGACACGGAAACGGAAGTCTGACGCCGGGGATCACGCCCGAGGGGAACGCACTATGACCACCATAATGGTAGCGACCATGATCGCCCTGCTGCTGCTGGGCTTTCCGATGATGATCCCGCTGGCGACGGCGGCCATCATCGGCTTCTTCATGAACTTCAACGGCCTGGGCCAGATGGACACCCTGATCCAGCAGATGATGGCCGGCATCCGCCCGACCTCGCTGATCGCGGTGCCGATGTTCATCCTGGCCGCCGACATCATGACCCGGGGGCAGTCGGCGGAGCGCCTGATCAACATGGTCATGGCCTTCATCGGCCACATCAAGGGCGGGCTGGCGGTCTCCACCGCGGCCTCCTGCACCCTGTTCGGCGCCGTCTCCGGCTCCACCCAGGCCACGGTGGTGGCGGTGGGCTCGCCACTGCGCCCCAAGCTGCTCAAGGCCGGCTACTCGGATTCCTTCTCGCTGGCGCTGATCATCAACGCCAGCGACATCGCCTTCCTGATCCCGCCGAGCATCGGCATGATCATCTACGGCGTCATCTCCGGCACCTCCATCGGCGAGCTGTTCATCGCCGGCATCGGCCCGGGGCTTCTCATCCTGATGATGTTCGCCGTCTACTGCGTGATCTACGCCGTGGTGCGCAAGGTGCCCACCGAGGCCAGGGCCAGCTGGAAAGAGCGCGCCGTGGCCGTGCGCGACGCCCTCTGGCCGCTGGGCTTCCCGGTGATCATCGTCGGCGGCATCTACGGCGGCGTGTTCAGCCCCACCGAGGCCGCCGCCGCCTGCGTGCTCTATGCGGTGCTGCTGGAGTTCGTGATCTTCCGCTCCCTGAAGGCCCAGGACATCTATGCCATCGCCAAGTCCACCGGCCTGATCACCGCCGTGGTCTTCATCCTGGTGGCGGTGGGCAACGGCTTCTCCTGGATCATCTCCTTCGCCCAGATTCCCCAGGAGATCCTCGCCGCGGTAGGTATCAACGAGGCGGGACCCACCGGGGTGCTGATCGCCATCTGCGTGGCCTTCTTCGTGGCCTGCATGTTCGTCGACCCCATCGTGGTGATCCTGGTGCTGACCCCGATCTTCACCCCGGCCATCGAGGCGACCGGCCTGGACCCGGTGCTGGTGGGGATCCTGATCACCCTGCAGGTGGCCATCGGCTCGGCGACCCCGCCCTTCGGCTGCGACATCTTCACCGCCATCGCCATCTTCAAGCGCCCCTACTGGGACGTGATCAAGGGCACCCCACCCTTCATCCTGATCCTGGTCCTGTCCGCGGCGCTGCTCATCATGTTCCCGCAGATCGCCCTCTTCCTGCGCGACATCGCCTACGTCTAACCTAACGGGAGCTCGCCCATGTTCAATCGAATCCTGGTCCCGGTGGATGGCTCCAAGGGCGCCCTCAAGGCACTGGAGAAGGGCGTCGGGCTGCAGCTGCTGACCGGCGCCGAGCTCTACCTGCTGTGCGTCTTCAAGCACCACAGCCTGCTCGAGGCCTCGCTCTCCATGGTGCGGCCCGACAAGCTGGAGATTCCCGACGACGCCCTCAAGGAGTACGCCACCGAGATCGCGGTGCATGCCAAGAACCAGGCCATCGAGATGAAGGTGCCGGCCGAGAAGCTGCGCGCCTTCGTCAAGGGCGGACGTCCCTCGCGCACCATCGTGCGCTTCGCCCGCAAGCGCGAGTGCGACCTGATCGTGATCGGCGCCCAGGGCACCAACGGCGACAAGAGCCTGCTGCTGGGCAGCGTCGCCCAGCGGGTGGCGGGCTCCGCCCACTGCCCCACCCTGGTGGTGTAAGCCGCCGCGGCCCGGTCAGCGCAGGCTGCGGAACCGGGCCGTCCCTGCTAGAGTCCCATGGTTCGCAACCACCGTGGCGCGCCCGGCGCCGGAACCACAAGGGATCCCCATGAAACGACTGCTGACCACCGCATCCCTCGGCGCCCTGCTCGGCGCCGCTCCCCTGGCGCTGGGCGCCCCCGAGAGCGACGACGAGCGGCTCAGCTACAGCCTCGGGGTCACCCTCGGCCAGAGCATCCAGCAGGACATCGACTCCCTCGACGTCGACGCCTTCACCCAGGCGATCCGTGATGTCTTCGAAGGCAAGGAGCTGGCCATGAGCGACCAGGAGGTGGCCGAGACGCTGAGCGACTTCCAGGAGCGCGCCACCGCCGAGCATCAGGCCGCGACCGAGACTGCCGCCGAGGCCAACCGCGCCGAGGGCGAGGCCTACCTGGCCGAGAACGCCGAGCGCGAGGGCGTCGAGACCACCGCCTCCGGCCTCCAGTACCGCGAGCTGGAGAACGGCGACGGCGACACCCCGGACGCCGACGACACCGTCGAGGTGCACTACGAGGGCACCCTGATCGACGGCACCGTCTTCGACAGCTCCTTTGATCGCGGCGAGCCGGTCAGCTTCCGCGTCGACCAGGTGATCGAGGGCTGGCAGGAGGCGCTGCAGATGATGCGCGTGGGCGACACCTGGGAGATCGTGATCCCCCATGAGCTCGCCTATGGCGCCCAGGGCCAGGGCCCCATCGGCCCCTACGAGACCCTGACCTTCAAGGTCGAGCTCCGCGATGTCACCGCCAGCGATGAGTAAGGCGCCTCGGCTCTGCGGGGGGACACTCGGCCTCCTCGCCGTCCTGTCCGTTAGCCCGTCCCTCGCCGAGGAGGCGACACCGCCGCCCTTGCCCGCCCTGGACGCCCGCCAGGGGGAGGCCAGTGTGCTGGGCGTCTCCTCGGGGGGCTACATGGCCACCCAGCTGGCGGTGGCCTGGCCCGAACGCTTCGCGGGCCTGGGGGTGCTGGCCGCCGGTCCCTGGTCCTGCGCCCAGGGCTCGCTGGGCCTGGCCCTGGGCCAGTGCATGGAGACCCGGCGCGGCATGCCCGACCGCGATGACCTGAGGCAGCGGCTGGACGACTACCGCCGGCGGGAGCTGGTGGGCGACGCCGAGGCCCTGGCCAGGCTCCAGGTCTATGTGTGGCACGGTGAGGAGGACGAGGTGGTGGAGCCGGCCCTGGGCACGGCTCTGGCCGACCAGTTCCGGGAGTGGCTGGCCGACCCCGAACGCCAGCTTCGGCATCGCCAGGACGCGGACATCGGCCACGGCTGGCCCATCGACGCGGCGCTCGGCGACGCCGAGCCGGCCGAGCTGGGCGACTGCCGCGGGGGTGGCAACACCCACCTGCTGGCCTGCGACCGCGATATCGCCGGCGAGGCCCTGGCGTGGCTCCACGGCGACCTGGCGACGCCCGTCGAGGGCGAGCCGGAGGGCGAACTGCACCGCTTCGACCAGGGCGACTTCGCCGCCAAGGGGCTGGCCGATACCGGCTACCTGTTCGTGCCGGCGGGGTGCGAAGCGGGGGATTGCGCCGTGACGCTGGCGCTGCACGGCTGCAACATGGGCGCGGAGATGGTCGACGAGGCCTTCGTGCGCCATACCGGCCTCAACGCCTGGGCCGCGGCGAACCGCCGGATCGTGCTCTATCCCCAGGCCGAGTCGCGGCTGGGCAACCCCCAGGGCTGCTGGGACTGGTGGGGCTATGCCGAGAGCACCTGGCAGCTCGACCCGCTGCACGATACCCGCCAGGGCACCCAGGCCGAGGCGTTGATGGCCATGCTGAGTCGACTCCAGGAGCGCCCCTGAACCTGACGGGCATGGCGAGGGGCGGTCCTCGGGAGACAGGGCCGGCCCGACAGGGACACGGCGCTACTCGAGGGTCTCGCGCAGGGCCGCCAGCAGCCCCTGGTGGGAGGGGGAGTAGAGCACTCGCCTGAGGATCTCCCCCTCGCGATCGACCAGGTAGAGCGAGGAGCTGTGGTCGATGGTGTACTCCATGTCGGAATCCGACGCCTCCGCCTTGCGCCACACCACGCCGTAGCGCTCCGCCAGCTCCTCGAGCTGCTCCTGGCTGCCGGTGGCACCGATGAAGCGCTCGCCGAAGAAGCCCACGTACTCCTCGAGGCGCTCCAGGGAGTCACGTTCCGGATCCACCGAGACCAGCAGCGGCACCACCCGATCGCGCTGCTCGGCGGGCAGCTCGGCCAGCGCCTGGCGCACCACGGCCAGGCTCATGGGGCAGACGTCGGGGCAGTAGGTGTAGCCGAAGAACAGCACCAGTATCTGGTCCTCGTCGAGCCGCTCGAGACGGAAGTCGCCCTCTGTCGAGGGCAGCGAGACCGGCCCGCCGGCGGGCTCGTCGGCCCCGCCACCGGCCTGCTGCAGGTACCAGCCGACGCCGCCCACCACCAGCAGCAGCACGATCAGGGCGATGCCCGCCCAGGCTCCCTTGCCTCTCATGGCGCGTCTCTCTCCACCTCGAAATCGAATCCGGTCCCCAGCTTACCATCGGCGGTCTCGACGATGACACGCGCACGCCATGGCATCACCGCCTCGGTGCAGATAGGGATCTGTCCCTCGCCGCGGTAGGTGGCATCATCGGCGCGACGCAGCGGGTAGCGATGCAGCCCCATGTCCATGTCACGCCCCACGAACTCCACCCTCACGCCCTCGGCCTCCACCCCCTCGAGGCCGACCTCCAGAGGCAGGCCCTGCAGGGCGCGGATCTCGCCGCGCACGCCCAGGTCGAGCGTGAGGCGCCTCCCCTCGCCCAGGTCCGCCGCGCAGGGGCCCGCGGCGAGGTCGCACTCCGCCGACTCGGGATACCACCGCACCTGACCCGCCTCGCGCAGCAGATGGCTGGCCAAAAACCACAGCGCCACCGCCACCGTGCCGAGGGTGAGCAGCACCAGCAAGCGCACCAGCGGCGGGCGGGGAACGGTGGTGTCGGAGGCGGAGGAACCAGGCATGACGAGGCTGACCGGCACGGCAGGGAGGGAATGCGACAAGCTTATCAGCTTTCGTCTGTGGCAGACTGCGGGGCGATGTCGCAGGCGACGGGACCAGGGAGGCACGACATGGCGGATATCGCGGGGGCCCTGGGGCCCCTGTTCCTTCTCATCCTGCTGGGGGTGGGCCTGGGCCGGCTGCGCCAGCCCGACGGCGAGTTCTGGGCGCAGCTGGAGCGGCTGATCTACTTCGTGCTCTTCCCCGCCATGCTGATCGCCACCCTGGCCACCGCCGACGTCGGCCAGGTGCCGGTGACCCGGGTGGCGATCGCCCTGCTGGGGGCCCTGGGGCTGTTCGCCGCGCTGCTGTGGCGGGCGCGTCGCTGGCTGGGGCTCGAGGCTGCCGCCTTCACCTCGGCCTTCCAGGGCTCGCTGCGCTTCAATACCTATGTGGGGGTGGCCGGGGCCGCGGCGCTGCATGGCGGGGCGGGGGCGACGGTGGCGGCGGTGGCCGTGGCGCTGATGGTGCCGGTGGTCAACGTGCTGTGCGTGGCCAGCTTCGTCGCCGCCGGCACCCTGGGGCGCGGCAGCCTGGGCAAGAGCCTCGCCGCCCTGGCGCGCAACCCGCTGATCCTGGCCTGCCTGGCGGGCATCGGTCTCAACGTCGGCGGCATCGGCCTGCCCGGGTGGAGCGAGGCCAGTGTGGAACTGCTGGGGCGCGCCGCCCTGCCGCTGGGGCTGGTGGCAGTGGGGGTGGCGCTGCGCCCCGCGGCCCTGGTGCGCCTCGACCGTGGCGTCTGGGCCACCCACCTGATCAAGCTGGTCCTGATGCCGGCACTGGCGCTGACCCTCGCCCTGGCGCTGGGCCTCGACCCGATCAGCCGCGACGTGGTGCTGCTGTTCGCCGCCCTGCCCACCGCCACCTCGGCCTATATCCTGGCGCGCCAGCTGGGCGGCGACGCCGAGATGATGGCGGCGCTGATCACCGGCCAGACGCTGCTGGCGATGGTCACCCTACCGCTGTGGCTGCGCCTGGTCGGCTAGCGCCGGCGGAGAAAATAAAAAATATTCGCATTCATGTTGACATGGTAAACGAGAACTATTACCCTTTGATCGTCGGCGTTGATGAGGCGCCGTCACCAGGGCAGGGCCTGCCAGTCTCCTGCCGTGGTTTCTCCCTCCTCATTGCTAGTCACGGTCTTGCGCCACCCTCCCAGAGGGTGGCCTTTTTTTGTTCTAGACGGTGCGCGAGTAGCGCCCCTTGCTGTGGGCCAGGTAGGCATCGAAGGCCATGGCGGCGTTGCGCATCATCAGGCGCCCGGCGGGCAGCAGCTCGATCTCGCGCTCGCGGATCGCCAGCAGGCCATCGTCGGCCATCTCCTGGAGCTCCTCCAGAGCGTCGGCGAAATGGTCGCGGAAGACGATGCCGTGGGCGGCCTCGATGGCGTCGAAATCGATGCGGTTGTGGCACATCAGGGCGTTGATCACGTCGCGTCGCAGGCGGTCGTCGTCGCTCAGGCGGTAGCCGCGAAACACCGCCAGGCGGCCCTCGCCCAGGCGATGCTGGTACTGGGCGGTCTCCTTGACGTTCTGGCTGTAGGTGTCCCCCACCTTGCCGATGGAAGTGATCCCCAGGCCGATCATGTCGCAGTCGGCATGGGTGGAGTAGCCCTGGAAGTTGCGCTGCAGGGTACCGTTCTCCCGCGCCAGGGTCAGCTCGTCGTCGGGCAGGGCGAAGTGGTCCATGCCGATGTAGACATAGCCGGCCTCGGTGAGGCGGCGGATGGTCAGCTCGAGCAGCTCCAGCTTGCGCTCGGGGGGCGGCATGTCCTCGGGGCGGATCAGGCGCTGGGCCTTGAACAGCTCCGGCAGGTGGGCGTAGCTGTAGGTGGCGATACGGTCGGGGCGCAGGGCGATGATCTTCTCCAGGGTGGCGTCGAAGCTGGCCACCGTCTGCAGCGGCAGACCGTAGATCAGGTCGACGCTCACCGACTCGAAGCCCGCCTCGCGGGCGGCCTGCACCAGGGCAATGACATCCTCCTCGCTCTGCACGCGGTTGACCGCCTGCTGCACGTCGAGGTCGAAGTCCTGCACCCCGAAGCTCAGGCGATTGAATCCCAGGTCGTGCAGCTCGTGGATCTGAGCGGGCGTCACGGTGCGCGGGTCCACCTCCAGGGAGAACTCGCGCTCCTCGGGCGGCGCGAAGTGGAAGGCCGCGTCGAGGCTCGCCATCAGCTCGCCCAGCTGGGCGTTGCTCAGGTAGGTGGGGGTACCGCCTCCCAGGTGCAGCTGGGTCATGCGCCGGCTCTCGTCGAAGAGCTCGCCCTGCACCGCGATCTCCTCCTTGAGCCAGGCCAGGTACTCCGCGGCGCGCTCGGTGTTGTGGGTGATGATCTTGTTGCAGGCGCAGTAGTAGCAGAGGCTCTTGCAGAAGGGGATGTGCACATAGACCGAGAGCGGCTTGGGCGCCTCGGCCCGGTTGCTGCGCTCGGCGGCGGCGCGGTAGTCATCCTCGGCGAAGGCCGCATGAAACTGCGGGGCGGTGGGATAGGAGGTGTAGCGCGGCCCGGGACGGTCGTACTTCTCCACCAGGGGACGGTCGAAGAGCAGATGGTCTTGCATGGTGAAAAGGCCTCTTGGATAACCCTGGCAACGCCGCGGCGATGCCCAATGCTGCGCAGTATGCCAGCCCGCGGCCGGCGCGTCGGTACCCTCGAGGGGGTAGTTGACCGAGGTCAATCGTCCCGCCTCGTCGCCAGCCGCCCCAGCAGGTAGCCGGCGATCACCGCCAGGGCGAAGCCGGACAGCAGTTCGCGACCGTGTGCCGCAGGGGAGGCGAGGAGCCCCAGGGGCAGGCCGTGATAGAATGCGGCCAGCGACAACGGCACTGTGATCGCGGCATGCATCGCCGCCAGGGGGAAGAACAGTCGCCAGGCAGGCGTCGAGGGGCGGCACCCGTCGACCATCGTTGACACAGCGCAACGCGCCCGGGGCTCCGTGGTGCTAAGATGCATGTAATTTGCCGCTTATTAGTCTACGCCTTCAACTTCCGGAGGTCACGCCATGTCAGGACCCGTCGTTCGCCTCGCCTGGTGCGGTTTCACCTGGGGCTGCATCGGCCTGGGCACCGCCGGGATCGTCCTGCCGCTGCTGCCGACCACGCCCTTCCTGCTGCTGGCCGCCTGGTCCGCCCCCAAGGGGTCCCCGCGGCTGGCGCGCTGGCTGCATGCCCACCCGCGCTTCGGTCCCTCCCTGGCGGCCTGGCACGCCCATCGCGCGGTGCCGCGACGCGCCAAGGCGCTCGCTCCGGCCCTGCTGGTCGCCAGCTGGGTGCTGCTGTGGGCGAGCGGTATGCCGTCCCTGGGGCTGGCGCTGGCGGCCGCGCTATTCCTGGCGGTGGCCGGCTACGTACTGACCCGGCCCAGCGCTCCCACCAACCCCGCGGCCTGGGTGTCATGCACCTGGACCCGGCGCTGACCCTATCCTCGACCACCAGGCGACGCTTCTCATGCATCTGACCCGCTTCACCGACTACTCGCTGCGCGTGCTGCTCTTCCTGGCGGTCAAGGGCGAACAGCGATCGACCATCACCGAGATCGCCGAGCGCTTCGACATCTCCCGCAACCACCTGATGAAGGTGGTCCAGGATCTCAGCCATCACGGCTACATCACCTCCATCCGTGGCAAGAACGGCGGCCTGCTGCTGAGGCGCGATCCGCAGAGCATCGTGCTGGGCGAACTGGTGCGCCGCACCGAGCGCGATCTCGACCTGGTGGAGTGCTTCAGCAACGACAACGAGTGCGTGATCACGCCGGCCTGCCGGCTCAAGCACGTCCTGAAGGAGGCCCTGGAGGCCTTCCTCGACGTGCTCGATGGCTACACCCTGGAGGACCTGCTGGGCGCTCGCCGCCAGCCGCTGATCCGCCTGTTGCAGATCGACGATCCGCCCCCCGCCTGACCCCGCCCCGAGAGCACGGCTCGCCACGGCCCCCACGGCGACGCCTGACTCCCCTCCTGTGCCCAATAAGGCATCTGTTTTACCTTTTCTTTCCCCGGGCCTAGGCTGAACATGACGCACGTCAAGCCGAGGCAGCATGCCGCCTGGCAAGATGGCAACAGCTGCCCGGTAAGGTCGATTGTCGCAACCGGGCTTTTCTAGGCAACTTAAAATTCATTCTTGAGGTTCCTTATGAAACTGTTCCTCGCTGCCGCCCTGCTGGGCGGTGCCGTCCTGGCCATGGACGCCCAGGCCGAGGGGGATGTCGCCGCCGGTGAGGAGAAGATCGGCACCTGCGTGGCCTGCCACGGCACCGACGGCAAGGGCCTGGCGCCCATCTACCCCAACCTCAACGGCCAATCCGCCACCTACCTGGAGAGCAGCCTCAAGGCCTATCGGGACGGCCAGCGCGAGGGCGGCAACGCCGCGATGATGACCCCCATGGCCAAGGGTCTCTCCGACGAGGACATCGCCGACATCGCCGCCTACTACGCCAGCCAGGAGTAACCGGCCCGGGCCGACCCCACTCCTGACGGGAGGCAGCGACGGCGGCGACATGCACGGCGATCACTAGGCGGCTGCGCGGCGTGGGCCGGCATGCTAGCCTCGGGCGCACCGTCTCTCGAGGAGCCCCTGGATGCCGCCACTCGTCACCCGCCTCGTCGCCATCCTCGCCGGCCTGACCCTGGCCGGGCCCGCCGCCGCGGTGCAATTCAACGTCGACGCGGTGGAGCCCCACGGCGCCTGGCGGTCGATGACCCTGCGCCTCGGCGAGGAGCGGTTCTACCGTGCCCTGGAAGGCGACAGCTACGCCGACGCCCACTTCGCCGTGAACTACACCCCCGGCGCCTGCGAGGCGCCCTGGCTGGAGATGCGGGTGGAGCTGGGCGAGCGCCAGGCCGATAGCGGCGTGGTCAACCGCGTGCCCGCCGACCTGCGGGTGGACGAGGAGACGATCCACTCCGGCCGAGCCGCCTTTCGCATCGATCGCGGCGACGGCGGCTTCTACGTGCGCTTCGCGCTGCCGGAGCAGCCCCTGCTGCTCGACGAGATGCGCGACGGCGAGGTGCTGCGCCTTCGCCTGATGCGCGGCCCCGACGATCCCTGGTTCCTGACCTTCGCCCTTGACGGCGCCGGGGAAGCGATGACCCGCGCCAGCAAGGCCTGCCGGGAAGACTCCCGCTGACAGCCATCGCCCGGCACCCTATGCTGGGTGCCGCCCCTCACCCGCCACGAAAGGACGCCCCATGCGCCGACTCGCCCTTGCCCTGCTGACCGCCGCCCTGCCCACCCTCGCCGTCGCCCAGGACGCCACGCCCGACGTGAGGCTGCACACCAGCGAGGGCGCCATCGACATCGCACTGTTCGAGGAGGAGGCGCCGCAGAGCGTCGAGAACTTCCTCGCCTACGCCGACGACGGGCACTACGACGAGACCCTCTTCCACCGGGTGATCGACGGCTTCATGATCCAGGGCGGCGGCTTCGACACCGACCTCGAGCAGAAGCCGACCCGCGAGCCGATCGACAACGAGGCCGACAACGGCCTCAGGAACCGCCGCGGCACCCTGGCCATGGCGCGCACCGGCGATCCCCACTCGGCCACCTCGCAGTTCTTCATCAACGTCGCCGACAACTCCTCCCTCGACCACGTCAGCAAGCAGTCGGGCCAGACCTGGGGCTACGCGGTGTTCGGCGAGGTCGTCGAGGGCATGGAGGTCGTCGACGCCATCAAGCGGGTCCCCACCGGCAACCGCGGCCGCTTCGCCGACGTGCCCGAGACCCCGGTGGTGATCGAGCGCGTCGAGGTGATCGACGATTGATGTCGGCCGAGCCCTGGGTGCCACAACAACGCCCCCGCCGGTTGTCGCCGGCGGGGGCGTTGCATGGAGCGGGAGCCGGAGGCCCCCGTGATCAGCTGCGGATCAGGTGATCGAAGGCGCCCAGGGCGGCCTTGGAGCCCTCGCC
>JBKHEO010000020.1:0-29512 GCA_046540755.1 Halomonas sp. | reverse complement strand
CTGGAGCGGGTGAAGGGAATCGAACCCTCGTCTTAAGCTTGGGAAGCTTCTGCTCTACCATTGAGCTACACCCGCACGATCAATCGATAATAAAACCAGTCCCTTAGCGATGCAAGCCCGGTGGGGCACTTTGGCTCCGCGGCGGGGCGGCCGGCCATGCCCCCGATCCGCGGGATCGGGAAAATTTTGCTGGCGGCGCGAACTTTCTCGCCTCGCACTGTCAGACATGAGACAGCCAGCCGCGATAGCAGTCGCTAACACTGTTGCCCTGCTGGCAGTTTCGATCGCATCTTGGCCGTCTCCGCAGGAGGCGGCTTTTTTCTTTATGTTCTTTATGTGTCGCGGTCGTCGGACACGCCGACGCCCCGCCGGATGATGGCGGGGCGTCGAATCGGGGTGGGGCGAGTTTAGCGGTGGCGCATGCGCAGGATGGCGTTGAGCACGTCGCGTCGGGTGACGATGCCTACCAGGCGACCCTGCTCCACCACCGGGTACACCTTGGGCTTGTTGCCGAGCATCTCCTGGGCCAGGTCGGTGATGCTCTTGGTGGGAGAGACCGAGAGCACCTCGTGGCGCATCAGGTCGCTGACCAGCGGCGGCTCGTCGTTGAGGTAGGCGCTCTCCAGCACCTTGCCCATCACGTCCTGCTCGGAGATGAAGCCGATCAGGTGGTCGTGATCGTCGACGACGGGCACCCCGGGCAGGCGGTGCAGCGAGAGGCCTTCGGCCAGGGTCGTTACCGAGGTCTTGCCGGTGACCCGGTAGCAGTCGCGGGACATGATCTCGCGCACGATGGTGGGAGCCTTGCTGGGCATGGCGGATCTCCTTGTGCCGGTTTGCCCTCAGCATAGTCGACCCGCGCACGCGGTCCTTCCCTCGCGGCGGTGGCTCTTCAACGCTTTTCCGACCTCCGGGCGGGGAACCCGCGGCGGCCTGTTCCTTTCAAAAGACGAACTACTCACGCTTCGTTGCCGGGAGGCCGACCATGGATGCACGCGAGTATCTCGCCAGGCGGGGGCTCGACGGGGAGCGCGACCGCGAACGCCCCAACACCCTGGAGGAGAAGGCCTGGTCCCGGGCACGGGAGGCGGGCGACCATCGCCCGCGGGCCGGCACGCCCTTCGACTGGGAGGATTGGGAGCGCTATCACGACGACCTGGCGGAAGGGGCCGAGGCGATCACCCAGAAGGTCGACCACGAGGCCCATCGACGTGCCCTGGTCCATGAGGTGGACGACGCTCGCGGCGAAGGCGCCGTCGGCACCTTCACGCCATCCTCGGACCACGCCGTCGACGATAAGCGTGCCGGCGGCTCCCGCGGCGCGCCCCGGGAGCCGCCCGTCGCCATGCGTCGGGCGCTGCTGGCCCTGGCGGTGCTGCTGCCGCCGCTGGCCCTGGGCCTGGCCGGGGAGCCGGCGAAGCGGGTGGGGCTCGCCCTGGTGCTGACCCTGCTGGGCTGGCTGCCCGGGGTCCTCTATGCCTGGCGTCGGGTTCGCCGCCGCCTCGCCGGCGGTGCCGGCGCGATCGGCTGACGCTCGCCTTGTCGGCGCCGCTCGCCGCCTCGGGCGGTGGACGCCTGCTGCACGGAAGGCGCGCTTGGCAGTGCCCCCTGTAGCGGGTAGGATTGGTCAACCTTCTTTCTTTCAGAGGTTTACCAATGGGCTTGCTGGTCGGCGTCACCCTGCTCTGGGCCTTCTCCTTCTCGCTGATCGGGGTCTACCTGGCGGGCCAGGTGGACAGTTATTTGGCGGTGCTGATGCGGGTGGCGCTGGCCGCCCTGGTGTTCCTGCCCTTCCTGCGCCCGCGGCTTCTGCGCGGGAGGCAGCGCCTGGTACTGATGGGGCTGGGGGCGCTGCAGCTGGGAGTGATGTACCTCTTCTTCTACCAGTCCTTCCTGCTGCTCTCGGTGCCCGAGGTACTGCTGTTCACCATCTTCACGCCGCTCTATATCGCCCTGCTCGACGATGCCCTCTTCGGCCGCTTCACCCCCTTCTACCTGGTGACCGCGGCGCTGGCAGTGCTGGGCGCCTGGGTGATCCGCTACGACGGGGTGGAAAGCGGCTTCTGGCTGGGCTTTTTGGTGGTACAGGGGGCCAACCTCTGCTTTGCCCTGGGCCAGGTGGGCTACCGGCGGCTCTCCGCCGAACTCCCCGACTCGCTGCCGCGCTACAGCGTCTTCGCCTGGTTCTACCTGGGGGCCCTGGCGGTGGCACTGCCGGCCTTCCTGATGCTCGGCGACACCGCGGCGATGCCCTCCACCGGCCTGCAGTGGGGCGTGCTGCTGTGGCTGGGACTGGTGGCCTCGGGGCTGGGCTACTTCCTGTGGAACCTGGGGGCGGTGCGGGTCGACGCCGGGGCGCTGGCGATCATGAACAACGCCCTGATCCCGGCCGGCCTGCTGGTCAACCTGGTGATCTGGAACCGTGACGCCGACCTCGCCCGGCTGGCGCTGGGCGGTGCCATCATCCTCTCCGCCCTGCTGCTCAACGAGTGGTGGGAGCGCCGCCGGCGTTTGGCCGCTACGGCTTGAGGCCGTTTGCCGGGGGCTGTCGCACTCGCCATAATGGCCCGCTGCGATGCGAGAGGCCCCGGCATGCCATCCCGACTGACTTCCCCCGAGGGGCGCGCGGCGTCCTTCCGCAACATCGGCCTGATCGGCCGCCTGGGCAGCGCCCAGGTGGTCGAGACCCTCAAGCGACTGCTGCGCTTCCTCGAGACGCGCGGCCTGCACGTGATCGTCGAGGACCGTACCGCCACGGTGCTGCTCGACCACGGCCACCCCGAGGCCAGCCGGCGCAGCCTGGGCGAGCTGTGCGACCTGGTGATCGTGGTGGGCGGCGACGGCAGCCTGCTGGGGGCGGCGCGCACTCTCTGCCACAGCGGCACCCTGGTGCTGGGGGTCAACCGCGGGCGTCTGGGGTTCCTCACCGATATCTCCCCCGACGAGCTGGAGGCGCGGGTCGGCGAGGTGCTCGACGGCCACTACGAGCTGGAGGAGCGCTTCCTGCTGGACGCCGAGCTCTACCGTGACGACACCCCCATGGGCGGCGGCGATGCCCTCAACGAGGTGGTGCTGCATCCCGGCAAGGCGGTGCGCATGATCGAGTTCGAGCTCTTCCTCGATGGCCAGTTCGTCTATAGCCAGCGCAGCGACGGCCTGATCGTCGCCACCCCCACCGGCTCCACGGCCTACTCGCTCTCCGGCGGCGGGCCGATCATGCACCCGCGGCTGGATGTGCTGACCCTGGTGCCGATGTTTCCCCACACCCTGTCGAGCCGTCCCATCGTGGTGGACGCTGCCAGCGAGATCCGCATCCATATCGGCGAGACCAACCAGACCTACCCGCATATCAGCTGCGACGGCCAGACCCGGGCGGTGGCCAAGCCCGACGATGTCCTGGTGATCCGCCGCAAGCCCCAGACGGTGCATCTGGTGCATCCGGTGGGCCACAACTTCTACGAAGTCCTGCGCAGCAAGCTTGGCTGGAGCCACCGCCTGGGAGACTGACGTGAACAAGCCGGCGAGGCTCGAAGGCTATGACCTGATCGGCGACGTGCACGGTTGCGGCGCCACCCTGGCCGCCCTGCTGGAGAAGCTCGGCTACCACCAGCGCGGCGGGGTCTATCGCCATCCGCGGCGGCGGGTGATCTTCCTGGGCGACCTGGTCGACCGCGGCCCGCGCATACGCCTGGCGGTGCAGATCGCCCGGCGCATGGTGGAGGAGGGCGAGGCATATATCGTCATGGGTAACCATGAAGTCAACGCCCTGACCTACTGTCATCGTGCCCCCGCCGGCCTGGGGCGCGACTGGCTGCGCGAGCACACCCCGCGCCACAACCGCCTGATCCGCGAGACCCTCGACCAGTACCGCGACCACCCCCAGGAGTGGGAGGAGGCGCTGGCCTGGTTTATGGAGATTCCCCTCTGCCTGGAGCGCGATGGCCTGCGCGTGGTGCACGCCTGCTGGGACCAGCCGCTGATCGACGAGCTGCGTCGGCGCCGCCCCGACGCCCGCCTGGACGAGGCCTTCCTGGTGGAGTCCACGGCGCCCGGCACCTCGGCGTTCCGGATCCTCGACCGCCTGACCCGGGGCATCCAGATTCCGCTGCCGCTGGGGGTGGAGATCCACTCCGGCGACGGCTTCACACGCCACAGCTTTCGCGCCCACTTCTGGGCGCGCCACCCCGAGACCTGGGGCGACGTGGTCTTCCAGCCCGACAACCTGCCGGGGGATCTCGAGCAGCGGCCGCTGACGGAGGAGCAGCGGGCGCGCCTCGCCCACTACGGCGTCGAGGAGCCGCCGCTGTTCATCGGCCACTACTGGTGCGAGGGCGTCCCGGCACTGCCGGCCCCCAATGTCGCCTGCCTGGACTACAGCGCGGTGAAGTTCGGGCGCCTGGTGGCCTATCGCTGGAGCGGCGAGCGCCGCCTGAATGCCGACCGCTTCGTGTGGCTGCGGGTGCCGCGGGAGGAGCGGGTGCGTCCGCAACCCTGGGAGATTGATCTCGATTGATACAAACTGTTACAAAATTATGGGGCGGGGGATGAACTCCCGCCGCCATCCGCCATCAGAGTAGGTGTTCCCTTGAATGATCCCTTGCTCTTGTCCGGCGGCCCCCTCCGCCGGATTTTTTCTGCGTGTCCGTCACCCGGCCACTGCCGGGTAGCGAGGCGACGTGAGGTGATGCCATGTACCGCGTGATGCTGCTGCCCGCCGACGCCGATACCCGCGAGCTGCGCCGCGCCCTGTGGGCGGCGCGCATCGGCCATCGCATCACGGAGGAGGCCGAGGGGCAGATGCTGTGGCTGGCCGACCCGGCCCAGCAGGAGGCCCTGCGGGAGGTGGTGGGCCGATGGCAGCGCGGTGAGCCGCTACCCGAGTCTCCCCCGGCTCGGCCCGCAGGCCGGGCGGCCGGCCTGGCCCCGGTGCTGCGCCAGGCGCCCCTTACCGCCGCCACCCTGGGGCTCTGCCTGGCGGTCTTCGCCGCCATGGCGATCTTCGGCGACCTGGTGATCGCCCTGCTGGCGATCGTGCCCCTGGGCATCGGCCCCGACGGCAGCCTGGCGGTGGGTTCCCTGCCCGAGACGCTGGCCGCGGGCCAGGTGTGGCGGCTGCTGTCGCCGGCCTTCCTGCACTTTGGCTGGATGCACCTGATCTTCAACATGCTGTGGCTGTGGTACTTCGGCCGCCAGGTGGAGGCGCTGCAGGGCAGCGGGCGGATGCTGCTGCTGGTCCTCGCCGCCGGGATCGGCGGCAACCTGGCCCAGTTCGCCACCGGCAGCGCCCTGTTCGGCGGCATGTCCGGCGTCGACTTCGGCCTGCTGGGCTATGTCTGGCTGATGTCGCGGCGCCTGCCCGGCAGCGGCTTCTTCGTGCCCCAGATGCTGGTGGTGTTCATGCTCGGCTGGATGGTCTTCACCATGACCGACATGGCCGGCGCGGTAGGCTTCGGCAACGTCGCCAACGAGGCGCACCTGGGCGGGCTGGTCGTGGGCCTGGTCCTGGGCTGGTACTATTCCGGGCGAGCCCGCCGCCGGCGCTGAGCTTGCCATCATCACCGAGAGACGAACCATGAGCGATATGACCTTCGAGCGCATGATCCAGCAGATGACCCCGGCCATCTACCAGAGCCTCAAGCAGGCGGTCTCCCTGCGCAAGTGGCCCGACGGCCGGATGCTGACCCGTGAGCAGACCGAGCTCTGCCTCGAGGCGGTGATGCGCTACGAGGTGGAGAACCGGGTGCCCGAGAGCGAGCGGGTGGGCTACCTGGAACGGCGCACCTGCGGGGGTGCCAGCAGCGGGGCGAACGTCGACCCCGCCCTGGCGGGCCTGGCCACGGATGCCGGCCGTGACTGAGGGCATCGCCGTGGCCGCCGAGGTCACCGGCTGCCTGACCAAGATGGCGATCGCCCCGGGGCAGGGTGGCGAGCCCGCCCGCTACACCCTGCGCGCCGGGGAGCAGCGCCTCGAGCTCAACGAGCGCCTGGGCAGGCCGCTCTCGCTTGCCTGGAGCGGCGCCATCGCCTGCACCCACTGCGGCCGGGCAACGAAGAAGAGCTTCGCCCAGGGCTACTGCTACCCCTGCTTCAGGCGGCTCGCCCAGTGCGACACCTGCATCATGAAGCCGGAGACCTGCCACTTCTTCGAGGGCACCTGCCGCGAGCCCGAGTGGGCCGAGCGCCACTGCTTCCAGCCGCATATCGTCTACCTGGCCAACGCCTCGGGCCTCAAGGTGGGCATTACCCGGGCCACCCAGGTGCCGACCCGCTGGCTCGACCAGGGGGCGGTGCAGGCGCTGCCGATCTTCGCCGTGGAGAGCCGCCAGCAGTCGGGTTTCGTGGAGGCGCTGTTCAAGGAGGCGGTCTCCGACCGTACCAACTGGCGCGCCATGCTCAAGGGCGAGGCCGCCACGCGGGATCTGCCCGCCGAGCGCGACCGCCTGCTGGCGCGTCTCGCGGCCGGCCTCGCCAACCTGCGTGAACGCTTCGGTGCGGATGCCATCCGCGTGCTGGACGAGGCGCCCGTGGCCCTCGACTATCCGGTGCTCGACTACCCCACCAAGGTGGTCTCCCACAACCTCGACAAGACGCCCGAGATCGGCGGCACCCTGCTGGGCCTCAAGGGGCAGTACCTGATCCTCGACACGGGCGTGATCAACCTGCGCAAGTACACCGGGTACGAGGTCAGGGTCGCCGCCTGACGCCTCGGCTATCCTGTAGGCCGAGACCCATGTCACCGTCGACAGGAGATGCCCGATGAGCGAGACCATGCGCGCCATGCGCCTGCACGCCCCTGGCCAGTCCCTGCAGCTGGAAGAGATTCCGCGACCGCGGCCCGCCCGTGGCGAGGTGCAGCTGAGGGTGCTGGCCTGCGGGGTGTGCCGCACTGACCTGCACGTGGTGGACGGCGAGCTGCCCGACCCGCGCCTGCCGCTGGTGCCCGGCCACGAGGTGGTCGGCGAGGTCACCGCGCTGGGGGAGGGCGTGACGGGGCTCTCGCCCGGCCAGCGGGTGGGCGTGCCCTGGCTGGGATGGACCTGCGGCGAGTGCGCCCCCTGCCGCCGCGGCGAGGAGAACCTCTGCGAGCGCGCCGAATTCACCGGCTACACCCGCGATGGCGGCTATGCCGAGTACGCCACGGCCGACGCCCGCTACTGCTTCCCCGTCCACGGCGAGGTCCGGGCCAGCGCGCCGCTGCTCTGCGCCGGGCTGATCGGCTACCGCACCTGGCGCCTGGCGGGCGGCGAGGCGCCCCGGCGTCTCGGCCTCTACGGCTTCGGCGCCGCCGCCCATATCCTGATCCAGCTGGCGCTTTCCCGCGGACAGCGGGTCTTCGCCTTTACCCGGCCCGGTGACGCCGAGGCCCAGGCCTTCGCGCTTCGCCTCGGCGCCGAGTGGGCCGGCGGCAGCGACGAGGCGCCGCCGGAGCCGCTCGACGCCGCCCTGCTGTTCGCCCCGGTGGGCGACCTGGTGCCCGCCGCCCTCGCCCAGGTACGCCCCGGCGGCGTGGTGGTCTCCGGCGGCATCCACATGTCCGATATCCCGAGCTTCCCCTATCGCCTGCTGTGGGAGGAGCGCTCGGTGAGATCGGTGGCCAACCTCACCCGTCGCGACGGCGAGGAGTTCCTGGCCCTGGCCCCCGGGGTGCCGATCCGCACCGAGACCCGGGCCTATCCCCTGGAGGAGGCCAACCGGGCGCTCGACGACCTGCGCGAGGGGCGCCTCTCCGGGGCGGCGGTGCTGGTTCCCTGACGGCCCCTCAGGCGAAGAGGTCGCCCTGGGCGCGGGGCGGGCGGAAGGCCGTGGTATCCAGGGCCATGTCGGCCCGGGCGTCCGCGGCGTTGAGGCCGAGCCGCCGGCAGGTGGTGGTGAAGCGCTGGTGCAGCAGCTCGGCGAAGACGCCCTGGCCGCGCATGCGCTGCCCGAAGCGGGCGTCGTAGGTCTCGCCGCCGCGGCACTGGCGCATCAGGCTCATCACCTTGCCGGCACGCTCGGGGGTGTGGGCCTGCAGCCACGCCTCGAACAGCGGGGCGACCTCCCGCGGCAGACGCAGCAGCATCCAGCTCGCCGTGGTGGCCCCGGCCTCGGCGGCGGCCGCCAGCAGGCGCTCCAGCTCGTGGTCGGTGAGGCCCGGGATCACCGGCGAGACCAGGGTGCCCACGGGCACGCCGGCCTCCTTCAGGGAGCGGATCACCCGCAGGCGCGCCGCCGGCGAGGCGGCACGGGGCTCCAGCCGGCGCTTGAGGTCGGCATCGAGGCTGGTCAGGCTGATCATCACGCGCACCAGCCGGCGCTCCGCCAGGGCGGCGAGCAGGTCGAGGTCACGCAGGACCAGCGCCCCCTTGGTGACCAGGGTCACGGGGTGGCGAGATTCGAGCAGCAGCTCGAGCACGGCCCGGGTGGTGCCGAGGCGTGCTTCCAGCGGCTGGTAGGCATCGGTGTTGCCGGCGAGGTTGATGGGCCGGCAGACATAGCCGGGCCGGCACAGCTCCTCGCGCAGGCGTTCCACCAGTCCGTGGCGGGCGATCAGCCGGGTCTCGAAGTCGAGCCCCGGGGAGAGGTCCCAGTAGGCGTGGCTCGGCCGGGCGTAGCAGTAGATGCAGCCGTGCTCGCAGCCGCGGTAGGGATTCAGGGAACGGTCGAAGGGGAGGTCGGGGGAGGTGTTCCAGGACAGCGCGCTGCGTGTGCGCTCCTCGCGCACCTCGGTGGCCAGGCTCGCCGGCGCCGCCTCCTGCCACCAGCCGTCGTCCTCCGCCACGCTGATGGTGGGGGCGAAGCGGTTGTGGGGGGCGTAGGTGGCACCGCGCCCGCGGTAGCGGGGGACGTCGTGTTGCTGGGCCATGGGGATGAGCTCCGGTAGCTGTATCGATATACAGTTATCGGGAGTGTAGCGGCCGGCCAGCCGGCTGTCAGCCCTCCTGGCGGCTCATCCTTGCCGGGGCAGGATGCGTCGGTAGCGGTCGAGGCGCTCGTCGAGCCAGGCGCCGCCGAGGCGGGGCGGCGCCTGGGTGCCGGGCACGCGCAGGGTGAGCAGGAACCAGCCGCTGGCGCCGGAGGTCTCGGGCAGGGTGGCGCCGAGCCCTGCGGGCAGGCGCTCCGGGCGCCGCCAGGCGAGCTCGAGGGCGTCGCGTTCCAGCAGGTACTGGAAGCGGGCGGCGTCCCGCAGCACGGCGATGGCGCCCTCCGCGATCCCGCGGGAGAGGCTCTCCAGGGTGCGGTAGGCCGGCGCACCGGCGGCGCGACAGGCGTGGGTGCCGGCCACGTGGCAGCGCTCGCGGGCCTCGGGCGACTCGGGCCAGTGGCCCCCGGCCAGGCGCCTGGCGGTGGCCGGATAGGCGAGGGCGACGGCCAGCGCCGGGGTGCCGTCGGCGAGGCGGGCCGCCTCGTCGACCACCGCACCATGGCGCAGCTGGTCGCGTAGCCAGCGGTAGTCGCTGGCCTGCTGGACGCGGCCACGAGCCTCGTCGGCGGTTTGGTGGGCGCCCTGGAGCGAGCGCAGCAGGGAGAGGGTTCGGAGTATCACGCTGTGGCCTCGCGGTGGACGCCGTTATCTTCTCGGCTGGGCCGTGGACTGGCAAGGGGGGCATCTCAAAACGAGAGGCGCCGGGGACAGGCCGAAGAGGAGGTCCTACGCCAGGGATGGCATCGGTAGCGCCCAGGGTGGGTTTACAGCGCCTCCCCGCAGGCCTGTCGCCGGATCAGCCTCGAGTGAAAGGCCGGTTTCGTCGGGCCCAACGAGCACCGCCCGGCACGAGGCCGGGCGGTGAGAACATCGGGATCGGAAGCCGGGATCAGGCGGTGGCGGGCTGGCCCACCAGCTCCTTGAGGGACTCCTCGACGATGGCCAGGCCCTCTTCCAGTACCTCATCCTCGATGGTGACGGGCATCAGGAAGCGGATGGTGTTGCCGTAGAGGCCGCAGGAGAGCAGGATCAGCCCCTTCTCGCGGGCACGCTTGCACAGCGCCGCCGCCAGGTCGGCGTCGGGGGTGTGCCTGGCCCTGTCGGAGACCAGGTCGACCGCCGCCATGGCGCCCATGTGGCGACCGTTGTCGACGCAGTCGAACTCCTGCTGCCACTTCTCGAAGCGCTTGCCGAGCTTCTCGCCCAGGGCCTGGCTCTTCTCCAGGATGCCCTCCTCCTTGAAGACCTCCAGCACCGCCAGCACCGCCGCGCAGGAGACCGGGCTGCCGGTGTAGGTGCCGCCCAGGGAGTTGGGGCCGGAGGCGTCCATGTGTTTGTCGGTGCCCACCACGGCGGAGATCGGCATGCCGTCGGCCATGCTCTTGGCCATGGTGATGAGGTCCGGCTCGACGCCACTGTGCTCGATGGCGAACATCTTGCCGGTGCGGCCGAAGCCGGATTGCACCTCGTCGACGATCATCAGCATGCCGTGCTCGTCGCAGATCTCGCGGATCGCCTTGAGGAAGCTGGCCGGCGCCGGATAGAAGCCGCCCTCGCCGAGCACCGGCTCGAGCACGATGGCGGCGGTGTCGCGGGGGTTGGCGTCGGTCTTGAGCGCCATCTTCAGGCCGCGGATCGCCTCATCCTCGCTGACCCCGTGGTAGGGCACCGGGTAGGGGGCGCGGAAGACGTTGCCCGGCATGGAGCCGAAGTCCGCGGCGTAGGGGGCGACCTTGCCGTTCATGGCCATGGTCATGAAGGTGCGGCCGTGGTAGCCGCCGTCGAAGCAGATCACGTTGTTCTTGCCGGTGGCGGCACGGGCGACCTTGACGGCGTTCTCCAGGGCCTCGGCGCCGGAGTTGGCCAGCATCACCTTGGCGTGGCCACGCACCGGGGTGATCTGGCTGAGCTGCTCGGCCACCTTCACGTAGCCCTCGTAGGGCATCACGGTCTGGCAGGTGTGCATCACGCGGTCGAGCTGCGCCTTGACCGCCTCGACCACCTTCGGGTGACGGTGGCCGATATTGAGCACGCCGATACCGCCGGCGAAGTCGATGATGCGGTTGCCGTCGGCGTCCCAGATCAGGGCGTTCTCGGCACGGTCGGCGAACTGGGTCGCCGGGCTGGCGGCGCCGTTGGCGACGTAGCGTTTCTTGAGGTCGTTGAGTTCAGCGTTGGTCATGTTGCCTCCTGGGGGGTTGGGTGGCGGTCGCTCACAGGCCGCCGACACACACGTATTTTAGTTCAGTGAATTCATCCAGGCCGTGGTGAGACCCCTCGCGCCCGAGGCCTGACTCCTTGACGCCGCCGAAGGGGGCCAGCTCGGTGGAGAGGATCCCCTCGTTCACCGCCACCATGCCATACTCCAGCCCCTCCATCACATGCCAGATGCGGCGGTAGTCGCGGGCGTAGAAGTAGGCGGCCAGGCCGAACTCGGTGGCGTTGGCCATGGCGATGGCCTGCGCCTCGGTCTCGAAGCGGAACACCGGCGCCAGGGGCCCGAAGGTCTCCTCCCGGGCGACCCGCATCTCTTCGCTGACATCGGCGATCACCGTGGGTTCGAAGAAGGTGCCGCCCAGGGCGTGGGGCCGGCCGCCGGTGACCAGGCGACCGCCCTTGGCCAGGGCGTCGGCGATGTGCGCCTCGACCTTCTCCACCGCGGCGGCGTTGATCAGCGGGCCCTGCACCACGCCCTCCTCGAGGCCGCTGCCCACCCTGAGCTCGGCGACCCGGGCGGCCAGCTTCTCCACGAAGGCGTCGTAGACACCGGCCTGCACCAGCAGGCGGTTGGTGCACACGCAGGTCTGGCCGGAGTTGCGGTACTTGGAGGCGATGGCCCCCTCCACGGCGGCGTCCAGGTCGGCGTCGTCGAAGACGATGAAGGGGGCGTTGCCACCCAGCTCCATGGAGGCCTTCTTGACGGTACCGGCGCATTGGGCCAGCAGCGTCTTGCCCACCGGGGTGGAGCCGGTGAAGGAGATCTTGCGTACCCGGGGATCGGTGGTCAGCACCTCACCCACCTCGGCCGGACGGCTGGCGGTGACCACGTTGATCACCCCGGCGGGGAAGCCGGCGAGCTCGGCCAGGCGCGCCACCGCCAGGGCGGTGAGGGGCGTGGCCTCGGCAGGCTTGATCACCACGGGGCAGCCGGCGGCCAGCGCCGGGGCGCACTTGCGGGTGATCATCGCCAGCGGGAAGTTCCAGGGGGTGATGGCCGCCACCACCCCGATCGGCTCGCGGAACACCAGGATGCGCTTGTCGACGCCGTGGCTGGGCAGGGTCTCGCCGGCCATGCGCTTGGCCTCCTCGGCGTAGAACTCCACGAAGGAGGCGCCGTAGGCCACCTCGCCGCGGGCCTCGGCCAGCGGCTTGCCCTGTTCGAGGGTCATCAGCCGGGCGAGGGCCTCCTGGTGGGCCATAAGGGCGTCGTACCAGGCGCGCAGCAGGTTGGCACGCTCCTTGGCGGTACGCTGCCGCCACGCCGGCCAGGCGGCCTCGGCGGCGGCCACGGCGTTGCGGGTGGCCTCGGCACCCAGGTCGGGCACCTCGGCCAGCACTTCGCCGCTGGCGGGGTCGGTGACGGCGAAGCGCGTCGCCGCGTCGCGCCATTCGCCGGCGATGAAGGCCTTGGGGATCAGGATATCGGGCAGCTCGGCCACGGGGTCCTCCGGGGTGTTGTTGGCATAATTGACGCAGTGTGCATTATTTCAAACGACTCGCCAAGCCTCTCGACGACGAGCGCGGCGGGGCAGGAAAGATGACCGCGACCATCGGCGCCGGCGGCGCTTTCGGCTACACTATGGCGCCGAAAAACCGCCGCCTTCCGCGGCTTCCTGCGACGCGAACACGAGGTGCGCCTTGATCGATCCCCTCAACGCCTGGTGGGCCCAGCAGCTGGTGCTGTGCGACTGGGCCTTCGACCCCGACCCGCTCGGCGTGGACCCGCAGGAGGCCCGCGCCCGGCTCGCGGCCCTGGCGGTGCCGGACCGCGGCGAGCTGGGCTGGCGGCTGCTGGAGTCCCTGGGAGCCGGCGGTGCCGATGTCGATCCGGCAAGGCTGCTGGGGGCGCTGGAGCTGACCGCCCTGGCCGGCGCCGCCGGCTGGCTGGCGCACGAGCAGGCCCGCGCCTGGGGGCACTGGCTGGCCGGCGAGATCGTGGCCCATCACCGCGACCTCGATGCCTGGCTGGAGGCGCTGCGCCGCGCGCGCAGCGCCGAGGGCTGGGTGCATGGCGACGACGGTTTCATGGAGGCCTGTCAGGCGCTCTCGGTGCTCGAGCACGAGGGTGCCGGCGTCACCTGGGAGCGCCTGGGGGAGTGGCTGGCGGTGCATGACCGTCCGGACCCGCCCTGGCCGGAGGCCGGCGGCGCACGGGCCTGGCGCCTGCGCGCCGGCTTCGCTCCGGTGCTGGCGCTGCCCGCCGGCGAACAGGACTGGGCGGGCCTGCGGGAATGGCTCGACGAGGCCTGGCAGGTGCGCGACCGCGACGACCTGGTGCGCACCCTGTTGTGGCTGGGGGCCCAAGGCGAGCGTCAGGGCTGGGACCTCGACGCGACCCGCCTGCTGGGGCTGGACCGCGCCGCCGCCCTTGCCTGGTGCGAGGGGCTGGAGGGGGATGAGCGCCGCTACGGCCGCACCCTCCTGGCCTTCCTGGAGCAGGGCGAGCCGCTGGAGTGGGCGGCCTGGGACTGGCTGCGCCTGGTCGACCTGGCCTGGGCCGGGGCCTGCCTGGGCTGGCTCGAGGCCGAGGAGGCCGAGGCCTTCGCCCTGCACGCTGCCGACCTGGTGCAGCACCGCTACAGCGACTGGTCGGCCCTGGCCCGGGCCTACCAGCGCGGGCGCAGCCTTTTCGAGGGGCGCAGCCGGCTGGCGTCCTTCGAGGCCGACTGGCGGCTGCTGCTGCATTCGCCGGTCAGCCCCTGGCGCACGCCGCTGCAGGGGCTGGTGGAGGAGGCCGAGCTGGCCCCGGCCCGCGACGCCATGCGCGCCTGGCGCGCCGACCCGCGCCATTGGGTGCTGGCGCTGGCCAGCGTGCGCGAGCCCGAGCTGGCCGAACGCCAGGGGCCGGCGACGGCGGTGGCCGAGGCGCGGCGCGAGGATGCCCGGCGCTATCTGGAGGAGACCCTGGAGCTGCACGCCGACGAGGGCGTCGAGGCGCTTACCCGCTATTGGCTGCCGGCCCAGGCCCACCACCTCAACCAGCTCGCCGCCGACGCCGCCCACGGGGCGCTGCCCCCGGCCGAGACCCCCTTCGGGGCGCCCGAGCCGGCGGCACTGGCGCTGCGCGACGGCCTGCGCCGCGCCAGCCACCATGCGGCCACCATCCATATGGCCGAGAAGTACGCCTTCTACCTGCAGATGGCGCTGGACAGCGAGTCATTCGATGCCGAGGGGCTGGCCTCGCTGGCCGAGGCCCTGCGCGGCTCGCTGTGCCGCTTCTATCCCGATGCGCGTCGCCTGTTGGAGGCGTGGTCGCGCTGGGATGCGCTGTTGCCGGAGGAGGGGCAGCCGCCGCTGACCCGCGAGATCGCCTGGCACCTGGAGGACCCGGGCAGCCTCTTCCACTGGCTCGACTGGCGCCACGATGCCTGGCACGAGCCCGGCCCGCGCCCGCGGCTCTCCCAGTTCACCGCGCTGTCGCTGGTGGGGCCGCTCAACAGCCCGCCCTGGAGCCTGCCCCACCGGGAGAGCGAGCGCGAGGCGGTGGCGATCCGCGAGTGGATCGATGACCACTACGGCCTGCACTCCGCCGCGGAGCTGGCCGAGTTCCTGGAGTACCTGCTCGAGGCCGGCGATCGCCAGGAGTACCAGATCAACTACGCCCCCTATACGCTCAACGCCGCACGACTCGCCTCGGAGATCGCCACCCTGGAGAGCGGCGAATGCAGAGACGAGGAGCGCACCCACCTGCTGCGCCTGAAGCGGGTGCGCGACAACGAGGACGGCTGCAACGATACCGACCTCACCGCCTGGGACCTGGCCCAGGCGGTGGACCTGGCCATCGCCGCCCGCCAGTTGGGGTGGCTGGAGGGCGCCGACTTCGAGCGCGTGCTGGAGCGCGCCCATGCCCTGGCCGCCCGCCACTACTCGGGCTGGGAGGCCTACGCCCGCGGGCTCTATGCCGGCTTCTCCTTCTTCATGGGAGAGACGCCGGAGCGTGAGAGCTTCCTGGCCGGCCTGCGCCAGGCGCTGGTGGCCTGGCTCTCCGCCGCCCCGCCCCTGGCCGGCCCCTGGGCGAGCCTGGAGTTCCCGGGCGCGCGCCCGCGCCACTGGGCGCCGATGCACGTCGATACCCTGCCGGGAGATGCTCGGCTGCTGCACTGATGCTGGCCTTGCCGCGGGCTCGCCAGGTCCGCGGGGCTGGTTTATAGTCCTCGCAGCGCAAGAGTGGCTCCACCTGTCGGGAGCCGAGGTTCACAGCGAGCCGCCGACAGGCCGTTCTGGCAGTGTTACCGGTATCGCCGGCGCCACTGCCACAGCGATGCTCCCCGACCCGGATCAGTGATGCCGGCGGGCGCGGCTCAGGGAAGAGGTCGCTCGAATGGTGGTCACCGACGCGAGTCGTGCCCTGATGGTGGTCGTGTGGCTGGGGGTGCTGGCCGGCTGTGCCGCCGCGCCGCGGGAGCAGGTCGCCCGGGACCCGGACGCCCCCTTCTTCGCCCGTGAGTTCCCCGGGCTGCCGGTTGGCTGGGATCCGATGATGTCACCGGTGGACAACCCCATCCGCGCGGCGCGCCGCCTGGACAATCCCCCGCCGGCGCTGGTGAGGCAGGCCCTGCTGGCCCAGTACGAGCGCTGGGTGGGTACCCCCTACCGCCTGGGCGGCAGCGACTTCGGCGGAGTCGACTGCTCGGCGCTGGTGCAGCATGTCTTCGCCGAGACCTTCCGCGTCTCGCTGCCGCGCACCACCGGCGAGCAGGTGCGCGCGGGGCGGTCGGTCGCGCCGGACGAACTGGCGCCGGGCGACCTGGTGTTCTTCCGTCCTCCCGGCATCTATGACCATGTCGGCATCTATCTCGGCGAGGGGCGCTTCCTGCACGCCTCCTCCTCCCGCGGGGTGATGATCTCCGAGCTCGACAGCCACTACTGGCAGCGACACTTCTGGCAGGCCCGGCGCACCCTGGAGCCGAGTCACCTGGCCCAGCGCCTGCTCGCCAGCGGCGGCGCCTGAACCGACAGGCCACCACGAGGGCTGCGATGATCCGCATGCGCACCACCGCCTGGTGGCGAGCCACCCTGGCGCTGAGCCTGGGCTCGCTGCTGGTGTTCCTCAACCTCTACGCCCCCCAGCCGCTGCTGCCGGACCTGCGCGACGCCTATGACGTCTCCACCCTGGTGGTGGGGCTGGTGATGTCGCTGGCGACACTGTCCCTGGCGGCCTCGCTGCTGGTGTTCGGCCCGCTCTCGGATGCCATCGGTCGCGGCGGCATCATGCGCCTGACCTTGCTCGCCGCCGGGGGGCTCTCCCTTGCCCTGGCCCTGGCCCCCAATTTCGAGACCCTGCTGGCGCTGCGCACCCTGCAGGGCTTCGTGCTGGGCGGCCTGCCGGCGGTGGCCATCGCCTGGATGGGCGACGAGTTCGAGCCCGACGCCATGCTGGCCGCCGTGGGCCTCTATATCGGCGCCAATACCCTGGGGGGCATCAGCGGTCGCATGGTGGGGGGCGGCATGGCCGAGATCGGCGGCAGCACGGCGAGCTTCCTGACGGTGGGGCTCATCACCCTGGCGGGGGTGGCGCTCTTCTGGCGGCTGCTGCCCCCCTCGCGGGGCTTTACCCCGCGGCGCTTCGAGCTTTCCGGGGCCTTGGCCGACCTGACGGCGCATCTACGCACCCCGGCGCTGCTGGGGGCCTATCTGCTCGGCGGGCTCAACTTCCTGATCTTCATCAACCAGTACAGCTACATCACCTTCCGCCTGGCCGAGCCCCCCTTCGAGCTCGGCGCCACCCTGCTGGGGATGATCTTCCTCACCTACCTGGGCGGTACCCTGGGCTCGTCGCTCTCGGGGCGCCTGGTGCGCTACCTCTCCCAGCCGGCCTGCATGATGATGGGGATCCTGATCCTGATGGCGGGCACCCTGGTGACCCTGGCCGACAGCCTGCCGCTGATCCTGACCGGGCTGACTCTCAACGCCTTCGGCTTCTTCGTCGCCCACTCGATGGCCTCGAGCTGGGTGGGGCGCAACGCGCGCCAGGCTCGGGGCAGCGCCTCGGCGCTCTACCTGGTGTTCTACTACCTGGGGGCGAGTCTTGGGGTGTTCTGGCTGGAGCCCTTCTGGGGGCTGGGGGGTTGGCCGGGAGTGGCGTTGGGTTCCTGGCTAGTGCTGGGGGTGACCCTGGGAATCGCCTGCTGGCTGCATCGCAAGGAGCGCGCCAGGCGCGCTCCTTGCGGGCAGGATTCACCTTTCAGGACCGATTAGTCGACCAGTGAGACGGTGCCCTGCATGGGCCCGGAGTGCCCGGGGAAGCTGCAGAAGAAGGCATACTCTTCGCCCTCCTCGAGCTTGTCCACATCGAAGGTCACCGAAGTGCTCTCGCCACCGCCGATCATCTCGGTATGGGCAATGACCCGGTCGTCATCGGGCTTGACATGGTCGTCTTCCAGCCCCGCGTTGGCGCCGTCACCGACGACGTCGCTCATGTCGTCCTTATGGGTCAGCACCCAGTTGTGGCCCATGTTTTCGACGGGCATGGAGCCGGTGTGCTCCAGGTCGACGGTGAACTCATCGCAACTCTGGCTGATCTCGATGGCATCGGTGTCGAACTGCATTTGATCGTTGGCTTCCACCGTGATGGAGCAGTCGTCGGCCAGCGCGGGCAGACTCAGCAAACCGAGGAAGAGGGCAACGCCCATTTGACGGATCATTCGTGCCTCCTTTTTTAGCTTGGAAAGGTTTTACGATTCAATCATTTCCCCGTGGGTCGTGTCTTCCAGCCACCCGTGGGTAGGGGTGCGGTGAATTGTCCCACCTTCGCTGGAACCCGCAGAGCGCTCACGGGGAAGCGGGCGCGGTGTCTTGTCCTCCGGCCTCTTCACCCCACACCTCTTCCAGGCGCTCCTCGCGGCCGCAGGCGGACTTGTAGAAATTGTAGCGGACCGGGTTTTCGCGGTAATAGTCCTGGTGGTACTCCTCGGCCGGGTAGAAGGCCTCGAGGTCGTCGATCTCGGTGGCGATCTCGCGATCGAAGCGCTCTGCGACCGCCTCTCGGCTGGCCTCGGCCAGTTCGCGCTGCTCTTCGTCGAGCGTGAAGATGGCGCTGCGGTAGCTGTCGCCCACGTCGCAGAACTGGCGCCCCTCCGCGAAGGGGTCGATATTGCGCCAGAAGACATGCAGCAGGGTTTCGTAATCGACCCGCTCGGGGTCGTACTCGATCTCGACCACCTCGGCGTGGCCGGTGTCGCCCCCGGTAACCTCCTCGTAGGTGGGGTCGTCGGTGTCGCCGCCGCTGTAGCCGGAGGTGGTGGCGACGACGCCTTCCACCTTGTCGAAGGCCTCCTCGACGCACCAGAAGCAGCCTCCGGCGAAGACGGCGGTGTCGGTGTGCTCGTCCGCCTGGGCGGCCAGCGGGGCCAGGGCGAGCAGCGCCGCCCAGGGAAGGCAGCGGCTGGCGATCGGAGGTGTCATAGGGTGGCCTCTCGGTGGCGGATGGCAAGGGTTAACGAGTTTGAGAGTGTCACCGGATTATGGTTCCGTACAAGTCCTGTATGATAACGAGCTCGCCGGTAAGGTGGTGTCCCCGGCGACGACAGAGAGACACTGCCTTCGCCCGTCACCCTGGAGCGCGCCGTGACCCGACCCCGCTTGTTGCTGCTCGGCCTGATCGCCGCGCTGATCGTCCTCTACTACCTCAGCGGCGCCGACGAGGCGCTGACCCTGGCCAACCTGCAGGCCGAGCAGGCGCGTTTCCAGGCGTGGCTGGCCGCCGAGCCGGTGACCGTGGTGGGAGGGTTCTTCGTCATCTATGTGGTGATGGCGGCCCTCTCACTGCCCGGCGCAACGCTGCTGACCGTGCTGGGCGGGGCGCTGTTCGGCTTCGGCTGGGGGCTTCTGATCATCTCCTTCTCCAGCGCCCTGGGGGCGACCCTGGCGGCGTTGATCGCCCGTACATTGGCACGCACGCCGCTGGAGCGGCGCTTCGCGCCCCAGCTGGATCGCATCAACGCCGGCATCCGCCGCGAGGGAGCCTTCTATCTTTTCACCCTGCGGCTGATCCCGCTGTTTCCCTTCTTCGTGATCAACCTGGTGATGGGCCTGACGCGCATGCGGCTGACGACCTTCTACTGGGTCAGCCAGCTGGGCATGCTGCCCGGCACGGCGGTGTTCGTGAACGCCGGCCGGGAGCTGGGCAATCTCGAGTCGCTCTCCGGCATCCTCTCGCCCGGCCTGATCGCCTCCTTCGCGCTGATCGGGTTCTTCCCCTGGGGGGCGCGGGGGCTGGTGGCCCTGGCCCGGCGCCGTCGCCTGGCGCGCCGCTACGAGCGGCCGACGCGCTTCGACCACGACATCGTGGTGATCGGTGGCGGCTCGGCGGGCCTGGTGGCGAGCTACATCGCCGCGGCGGTGAAGGCCAGGGTGGCGCTGGTGGAGCGCGAGCGCCTGGGCGGCGACTGCCTCAATACCGGCTGCGTGCCCTCCAAGGCGCTGATCCGCGCCGCTCGCTCGGCCCAGGAGGTGCGCCAGGCGAGGCGCTACGGCATCGAGGCAGGCGAGCCGCGGGTGGACTTCCCCGCGGTGATGGCCCATGTGCGCCGCGCCATCCGCGAGATCGAGCCCCACGACAGCCGCGAGCGCTATGCGGGGCTGGGCGTCGAGGTCCACGCCGGGGAGGCGCGCCTAGAGGATCCCTGGCGGGTACGGGTCATGGGCCCCGACGGGGAGCGGCGGCTGACCACCCGGCATGTGATCATCGCCAGCGGCGCCTCGCCGGCGGTGCCACCGCTGCCCGGCCTGGAGGCGGTCGAGGCACTTACCTCCGACACCCTCTGGGAGCTAGAGACCCTGCCCGAGCGCCTGCTGGTGCTGGGCGGCGGCCCCATCGGCTGCGAGCTGGGCCAGGCGTTCGCGCGGCTGGGCAGCCGGGTGTCGCTGGTGGAGATGGGAGCGCAGCTGCTGCCCCGGGAGGATGCCGAGGTGGCCGCCGAGGTGGCCAGGCGGCTGGCGACGGAGGGGGTGACGCTGCACCTGGACACTCGGGCGCTACGGGTGGTGGACGACGCAGCCGACGGCCATGCCCTGGAGGTCGAGCACCGCGACGGGTCGGGAGAGGTTTGGTGCGAGCGGCTGCCCTTCAGCCATCTGCTGGTGGCGGTGGGACGGCGTGCCAACGTCGAGGGGATGGGGCTCGAGGCCCTGGGGGTCGAGACCCGAGATGACGGCACCCTGGCAGTGGACGAGACCCTGCAGAGCGTGCTGCCCAACGTCTGGGCCTGCGGCGACGTGGCCGGTCCCTTCCAACTGACCCACGCCGGGGCCCACCAGGCGTGGCATGCCACGGTGAATGCACTGTTCGGCGAGCTCAGGCGCTTCCGGGTGAACTACCGGGCGCTGCCGGCGGTGACCTTCACTGACCCCGAGGTGGCCCGGGTGGGGCTCAGCGAGGGCGAGGCCCGCGAGCGGGGGGTGGCCTTCGAGGTGACGCGCTACGCGCTGGCGGAGCTGGACCGCGCCATCGCAGAGGGGAGTAGCGAGGGCTTCGTCAAGGTGCTGACGGTACCGGGGCGGGATCGCATCCTCGGTGTCGCCATCGTCGGCGAGGGGGCGGGAGAGATGCTCGCCGAGTTCACCCTGGCCATGACCCGCGGCATCGGGCTCAACCGGCTGTTGGGTACCGTGCACCCCTATCCCACCCGCAGCGAGGCGGTGAAGGCGGCGGCGGGGGTCTGGAAGAACGCCCACAAGCCGGAACGCCTGCTGGGCTGGCTGGCGCGCTACTTCGCCTGGCGACGCGGCGAGCAACGGGGGAGACGCTGACACCCCGCCCATCCTGACCCAACCCGAAGGGGCAGCCTCTCGGCTGCCCCTTCGGGTATTGAACTGGCGTATCGAGCGATCAGTGCTCGTGGCCGCCCTCGCCATGGACGTGGCCGTGCTCGACCTCTTCCTGGCTGGCTTCGCGCACCGAGGCGACCTCGACGTCGAAGTTCAGGGTCTGGCCGGCCAGCGGGTGGTTGCCGTCGACGGTGACGGTGTCGCCCTCGACGCTGGTCACGGTGACCATCAGCGGGCCGCCCTGGGTCTGGGCCTGGAACTGCATGCCGGGCTCGACGTTCTCGACACCCTGGAAGGCGTCGCGCGGCACTTCCTGCACTAGCTGTTCCTGCTTCTCGCCATAGCCCTCGGCCGGGGTCACGGTGGCGTTGAGCTTGTCGCCGGCGGCGTGGCCCTCAAGCTCCTTCTCGAGGCCCGGAATGATGTTGCCGGCGCCGTGGAGGTAGGTCAGCGGCTCGCGGCCTTCCGAGCTGTCCAGCACCTCACCTGCATCGTTGGTCAGGGTGTAGTGGAACGCGACAACGGAATTCTGCGCAATCTGCATTGATGAACCTTTCGGTGAGTGCATGTCAGTGACATGGTAACGTGCCGACCGCCGCGCTGTCAGGGGCGATGGGGCATTTTCAGGATCGGCCGGGTGATCCTGAGTGGTGTTCACCCGCGGCGGCGACCTTCGGATGGTTGCGTCCCCCTGGTGCCGGGGCTAACCTAGCCGGCACCCGATTCTTCACCGATTCCACGTTCGATATCCGGAGACTTCCATGACCCAAGTCGTGATCTGGCTGATTGCCTTCGCCGCGATCCTCGCCCTCTCCCTGAAGCGCTGGCCCTCGCTGAGCGCCACCCTGGACTGCCTGCTGCCCCGCGCGATGAAGACCAACGGCGACAACGCCGTGGTCTGGAGCCTGGCGCTGGCGGTGCTGGGGGCCACCACCATCGTGCGGCCGATCGATGTGCTGATGACCTTTATCGTGCTGGGCGTGCTGACGCTGGTTGCCGTCAAGCTCGGCGGCTGGGCGATGAACAAGGTGGACCTGCACTGACGCCCCGGCGCCAGTCGGCGCACACGCAAGTCAGCAAGGCCGTCACGACGAAAGGCCCGCGGATCGCTCCGCGGGCCTTTCGTCATGGCGGCAATCGGCTGCTCCAGCGAGTCAGGGGCCCGGGTGTTTCCCGAGCCCGGAAGCCTCAGTAGGGGGCCACGGTGACGTTGGTGCCGCTGCCGATCAGCCGCACCCGCTGGCCGGTCTGGAAGGCCTGGTCGGCCTTCTGCACCACCACGATGTCGATGCCGTCGTCGCGACGGATCTCCATCTCCCAGGCGTCGACGCGGTTGGCGGACTCCTCGATCCGGCTGCCGGCCACGCTGCCGGCGATGACGCCGGCGGCGGTGGCCAGGGTGCGACCGGAGCCGCCGCCCACCTGGTTGCCCAGCAGGCCGCCGATCACTGCGCCCCCGCCGGAGCCGATGATGCCCCCGGCGCGGCTGTCGGCCTGGACCTGCACGCGGCGCAGGGCCTGGATGGTGCCGAAGCGCACCTTCTGCTCGGCGCCCACCTGGTTGCTGCTGTAGACGTTGCCGCCCATGGGGGCAGTGTTGGCGCAGCCGGCCAGGGTCAGGGCGCCGGCGGCGAGCACGGGGAGAAGATGTTTCATGGCAATCATGGCGTGACCTCCTGGGGCATTCGGAACGAGCCGTGGCTCGGGACATCCTGTCGAATTAACGAACGCTGTTCGGTAAACTGGGCTCTAGCCGTCTCCGCGGGAGATGGCCAGCCTCGAGCGGCTACTTTCCACCCATTCTAGACCGCCGAAATGTCAAGGAAAGTGAATCCTCGCCGGCGGGCACAAAAAAAGGGGAGGCCGTGGCCTCCCCTGGGGTTCCCGTCGGTCATCGCCGGGCGATGCCGTCGCCCCGAGCTCCGAGCCGCGGGCTCAGAACTGGTTCATGGTGTTGTCCTTGCCGCCGGCCTTGAGGGCCGCCTCGCCGTGGAAGAACTCCTTGTGGTCGTCGCCGATGTTGGAGCCGGCCATGTCCTGATGCTTGACGGTGGCGATGCCCTCGCGGATCTCGCGGCGCTGCACGCCCTCCACGTAGGCCAGCATGCCCTCGTCGCCGAAGTAACCCTTGGCCAGGGTGTCGGTGGAGAGTGCCGCGGTGTGGTAGGTCGGCAGGGTGATCAGGTGGTGGAAGATGCCCGCATCGCGGGAGGCGTCGCGCTGGAAGTTGCGGGTCCACTCGTCGGCCAGCTGGGCCAGTTCGGTGCCATCGTACTCCGGGCTCATCAGCTGGGCGCGGTCGTAGGCGGAGACGTCCTTGCCTTCCTTCTCCCAGGCGTCGAACACCTGCTGGCGGAAGTTAAGCGTCCAGTTGAAGGAGGGGCTGTTGTTGTAGACCAGCTTGGCGTCCGGCACTGCCTCGCGGATGCGGTTCACCATGCCGGCGATCTGGCCGACGTGGGGCTTCTCGGTCTCGATCCAGATCAGGTCGGCGCCGTTCTGGAGGCTGGTGATGCAGTCCAGCACCACGCGGTCCTCGCCGGTACCCGGCTTGAACTGGTAGAGGCCGGAGGCCAGGCGCTTGACCTTGACCAGCTTGCCGTTCTGCTTGATGACCACGTCGCCGTTGTTGATGTCCTCGGCCTTCTCGATGACGTCGCCGTCGAGGAAGCTGTTGTACTGGTCGCCCAGGTCGCCCGGCTCCTGGGTGACGGCGATCTTCTGGGTCAGGCCGGCGCCCAGGGAGTCGGTGCGGGCCACGATGACGCCATCGTCGACGCCCAGCTCCAGGAAGGCGTAGCGCACGGCGTTGATCTTGGCCAGAAAGTCCTCGTGGGGCACGGTGACCTTGCCGTCCTGGTGACCGCACTGCTTCTCGTCGGAGACCTGGTTCTCGATCTGGATGCAGCAGGCACCCGCCTCGATCATCTGCTTGGCCAGCAGGTAGGTGGCCTCGGCGTTGCCGAAGCCGGCATCGATGTCGGCGATGATCGGCACCACATGGGTCTCGTGGTTGTCGATCTGCCGCTCGAGCTCGGCCGCCCTGGCGTCGTCACCGGCGGCCTTGGCCTCCTCGAGGGCGCGGAAGAGGTGGTTGAGCTCCCAGGCATCGGCCTGGCGCAGGAAGGTGTAGAGCTCCTCGATCAGCCCGGAGACCGCGGTCTTCTCGTGCATGGACTGGTCGGGCAGGGGGCCGAACTCCGAGCGCAGGGCGGCGACCATCCAGCCGGAGAGGTAGAGGTAGCGGCCCTTGGTGGTGCCGAAGTGCTTCTTGATGGAGATCATCTTCTGCTGGCCGATGAAGCCGTGCCAGCAGCCCAGGGACTGGGTGTACTGCGAGGCATCGGCGTCGTAGGCCGCCATGTCCTCGCGCATGATCTTCGCGGTGTAGCGGGCGATGTCCAGGCCGGTCTTGAAGCGGTTCTGGGCCCGCATACGGGCGGCGTTCTCGGGGCTGATGTCTGCCCACTTGCCGCGCATGGCTTCACGAAGCTGCGACAGGGCCTTGATATCTTCCTGGTATGACATGGGGCCATCCTCTCTCGGTGTGGGACGCGTGCCGGTGCCTGCTAATGCTGCACCTGCGAAGTGGAGTCAGGTTCGTCGATCCATGGCGGCCTGTCTGTGCTGCCTTGGTCGAAGAGTGGCGAATCTGATGCGACGTATGAGGTCGCTGGTGGCGATCTTGATATGGGCGTTTCCTCGTTCGCCTTGACGAGCACTATGGCCCAGGCTCACGCGGGGCAACAATCGCCCCTTAGGGGAAGAGAGGGTTGTAGCTCGACTACAGGCGGCCCCATGGAGGGGTCTTCCTGTAGTGGTTTTTCGTTTGAACTCGAGGGGGAGGGCTCACTCGCCGGTCAACGAGAGGCGCATATTGCGGTGCGGTATGCCGGCGTCGAGGAACTCGGGGCCATGGGCCTCGAACCCCAGCCGGGAGTAGAAAGGCAAGGCTTGGGTCTGGGAGGCGAGCGCCACGGCGGGGTGGCCGTGGCGACGAGCGGCCTCGATCGCGGCGCGCATCAGCGCCGCGCCGATGCCATGGCCGCGCGCCTCGGCCAGCACCGCGACCCGACCGATATGGGCATCCGGCAGCAGGCGGGCGGTGCCCACCGGCCGGCCCTCCAGCAGGGCCAGGAAGTGGTGGCAGTCGCCGTCGCGGCCGTCCCACTCCTCCTCCCGGGAGACCCCCTGCTCCTCGATAAAGACCACCCGGCGGATCTCGGTGGCCTCGCTTCCGAGCGCCGCCCAGCTACCCTCACGGATCTCCAGCGTGGTCGCTTGCACTTTCATTCTCCGCGTAAGCCCCTGATTTCCTTGCCCCCTTGCCCCCTTGCCCCCTTGCCCCTATTCCTCATCCTCGAGCTCATCGGCCCAGCTCAGGCTGCCGGCGTCGAGCAGGGCGGCCAGCAGTTCGGCGCCGCCCTCGAGCTCGAGCGGTTCGGCATCCAGCGGGGCGTCGGAGGCGATCCGGCGCGCCAGGGGCAGGGCGCACTCGGCACCGTCGCCGTCGGCGAAGAGGGTCGCGCGCCCCTCGCCCAGGGCGTGCCAGGCGAAGCGCGAGCCCGGGGTGCGTACCAGGGTCTCGCCCTGCTGTAGTGCGGCGACAAGCTCGGCCGGGTCGGTGGCCGTCTCGTTGGCCACCAGCTGGTCGGCGTACTTGGGCTGGGTCATCACCCGGCCGAACCACTGGGCGAGCCGGGCGGGGTCGTCCAGGGTGTCGAGGATCAGGCGGCGCATGCGCGCCACGGCGGCCTCATCGAGTTCGCCGGGATCGGCGGGCGGGGCCATGCCGGCGTCGGCGTAGCGCAGCGAGTCGGGCAGCTTGTCGCCCAGGAAGTCGGCGAAGGAGACGATCGCCTCGTCGGCGGAGGGCGCGCGAAAGCCCACCGAGAGGGTCAGGCAGTCGTCGGACTGGCTGACGCCGTGATGGGCCCAGCCCGGGGGCAGGTAGAGCATGTCGCCCGGTTCCAGTACCCAGTCGTCGCCGGCCTCCACCTCGAAGCGCTCGAGGATGCGCAGGTCGATGCCGGGAAGGATCGCGGCATCGTCGGGCACCCGGCCGCCCAGCTGCCAGCGGCGCCGGCCGCTGCCCTGGAGCAGGAAGACGTCGTACTGGTCGACGTGGGGGCCGACGCTGCCCCCCGGCGGGGCGTAGCTGATCATGATATCGTCCAGCCGCCAGCGGGGCAGGAAGGTGAAGGCCTCGAGCAGCTCGGCCACCTCGGGAACGTAGTGGTCCACCGCCTGGACCAGCAGGGTCCAGGCGCGGTCGGGCAGGGCGGCGAAGGTGGTCTCATCGAAGGGGCCGTGACGCACCTGCCAGGGACCATCCGCGCCGCGCTCCTCCACCAGGCGCGCCTCGACGCCCTCCTCGCAGGCGAGTCCGGCGAGCTCGTCGGGGGAGAGCGGGCAGGTGAAGTCGGGGAAGGCGCCGCGGATCAGCAGCGGCCGGCGCTGCCAGACGTCGGCGAGGAACTCGGCCGGTGTCAGGCCGCCGAGCATGGTCAGCGGGGTATCGGGGCTCATAGGCTCCTCGCCTGCTCGGCGGCGTTGCCGATATAGGTGGCCGGGCTCAGCGCCTTGAGCTCGGCCTTGACCGCATCGGGGAGCTCCAGGGTGTCGATAAAGGTGGCGAAGCCGGCCTGGTCGATGCGCTTGCCGCGGGTCAGCTCCTTGAGCTTCTCGTAGGGCTTCTCGATGCCGTAGCGGCGCATCACCGTCTGGATCGGCTCGGCGAGTACCTCCCAACTGGCGTCGAGGTCCTCGGCGATGCGCGCGGGATTGGCTTCGAGCTTGCCGATGCCCTTGAGCGCGGCCTGGTAGGCGATCAGGCCGTAGGCCAGGCCCACGCCCAGGTTGCGCAGCACCGTGGAGTCGGTGAGGTCGCGCTGCCAGCGGGAGATCGGCAGCTTCTGGGCCAGGTGGCCGAGCACCGCGTTGGCGAGCCCCAGGTTGCCCTCGGAGTTCTCGAAGTCGATGGGGTTGACCTTGTGGGGCATGGTGGAGGAGCCGATCTCGCCGGCGACGGTCTTCTGCTTGAAGTAGCCCAGCGCGATGTAGCCCCAGACGTCGCGGTCGAAGTCGATCAGCACGGTGTTGAAGCGGCAGATGGCGTCGAACAGCTCGGCGATGTAATCGTGGGGCTCGATCTGGGTGGTGTAGGGGTTGAAGGTCAGCCCCAGCCCCTCGACGAAGGTACGGGCATTGGCCTGCCAGTCGACCTCGGGGTAGGTGGCGAGATGCGCATTGTAGTTGCCCACCGCGCCGTTGATCTTGCCGAGGATCTCCACTCCTTCGATCAGCCTGAGCTGGCGACGCA
Organism: Halomonas sp.; assembly: GCA_046540755.1. Lineage (GTDB taxonomy): Bacteria > Pseudomonadota > Gammaproteobacteria > Pseudomonadales > Halomonadaceae > Halomonas. Next base: position 2,300 of record JBKHEO010000020.1, on the reverse strand, counting down.
GGCGGTAGGCGACGTTGGCCATCTCCTTGCCCAGGGTGGTGGGGCTCGCCGTCTGGCCGTGGGTGCGCGAGAGCATCGGCAGCTCGGCGTGCTCATGGGCCAGGCGCGCGACCTGGTCGGCCACCTCGTGCATCACCGGCAGCAGGGCCCTGAGGCCGTCGGTGAGCATCACGCCGTGGGAGAGGTTGTTGATGTCCTCGCTGGTGCAGGCGAAGTGCACGAACTCGCTGATGGCATGGAGCTCGGGCTGGTCGGCGATCTGCTCCTTGAGGAAGTACTCCACCGCCTTGACGTCGTGGTTGGTAGTGCGCTCGATCTCCTTGATGCGCTCGGCGTCCTCCACCGAGAAGTCGCGGACCAGCGCCTCGAGGAAGGCGGTGGCCTCGGCGGAGAGCGGCGGCACCTCGGTGATGCCGGGCAGCTCGGCGAGGCGCTGGAGCCAGCGGATCTCGACGATGACCCGGGCGCGGATCAGGCCGAACTCGCTGAAGTGCTCGCGCAGGCGTTCGGCCTTGGCGCCGTAGCGGCCGTCAACGGGGGAGAGGGCGGTGAGGGCGGACAGGGGCAGGGCGTGCATGGGCGTGTTCCGGTTCGTGAGGGCGTTGGGCATCTTGGGGGAGCGGCTCAGCCGAGCCGGTCCAGGGATTTCTTCAGGGCGCCGCGCTGGGCGATCAGCTTCCAGCGTCGGCCCCCCTGCTGGTGCCACAGCAGGGCGAAGCGAATGCCGGCCAGCAGGCAGGCGCGCACCCGCTCGGGCATCATGCGGCTCTGCAGCAGCGAGGGGTCGCCCTGCACCACGATGCGGGTCTTGAAGGTGGAGAGCGTCTCCTGGTAAGCCTCGCCGAGGCTGGCGATGACGTTCTCGTGGGTCGCGCCGAAGTGCTCGGCCTGGCCCTGGATGCGGGTCAGCTTCTCGCCCAGGGCATCCATCATCGCGGTGTTGCGACGCAGCTTGTTCATCAGCAGCAGCAGGGTGAAGCCGTAGCGCAGCACCACCGGGTTGGCCTGCTTTCGGCCGATGACGCTCTCGAGCACCTCGAGGCCGCGCCGCAGGTTGTTGGGATGGCCGCCGTAGATCGCCTCGAAGCTCTCGGGGTTGGTATCCAGGGTGGCGCGGATCAGGGTCTCCCAGGCCCGTTGGTCGACCTGGCCGGTGCGGGCCAGCTCGTCGACCAGGCTGGCGGCCTGGAAGACACCGGCCAGCGCCAGGGCCTGTCGGGTGACGGGGTCGTCGGGGACGCGGTGGATCGGCGTGGAGGCGCTCATGCGGCCACCTCCGCGGCGTTCCAGGTCTCGCGGATGACGCCGCCGCCCAGGCAGATCTCGCCATCGTAGAGCACCAGCGACTGCCCCGGGGTGACGGCGCGCTGGGGCTCGTCGAAGACCACCTCCACGCCGCCATCCGGCCGGGTGCGGAAGGTGCAGGGCACGTCGGCCTGGCGGTAGCGGGTCTTGGCGGTGAGCCGGCCCTCGGCCATCGGCGGCTCGCCGGCGACCCACTCCATGGCCTCGGTGGCCAGGCTGTCGGTGTAGAGCAGCGGGTGGTGCTTGCCCTGGACGGCGATGAGCACGTTGCGGGCAAGGTCCTTGGCGGCCACGTACCAGGGCGCCTCCGGGTGGTCGGGCAGCCCGCCGATGCCGAGCCCCTGGCGCTGGCCCAAGGTGTAGTACATCAGCCCCATGTGCTCGCCGATCACCTCGCCCTCCGGGGTCTCGATCACCCCGGGCTGGGCGGGCAGGTACTGCTGGAGGAAGTCGCGGAAGCGACGCTCGCCGATAAAGCAGATCCCGGTGGAGTCCTTCTTCCTGGCGGTCACCAGGTCGTGGCGCTCGGCGATGGCGCGCACCTCGGGCTTGGCCAGCTCACCGACCGGGAAGAGGGTGCGGGCGATGGCGGCTTCGGGGACGGCGTGCAGGAAGTAGCTCTGGTCCTTGTTGGCATCGAGCCCCTTGAGCAATCTTGGGCGGGCCTCTCCGCGGATGCCCTGGCGCACCCGCCCTTCACGAACATAGTGGCCGGTGGCGATCTTCTCGGCGCCCAGCATCTCGGCGTACTCCAGGAACACCTTGAACTTGATCTCGCGGTTGCAGAGGATGTCCGGGTTCGGCGTGCGCCCCGCCCGGTACTCGGCGAGGAAGTGCTCGAAGACGTTGTCCCAGTACTCGGCGGCGAAGTTGGCGGTGTGCAGCCGGATGCCAAGTTTCTCGCACACGGCCTCGGCGTCCGCCAGGTCGGCCTTGGCGGTGCAGTACTCGGTGCCGTCGTCCTCGTCCCAGTTCTTCATGAACAGGCCCTCGAC
>JBKHEO010000019.1:0-30954 GCA_046540755.1 Halomonas sp. | reverse complement strand
CCATCGAGGTGATCGAGGGGCCGCTGATGGACGGCATGAACGTGGTCGGCGACCTCTTCGGCGCCGGCAAGATGTTCCTGCCCCAGGTCGTCAAGTCGGCGCGAGTGATGAAACAGGCGGTGGCCTACCTGATCCCCTATATCGAGGCGGAGAAGGCCCTCAACGAGGACACCCAGGCCAAGGGCAAGATCGTCATGGCCACGGTCAAGGGCGATGTCCACGATATCGGCAAGAACATCGTCGGCGTGGTCCTGCAGTGCAACAACTACGAGGTGGTCGATCTCGGCGTCATGGTGCCGGCGGAGAAGATCCTGCAGACGGCCCGCGACGAGAACGCCGATATTATCGGCCTCTCGGGCCTGATCACCCCGTCGCTGGACGAGATGGTCCACGTCGCCAAGGAGATGCAGCGCCAGGGCTTCACGCTGCCGCTGCTGATCGGCGGCGCCACCACCTCCAAGGCCCACACCGCGGTCAAGGTGGAGCCCCAGTACGAGCAGCCGGTGATCTACGTGGCCGACGCCTCACGCGCCGTGGGGGTAGCCGGCAAGCTGCTCTCGCCCGCCCTCAAGCCGGCCTATGTCGAGGAGATTCGCGTCGAGTACGACAAGGTTCGCGAGCGCAACGCCAAACGCCGCCCCAAGGCCGCCGACCTTACCTACGCCCAGGCGCGGGAGCGCAAGTGCCGCCTCGACTGGGCCGGCTACACGCCACCGCGGCCGGCGATGACCGGCACCCTCGCTTTCGACGACTATGACCTCGAGGAGCTGGTCGAGCGCATCGACTGGACGCCCTTCTTCATGAGCTGGCAGCTGGCCGGCAAGTACCCGAAGATCCTCGACGATCCCAAGGTCGGCGAGGCCGCCCGCCACCTCTTCCGCGACGCCCAGGCGATGCTTGCCAAGCTGGTCGAGGAGAAGCGCGTCCAGGCGCGCGGAGTGATCGGCATCTGGCCCGCCAACAGCGTCGACGATGACGTCATCGAGGTCTATGCCGACGAGTCCCGCGAGACGGTGATCGAGCGGCTGCACCATATCCGCCAGCAGACCACCAAGAACCGCGACGGCGTCTGCTACAGCCTGGCCGACTTCGTGGCGCCGAAGGAGAGCGGCAAGCCAGACTGGATCGGCGGCTTCGCGGTGACCACCGGCCATGGGGTGGAAGCGCTCGCCGAGCAGTACAAGGCTGCCGGGGACGACTACAACGCCATCCTGGTACAGTCGCTGACCGACCGGCTGGCCGAGGCCTTTGCCGAGCGCCTGCACGAGCGGGTGCGCAAGGAGTTCTGGGGCTATGTGCCGGAGGAGGCGCTGGACAACGACGCCCTGATCGCCGAGAAGTACCAGGGCATTCGACCGGCGCCAGGCTACCCGGCTTGCCCGGACCATACCGAGAAGCCCACCCTGTTCCGGCTGCTCGAGGCCACCGAGGCGGCTGGCATCACCCTGACCGAGAACTTCGCCATGTGGCCGGCGGCCGCGGTGGCGGGCTGGTACTTCTCGCACCCCCAGTCGAAGTACTTCGCCACCGGCAAGATCACTCGCGATCAGGTGGAGTCGCTCGCCGAGCGCAAGGGCTTGAGCCTCGAGGAGATGGAGCGCTGGTTGGCGCCGGTGCTCTCCTACGACCCCGCCTGACCCGCGGCGGGCCGCCTCGACGGCCCGCGCCTCCTGCCCCTGTCGCGGATCGCCATGCTGCCCCCTTCGTCACGCCGTCGCACCATCCTGCGCCTCGCCCTGCCGATCATCGCCGGGATGCTCTCCCAGAGCCTGATCAACCTGATCGATGCCGCCATGGTGGGCAGCCTGGGCGAGACACCCCTGGCCGGCGTGGGTATCGGCGGCTACCTGATGTTCATGGTCACCGCCCTGCTGTTCGGGCTCTCCTCCGGGGTGCAGGCCCAGACCGCCCGGCGCCACGGCGAGGAGGCCTGGGCAAGTCGCGCCGTACCGCTCAACGCGGGGCTGGTGATCGCCGCGCTGCTCGCCCTACCGGTCACCCTGCTCTGCCTGTGGCAGGCCCCGGGGCTGGTGGCGCTGATCAACCAGGACCCCGCGGTCAACGCCGAGGCGGTCGCCTACTTCCGCTGGCGGGTGGTGTCGCTGGTGGCGGTGGCGATGATCTTCTGCTTCCGCGGTTACTGGAACGGCATCCAGCAGACCGGCCTCTACCTGCGCATCATCCTGATCATGCACGCCGTCAACGTGGCGGTGAGCCTGGTGCTGATCTTCGGCTACCTGGGCCTTCCCGCCATGGGCGCGGCCGGTGCCGGGGCCGGCACCACCCTTTCCCTGTTCGCGGGGCTTGCCATCTGGGTGGCCGCCAGCCTGCGTCACGCCAGGCCCAGCGGCTTTTTGGCCGGGCTGCCGCGCCGACTCACCTTCCTCACCACCCTGCGCCTGGCCGCCCCCCACTCCTTCCAGCAGCTATGGTTCGCCGGCGGCTACGCGGTGCTGTTCTGGATCCTGGGCCAGGTCGGCACCGCCAGCGTGGCAGCGGGCCACGTGCTGGTGAACCTCTCGCTGCTGCTGATCCTGCCCGGCGTGGGGCTGGGCATGGCGGCGATGAGTCTGGTGGGCGAAGCCCTGGGACGCGCGGCCCATGGCGACGCGCACCGTTGGGGCTGGGAGGTGGTCCACCTCGCCTGGCTGTGCCTGGCGATGATCGCCCTGCCCATGGCGCTCTTGCCCGACGCCGTGCTGGGGCTCTTCCTCCACGACGCCGCCCTGGTCGAGCTGGCGCGGCTGCCTCTGCGCCTTACCGCGCTGATGATCGTGCTCGACGCCGCCGCCCTGGTGCTGGCCCAGGCGCTGCTGGGCGCCGGCGCCAACCGCACGGTGATGACCGCCACCCTCTCGTTGCAGTGGCTGCTGTTCCTGCCCCTGGCCTGGTGGGTCGGCGTCTGGCTCGACCAGGGGCTGGTGGGCATCTGGTGGGTGCAGCTCGGGTATCGCGCCCTCAACTCGCTGTGGTTCGCGGCGATCTGGCAGCGCCGGCACTGGCAACGACTGGAGGTATGAGCGCTCTTTTAATAACACTTTCGTAAAAATCTATGATCATTTATTCTTTCATAGAATAAAAAGAGAGGAGTATGGTGCCCCCACGGCACCTCATCATTCGCCCTGACCAGCAGGACTGCCTGAATGTATCGGTACGACACCTACGATCAGACCCTCGTGGACGAGCGGGTCGCCCAGTTCCGCGACCAGATGGCTCGCTACCAGGCCGGGCGCCTGAGCGAGGACGAGTTTCTCCCGCTGCGTCTGCAGAATGGCCTCTATATCCAGAAGCATGCGCCGATGCTGCGCATCGCCATCCCCTACGGCATGCTCGGCAGCCACCATCTGCGCCGCCTGGCGTCGATTACGCGTCGCTACGACCGGGGCTATGGCCATTTCTCCACGCGCCAGAACCTGCAGCTCAACTGGCCCAAGCTGGAAGACGTTCCGGACATCCTCGGCGAGTTGGCCGAGGTGCAGATGCATGCCATCCAGACCAGCGGCAACTGCATCCGCAACACTACCAGCGACCAGTTCGCCGGCATTGCCAAGGACGAGGTGGAGGATCCGCGTCCCTGGTGTGAGCTGATCCGCCAGTGGTCGACCCTGCACCCGGAATTCGCCTTCCTGCCGCGCAAGTTCAAGATCGCGGTGACCGGCGCCGCCGAGGACCGAGCCGCCATCCAGGTCCACGATATCGGCCTGCGCCTGTGGCGCGACGATGCCGGCGAGCTCAGGGTCAAGGTGATGGCTGGCGGTGGCCTGGGCCGTACCCCGATGATCGCCGAGACGGTACGGGAGGACCTGCCCTGGCAGCACCTTCTCACCTACCTGGAGGCCTGTGTACGGGTCTACAACCAGTTCGGCCGTCGCGACAACAAGTTCAAGGCACGCATCAAGATTCTGGTCAAGGCGCTGGGCATCGAGGAGTACCGGCGCCGCGTGGACGCCGAGTGGGCCCACCTGAAGGATGGTCCCCAGACTCTCACCCAGGCTGCCGTGGCTACCGCCCGCGCCCACTTCGTGGAGCCCGAGCGTCGTCCGGTGAGCGAGGAGGCGATCGCTGCCTTCGAGGCGTTGCGCGCCAACAACCGCGCCTTCTCGCGCTTCGTCACCAACAACGTCACCGACCACAAGGTGCCGGGCTACAAGGCGGTCACCCTGTCGCTCAAACGCCGCGAGCATGCCCCCGGCGACGTCACCGCGGACCAGATGGACGCCGTGGCTGACCTGTCCGACCGCTTCAGCTTCGGCGAGGTGCGCGTCACTCACGAGCAGAACCTAGTGCTCTCCGACGTACCCGTGGACGAGATCGAGGCCCTGTGGCACGAGCTCGAACGCCTGGGCATGGCCAACCCCACCGTGGGTACCCTGAATGACATCATCTGCTGCCCGGGCGGCGATTACTGCGCCCTGGCCAACGCCGTGGCGATTCCCGTCGCCCAGGCGATCCAGGAACGCTTCGAGGACCTCGACTTCCTCTATGACCTGGGCCCGCTGGATCTCAACATCTCCGGCTGCATGAACGCCTGCGGCCATCACCACGTGGGAAATATCGGCATCCTCGGCGTCGACAAGAAAGGCGAGGAGTACTACCAGATCTCCTTGGGCGGCAACGCCGGTGATGACGCCTCCCTGGGCAAGATCCTCGGCCCCTCTTTCTTTCGCGAGGACGTGCCCGAGGTGATCGACAAGGTGCTCCAGGTCTACGTGGAACAGCGACACGAGGACGAGCCTTTCCTCGACACCTATCGTCGTATCGGTCTGAAGCCCTTCAAGGAGCGGGTATATGCCTGACAGCCAACTCGAGCATGCCCAGACGCTGATCAAGATGGGCCAGCCGGAGCAGGACGAATGGGCCCTCTCCCGCGTCGAGGAGGCACTGCCGACCCGACGTCCGGTGATCGTGCCCCTGGCCCTGTGGCGGGCCAACCGTGGCGACGAGGGCCTAGCTCCCTGGCTGGCCAGCGACACCGATCTCACCGCCGAACTGGCCGCCGAGCTGGCTTCGGCGTCGCTGGTGGCCATTGACTTCCCCAAGTTCACCGACGGCCGCGGCTACTCCCTGGCTCGCCTGCTGCGGGATCGCTATGGCTATGCGGCGGAGATCCGCGCCATCGGCGACGTCCTGGTGGACCAGCTCTTCTACATGACCCGCTGCGGCTTCGACGCCCTGGCGCTGCGCGAGGACCAGCACCTGGACGATGCCTTGCGCGCCCTGGGTGCCTTCAGTGTCAGCTACCAGCCGGCGGTGGACGTCAAGGAGCCGATTTTCGAACGCCGTTTGCGTAAGGAGGGAGGCGTCTGACGCCAGCTCTGCCTGCCCCTTCGACGCTGCCATCCACACCACCAGGGCCCCGGCAAAAACTGCCGGGGCCCTGGCGCGTTCAGGCTCTACTCAGCCGCGCCGCTTCTGCTGGCGTTCGCGGTTGGCGGCCTTGGCCCTTTCGCTCTTGCGCAGCATCACCCAGGTGGCGCCGAGGCCGCCATCGGCGGGCTGGGCCGAGACGAAGGCCTGCACCTCATCGAACTGGGCCAGCCACTTGGCCAGGTAGGAGCGCAGCACGTTGGGCGCGCCGTCGATGGCATGACTGCGGCCATGCACGATCAGCACCGAACGCAGGTCGTGGGCATAGGCTTCCTGGATGAAGCCGGGCAGGATGCGGCGGCACTCGGCGAGTGGCCGGCGCAGCAGGTGTAGCCGCGCCTGGGCGGCATAGCCGCCGTGGCGCAGGCGCTCCACCACCCCTTGCTGGATGCCGTCGCGGCGGTATTCGAGCGGATCGAAGGGTGCCAAGAGGTCGACGAAATCGTCGGAGAGGAAACTGTCACTCTCCCCTTCGGCCTGGGCGCTGTCACGGCGTGCCAACTGCGCTTCGGTGGGGGAGCGCCGGGGCCGTCCCGGATCGGCGCGGTTGGCGTGGCGGTTGAGGGGGCGTACGTCTCCCATCAGCGCCCGAAAGTCCTGATCGTTGCGTGCCGAACGTGTCATGGCTACCTCCGGGGTCGAGTGGGGAAACCTCATCCTAGCAGAGCCCTTGCACGGGCTTAAGGTGTCGTGCTCGACGTGGCAGGATGAGCGCTTCGACGCTCGGCGCAGAGGTCCGAACCCCATGCTACGTTGGCTCACCACGGCACTGCTCGTTGCTCCGCTCGGAATTGCCGGCTGGCTGTGGTGGAGCCTACTCAGCCCCTACACCTACGACCGGCCCGACCACCTGCCTGCCATCCAGGAGGGTACGCATGAGGTGTTCGTCTACGGCACGCTGCGCCATGCCCCGGTACGTTGGCTCGTCTACGGCCGCGTCGGCGACCCCCGGCCGGCGGTACTGCAAGGCTATCGTCGCGACGGCCTGGATGTCGACAAAGCCCCCGAAGGCCACGTCGAGGGCTTGATCATCGAGGTCGACGCTCACGAACTGGCCAGACTGGATCGCTACGAACGCCTGGGGATCCGCTACGAGCGAGAGAAAGTCACCCTGGCCGACGGGACCCGCGCCTGGATATACCGGCGCCTGGAACGGGAGTAGGCGGCTCGCCTTGATTCGCCGGGTGTCGCAGACGATGCTGGCATGACGGCGCCGCTGAAGCCTGATCCACACGGCCCTCGACCGGAGAGCGATCGCATGGAAACCCAACTCCCCCTGCTGGACATTCTCGCACGCCTCGGCGTCGCCACCGGCCTGGCGCTGGCCGTCGGGCTCGAACGGGAGCTGCGTGGCAAGCCCGCCGGGCTTCGCTCCCATATGCTCGTGGCGCTGGGTGCAGCCGCCTTTATCATCATCGGCATGGAAATCATGCATACGACCTCACTCGATGACAGCTCAGCACGCATCGACCCGACGCGCATCGTCGAGGGTGTGATCGGCGGCATCGGCTTTCTCGGGGCCGGCTCCATCATTCGCAGCGGGGCCAGCGTGCAGGGAATCACCACCGGGGCCTCGATCTGGCTGGCCGGTGCCATCGGCATTGCCGCAGGAGTGCGCCACTTTTCCCTGGCAATCATGGTGACGGTACTGGCACTGGTCATCGTGATAGTGCTTGGCCATTTCGAGCGTGAAGTCATCGAGAAGGGCTCCAGTCGCTGAGAGCCCGGAGTGCCTCGTGAACGAGTGTGGTGCTGTGGGCCTACGCTGATACAATGGCCGCTTGGCACCACCCACCGAGGAGCCCGGATGCGTGACGCCCTGCCCTACGTATTGATTGTCTACTATTCCCGTTACGGTGCCACCCGCACCATGGCCGAGCAACTGGCCGCCGGCGTCGAATCGGTACGCGGCGTCGAGGCACGGCTGCGTACCGTGCCGCCGGTGTCGCCCACCTGCGAGGCGGTGGACCCCGAGATCCCAGCCGAGGGCGCGATCTACGCCAGCCTCGATGACCTGCGCCACTGCGCCGGCCTGGCCATCGGCAGCCCGACCCGTTTCGGCAACATGGCCGCCCCCCTCAAACACTTCCTCGACGGCACCAGCGAACTTTGGCTGGGCGGGGCCTTGATCGACAAGCCCGCCAGCGCCTTCACCTCCACCGCCAGCCTCCACGGCGGTCAGGAGGCGACGCTGCTGACCATGCTGGTACCGCTGCTTCACCAGGGCATGGTCTATGCCGGCCTCCCCTACAGCGAGACCGAGCTGATGGAGACTGCCGGCGGTGGCACGCCCTACGGGGCCAGCCATCTGGCCGGCAAGCGCAGCGATCGCCCGCTGGACGATGAGGAGCGCACCCTGGCCCACGCCCAGGGCCGGCGCCTGGCGCGCCTCGCCCTGGCCCTCGCCACGATGCGCGAGGAGGGTTCATGAGGGCCTGGCTGGAGCGTCTCGAGAAAGAACGCGGCATTGATCTCCTTACCGCGAAGATGCGGCGCCTGGTGCTGGCCAGCTACCTGGTGCTGCTGGCCCTGATGGTCTATCGCGGCCTGCAGATCGAGGGCGACAGCGGCCCGCTGATTCCCATCGTCGCCTTCGTGCTGCCTCTGGTACTCTTCCTGCCCTCGCTGATCGGACGACGCCCGCGCGGCCATGCCTGGCTGGCCTTCGTCAGCCTGCTCTACTTCTCCCAAGGGGTAATGGTGGCGACCCTCCCCGGCCAGGGCCTGCGCGGCACCCTGGAGGCACTGGTCTCGCTTTCGCTGTTCGCCGGCTGCACCGGCTATGCGCGCTTCCGCAGTCGCCAGCTGCGACAGAACGTCGAAGGCAGCTGATTCGCCGAGGTGCTAGGCTTATTCTCGCTCGATCCGGGTCTTGATCCGGGTCAAGCCAGATACCGATAAGCCGACGAAGGAGTTCGTGATGACCGTGATCTTCCGCCCCTTGCTGGCCCTGGGTCTCGCCGCCGCCCTGGCCCTGCCGCTCGCCGCCCAGGCCGCCGATCCCGAGGATGCCATCGAGTACCGCCAGTCGGCGCTGCGCGTGCTGGCCTGGCAGCTCGGCCCCATGGGTGACATGGCCAAGGGGGATATCGAGTACGACGAGGAGGAGTTCGCCACCCGTGCGGCCAACCTCGCCGCAGCCGCCCCGCTGCCCTGGGAGGGCTTCATGGATGGCACCCTGCGCGACGACGGCCATGGGGTGGAGACCGATGCCCTGGCCGATATCGACGATGACTGGGACGACTTCCATGAGCGCCGCGACACCTTTGTCGAAGAGGCCGACACCCTGGCGAAGATGGTCGAGGATGGCGAGGAGTTCGCCAACCTGCGTCGGCAGGTTGGCACCGTGGCCGACAGCTGCAAGAGCTGTCACGACGAGTACCGCGCCGAGTGAACGGCGACCCCGGCAGGGGTCAGCACCATCAAGACGGGGTGGCCATCCGGCCACCCCGTCGGCGTTGCGGCTGCCGATTCGCTGTCACGCCTGCCAGAGCCAAATCACCGGCAGCGCGCTGATCCCCGCGAGTACCAGGGCCAGCCAGGGACTCGCCGACCGGCGCCGTGGCCCTTCCTCCGGCTCGTCCCGGGGCGCTTCCTCCAGGGCCTTGCGGCCGCTGAGCATGGCACCGACCAGCCGCTCACCCTTCAGCCGATGCACCAGCAGGGCCAGCAGATGGGCGGCCACCAGGAGCATGATCAGATTGGCGTTGAGGTGGTGTAGCGACTTGAGTGTCGAGGCGGTATCGCCGTCCACCCAGCCGTTCAGCGGCGCATCGAAGAAGATATCGTCGCTGAGGAAGAGGCCGCTGACCGCCTGAAGGCTCAGCGAGAGCAACATCACCAGCACCATGGCACCGCCCAGCGGGTTGTGGCCGGCATAGGCGGGCGGACGGCCTCGCAGCATCGCACGCCCGTAGGCGAGCATGGTCCCGGGTGAGCGCAGGAAGCTGGCGAAGCGGGCATGGAAGCTGCCGACCAGGCCCCACAGCCAGCGAAACAACAACAGGCCCAGCAACAGGTAACCCGAGCGGGCGTGGATATCGATGGGGAAGACGAAGGGGGCCCCCTCGGTCTTCATGGTGTAGAAGGAGAGCGCCACCAGCCCGACCAGGGCCCAGTGGAAGAGCCGAACCGGGATGTCCCAAACGAGCAGTCGTTTCATCCTGCCTCCTTGCGTTTGCCAGATGATCATCGTGGTCATGACTGCCAAAAAGGTGATCCTGGCTTACCATGGCAGCCTTCAGGGCGCCTACCACGCCCAGCATCACACAGGAGTCTATCACCGTGTCATTGCCCCATGCCTGGAAGGAAGCCGGGCTGCTGACCCTTCCCGTGATGTTCGGCTACCTCCCCCTGGGGGCCGCCTACGGCATCCTCGCCATCGAGGTCGGCATGCCCTGGTGGGCGGCGGTGCTGATGTCGCTGGTCATCTATGCCGGCGCCGGGCAGTTCCTGGCCGTGGCGCTGATGGCCGCCGGCGCCGGGCTGCTGGAGCTGGCCGTGGCGACCCTGATGCTCAACTCGCGTCACCTCTTCTACGGGCTGTCGCTGCTCAAGCGCTTCCAGGGCGCGGGCTGGCGCAAGCCCTACCTGATCTTCGCCCTCACCGACGAGACCTACTCGCTGATCACCACCCTGCCCGCCGAGCGCGCCGGCGACCCGGCCCTGGCGTTTCGGGTCTCCCTGCTCAACCAGGCGTGGTGGGTACTGGGCTCCATCGCCGGGGTGCTGATCGGCGCCACCCTGAGCTTCAACAGCCAGGGCATCGAGTTCGCCCTGACGGCGCTGTTCATCGTGCTGACCCTCGAGCAGGCGCGGCGCCTGCGCCAGGGACTGCCCTTCGTCATCGCCCTGGCCACCGGCCTCGGCGCCCTGCTGCTGTTGCCCGAGCGACACCTGCTGCTGGGGGCGATCGGCGCCGCGACCCTGGTACTGCTGCTGCACTATCGCCACGCCCGTCGCCAGGAGGCCAGCGCATGAGCACCCCGTCGCTGCTGCTGTTCATCGCCGTCTGCGCCCTGGCCACCTTCGCCACCCGGGTGATCCCCTTCGTCGCCCTGGCCCGGCATGCCGACCACCCGCTGATCCTTCACCTGGGGCGCTACCTGCCCCCCGCGGTCATGATGATCCTGGTGATCCATGCGCTGCGCGACTTCCGCCCGCTGCTGGATGGCCGCCTCAACGCCGGGGCCGACGGCTGGCCCATGATCGTGGCCTCCCTGCTCGTCGTCGTGCTGCACCTGTGGCGACGCAACGCCCTGCTATCGATCATCGCCGGCACCGGCGCCTACATGGCGATGGTCCAGCTCGGCTGGCTGGGGTGAAGGCGTCGGGCGGGCCGGCCTGGGCTTAGCACTACAAAACCTGATCACGATCACAAACAGGTGTTGAGCTACGGCGCCGGAGCGGCGACCATGCAAAGTAATTTTCAGGAGAGCGCTGGACGATGACACGCAAGATTGCCGATATTCGCCGTGACTACGAGGGCGGCCAACTGGACGAAGCTCAGGTCAGCGAGGACCCGATGCCGCTGTTCGAGGAGTGGCTTGCCCTGGCGCTGGACAGCGAGGGCCTCGACGGCAACGCCATGACGCTGGCCACCGTGGACAGCCAGGGGCTGCCCCACGCCCGGGTGGTGCTGCTCAAGGACGTCGACGAGCAGGGCTTCGTCTTCTACACCAACTACCACAGCCACAAGGGCAGCGAGCTGACCAACGTGCCGCGCGCCGCCCTGGTGTTCTGGTGGCCCTCGCTGTCGCGCCAGGTGCGCATCGAGGGTCGCGTCGAGCAGGTCAGCGAGCAGGAGTCGGACGACTACTTCGCCAGTCGTCCCCGGGCCAGCCAGCTGGGCGCCTGGATCGCCACCCAGAGCGTGGTGATCCCCGACCGCACCTGGATCGAGGAGCGCCAGAGCCGCTTCGAGCAGGCCTACGAGGGCCAGGAGATTCCCCGCCCGGTGCACTGGGGCGGATACCGGGTGCTGCCGGAAATGATCGAGTTCTGGCAGGGCCAGCCCAGCCGCCTCCATGACCGCATCCGCTTCGAGCGCCGCGACGGCGACTGGCACCACTTCCGCCTGGCACCCTGAGGTGACCTGCACCAACCCTTGTCGAGGCCGCCGTGGCCTGGCCCCATGGCGGCACCATCGCCCTCCCCCCCGGCGGGCGCCTCAGTCCGGCAGGCTCTCCAGGCGGTGGCGCTGCCATTCGCTCTCGGGCTCGTTGAGCCGCAGCACCGCATCCACCACCTGCTCCTCCATGTTGTAGCGCTGCTTGAAGCCAAGGTGCTTCATCAGCGCGCGCATGGGGTGGTTGTCCACCATGATCTTGCCGATCATCTCCAGGGTGCCGATGCTGCGGCAGTAGTCGATCATCTTGTTCATCAGCAGGCTGCCGATCCCCAGCCCCTGCAGGTCGTCGCGGATGATGATCGAGAACTCGGTGCGGATATTGTCGGGGTCGTTCCACACCCGCACCACCCCCAGCATCTCCTTGCCGCCATCCTCACGGAGGTGTTCGGCGATGAAGGCCATCTGGCGGTCATAGTTGATGTGGGAGAGGATCGAGAGATCGCGCTGGGTCAGGTCCGCCTTGTTGTGGAAGTAGCGGAAGCGGATGCTCTCCTCGGAGAGCTGCTCGTGGAAGCGGGCGATCAGCGGGGCATCCTCGGCGCGGATCGGGCGCACCTCCACCTCCCAGCCGTTCTTGAGGGTGACCCACTCCCGCAGCTCCTCCGGATAGGGCAGGATGGCGAAGCGCGCCGGCTGCCCCAGGTCCATGGCGAAGTCCACCGCCACCGTCTCGTCGCGATTCAGCAGCAGCGGATTGATCTCCAGGCCGCGCAGCTCCAGCAGGTCGCTGGCCATCTGCGACAGTTTGACCAGCAGCTGGCAGAGGCGATCGATGTCGCGATGGGGGTCGCTGGAGTGCTCGTGGATCAGCCGGGCCACATGGGTGCGCTCCACCATGGCCTCGGCCAGGCGCATGTTGAGCGGCGGCAGCGCCACCTGGCGGTCGGCAAGGATATTGACCTTGTAGCCACCGATGCCGAACACCACCACCGGGCCGAATACCGGATCCCGGGTGATGCCGGCGCACACCTGCATCGAGTGCTTGCCCCGCTGCATCGGCTGCAGGCAGTACTCGCGGACCTCGAAGGCGGGATACTTCTCGGCCGCCTTCTCGCGGAGCAGGCCGACCCCCTCGGCCACTTGCCCGGGCGTGCGCAGATCCTGCAGCAGGCCGGCGGAGAGGCGGTGCGGGTGCTTGCGGTAGCGGAAGGGACGGCAGTTGCCCTCGTGGATCACCTTGAGGGCCATGGCGCCCTCGAAGGCCTCGGCCGCCGCAGCCCCCTCCTCCGGCGTGGCCACGTAGCGACTGGGGGCCACACCAATGCCATAGGCCTCGAGCACCTGGGCGGTCTCGGAGTGGGTCAGGGTCTCGCGCCCCTCCGCCTTGACCGCCTCGATCAGCTTGCGGCAACGGGCGCGGATCTCTCGGGTGGTGGAGAACGGCAGGCTGGGCGGCGTCTCCTGCAGCAGCGCCTGGACCCGCTGGTAGTCCACCATGTGCATGAAAGCCTTGACCGCCTGCTCGGGAGAGACATAGGTCGGAATCCCGGCGAGGTTGCACTCGTGCCGTGCCGAGATGGCCTCCTCCAGCCCCATGAAGCTGGTCAGCAGGTTGCGCCGGAAGCGCTTGCGATTGGCCACCAGCGCCTCGGCGGTCACCTTGGAGGGGGCGAGGCGTGTCGGGGCGTGGACCACCAGCACGGCATCGACGCCCGGGTCGGCGGCGACGATCTCCAGGGCGTCCACCAGCTTCTCCGGGGTGGCATTGCCCCCCAGGTCCACCGGGTTCTCGCCGGGCTTGCTCATGTCGAAGTCGCCGCACCGCAGGGCGTCATGGGTCTCCTCGCCGAAATCCGCCAGCTTCCCGCCGGCATGTATCAGCTTGTCGATAGCCAGCATCGCCGGGCCCAGGCCGTTGGAGACGATCGCCAGGCGGTCGCCCCGTAGCGGCTTCATGCGCGACAGCGTCATCAGCGCGTCGAACAGTTCGTCCGAATCGTGGACCCGCACCACCCCGGCCCGCGAGAAGGCAGCGTCGAACACCTGGTCGCGGTTGGCGATGCCCGGGGTCGGCGGCAGGCCGGTGAGGTCGGACTGTGGCGTGCGCCCGCTCTTGATCGCCAGTACCAGGCGGTTGCGCGAGGCGTCGCGCAGCGCGGTCATGAAGTGTTGGGCATCCATCACCTTCTCGAGGTGCAGGAGGATCGCCTGGGTGGGCGAGAACTGGTTGATGTAGTCCAGCAGGTCGGGCAGCAGCACGTCGACGCTGTCGCCCAGGGTGATCAGGTGCGAGAAGCCCACCCCGCGTCCCGCCGCCCAGTCGATCATCGCCGTGCCCAGCATCCCCGACTGGCCCAGGTAGGCGACCTTGCCACGCTTGATGGTCTGGTTGGCATAGGAGGCGTTGAGCCGCCGCCCGGGCACGATCAGCCCCATGCACTCGGGCCCCAGCACGCGGATGCCGGAGGCGCGTGCGGCGTCCAGCATGCGGCTGCGGATCGAGGCCTTGCCATCGCGCGCCTCGTCCAGGTGCGAGCCGCCGGAGAGCACCAGGGCGGCGCGGCAACCGAAGCTGCCCAGCCGGGCGATGCGACCTGGCACCGTGGCCACCGGCGAGCAGATCACCGCCAGATCCGGCACCTCGGGAAGCTGGGAGACCCTGCTGAAGGCCGGCTGGCCATGCACGCTGTCGTAACCCTTGGGGTTGACCGCCCAGAGGGTGCCGGGGAACTCGCCCTCGAGCAGATTGCGGATTACCAGTCCCCCCAGCGAGTCCGACTTTTCCGAGGCGCCGATCACGGCGATGGTGCGGGGTTCGAAGAAGTGACGCAGGAAGCGGGTGCTCAAGGCGATCTCCCGAGGGCTATGCGTGAATGGACTGCCTACTGTGTACGACCTATTGACACTGTCTGGCAAGGGCAGGGCCGACGTAAAGTGATGCCAATCAGCACGGAGGCCCCATGATTACCGGTTACATCACCCATCCCGACTGCCACCTGCACCATATGGGGCCGGAACACCCGGAGAGCCCGCTGCGCCTCGAAGCGATTCGCGCGCGGCTGTCACTTTCCGGCACCCTGCAGCAGACCATGCAGTCTGAGGCACGCCCGGCCACCGAGGAGGAACTGGCCCGGGTCCATCCCCTGCGCCACCTGCGTGCCCTGGACAAGTGCGTGCCCGATGAAGGCATCGTCATCCTGGACAGCGACACCATGATGAACCCGGACAGCCTCGATGCCGCCCGGGTGGCGGCCGGGGCGGTGATCCGCGGGGTCGACCAGGTGTTCCGCCACCAGGCCGACAACGTCTTCTGCGCGGTGCGCCCCCCCGGCCACCACGCCGAGGCCACCGATGCCATGGGCTTCTGCTTCTACAACAATGTCGCGGTGGGGGCGGCCCACGCCCGGGAGAAGTATGGCGCCAAGCGTATCGCCATCCTCGACTTCGATGTCCACCAGTGCAACGGTACCATCGACATCTTCAAGGACGACCCCGACGTGCTGGTCTGCACCAGCTTCCAGTTTCCCTTCTATCCCTGGCGCTACCTGCGCAGCGAGTGGCAGAACGTGGTCAATACCCCGCTCTCCGCCGGTACCGACAGCGCCGCCTTCCGCCAGGCCATCGAGGACGACTGGCTGCCGGAGCTGCACCGCTTCAAGCCCGAGCTGGTGCTGCTCTCCTCCGGCTTCGACGCCCACCGCGAGGACGAGATGGCCGAGTTGAACCTGGAGGACGAGGACTTCCACTGGGTCACCCATATGGCGCTGGAGATCGCCCAGCTCTACGCCGACGGCCGCCTGGTCTCGGTGCTCGAGGGGGGCTATCACCTGGAGTCGCTGGGGCGCTGCGTGGATGCCCATGTCAAGGCGCTGCTGGGGCTGCCATTCGGCGACGGCGTTTCCTGACCCCGGGAAACATCACTCGGCGTCTTTCAAGCCCCCACGACCCGCAGGGCGGCTCAGCCAAGGGGCTGATGGCCGCCCGTATGGCGTGGTAAGGTGGGAGAACCTGTTTCCTATAGTGAACCCGCCGCCATGACCGCATCGACCGACCAGGATGCCGCCCTGCGCATCGCCTCCGGGCGCAAGCCTTTCGTGGAGCCTCTGCGCCTGGGCGAGCGACTGCGCGAGATTCGCCTCGCCAACCAGTGGACCCTCGAGGACGTCAGCCAGCGCACGGGGCTCGCCCGCTCGACGCTATCGAAGATCGAGAATGACCAGATCTCCCCGACCTTCACCGCGGTCCAGAAGCTGATCGGCGGCCTGGGAATCGATCTGCCCCAACTGCTCTCCCCACCCCGCCAGCAGGCGCGCACCAATGGCCGGCGCGATCTTACCCGACGCGGCCAGGGCGAGTTGCATCCCACGCCGACCTACGAACACGAGCTGCTCAGCTGCGAGCTGGCCCAGAAGCGCATGATCCCCTTCAAGACCATGGTGCGGGCGCGACGCTTCGAGGAGTTCAGCGAGTGGGTACGCCACGACGGCGAGGAGTTTTTGATGGTGCTGGAGGGGGAGATCCTGCTCTACACCGAGTTCTACGAGCCACTCAGGCTCGAGAGCGGCGACAGCATCTACTTCGACAGCGACATGGGCCACGCCCTGGTCTCCACCAGCCGCGAGGATGCGGTGGTCCTGTCGGTCTGCACCCGGGGCGAGGCGGCCTGATCACGCCTTCTCTCGCCGCCGCTCGCCGGGGCGGCGAGCCGGGATCGCATCCAGGGTCAGGCGCCCCTCGGCGTGGATCGCCTGGAAGTGACGCCCCTTGGCCCGGGCCACCAGCATGACACCGAAGCGCTCCGCCAGCTCGACGCCCTTCTGGGTCACCCCGGAGCGCGACACCAGCACCCCGATCCCCATCTGCGCCACCTTGATCACCATCTCCGAGGTGAGTCGGCCGGTGGTGTAGAAGATATCCGCCCCGCCGGCATCCCCCTCTTCCAGCCACTGGCGACCCGCCAGGGTATCCACAGCGTTGTGACGCCCCACATCCTCCACGAAGTCGAGCACCGACTCCTGCCGGCACAGGGCACAGCCGTGCACCGCGCCCGCGCTGCGATAGGTCTCGTTATAGGTGCCGAGGTTCTCCAGCAGCGCATAGAGTACCGACTGGCGGACCGGGATATCGGGCAACGCCTGGCGCGGCACCGCCTCGAGGATCCGCCCGAACACCGTCCCCTGGCCACAGCCGGTGGTCACGGTACGGTGACCCAGGCGCTCGTCCAGATCCTCGGGCTGATGGCTGGTCACCACCGCCGCCGCCTCCACCTCCCAGTCAACGTGGACCGCCTGCAGATCCTCGAGGCGCTCGATCAGCCCCTGGTTGCGCAGGTACCCCACCACCAGCGACTCGGGATCGGCGCCCAGCGTCATCAGGGTGACGATCTCACGCTTGTTGAGGTAGAGGGTCAACGGGCGCTCGGCGGCGATTGCCTGGCGGCGGGCATCGCCGAATTCGTCGAGCACCTCGATCTCCAGGGTGGCGGGCAGGCGGGCGCGGCTGAGGCTGATCGCGGGCATCCTGGACGGTCTCCTGTCAGGCGTTGATGCTGCATGATGGCATTGCGGTGACAGAAAGTCTTTACTGTTCCCATCCATGCTCGAGAGTGCTTCCCCATGACGCAGTTTTCCAATCGTCGCCTGCTCAGCCTGACGCTCGGCGAGGAGGTTGCCAGGATCAAGGGGTTCGCCTCCCGGCGCCCCGTGATTCGCGAACTGGCTCCCGGTGCCGGGGGGCCCTGGACGCTGACCCTGACCCTCAGCATGACCGAGCGCGCCGCCTACCGCTTCAACCTTACTTCGGATCACCCACGGCTCTTCGTCCGCTGCGGCGATGCCGGCCAGACGGCCACGCCCTCGGCGATCACCGCCAGCCAGGACGTCGCCGCCAGTTGGATGGACGGCGAGCAGCAGGTCCTGGACGTGGCGATGCCGGTGGCGATCCAGGCCTGGGTCGAGGGCTATCTCGCGCGCCACGGCGAGGCGCCAGACGAGGGGCGCAAGAACAAGAAGAAGCGCAAGGGCGCGGGACGCGCCCGGGAGCTGTCACCATGAGCCGCTTCGAACGCTGGTCACGGCGCAAGCTGGGCCAGGAGACGGACGAGACGAACGAAGAGCCGCCACAGCAGACACTCGAGACAGGCGCTCACGAGGACGGCGATACCCTCGGCGATGACCCCGAGAGCGAGCCGGCACCCGGCAGCCTCGACCACACCCTGCCGGACCCCGACAGCCTGCCCGCGGGTGCCGACTTCTCCGCCTACCTGGCCAAGGGGGTCAGCAGCCAGCTGCGCCGCCGCGCCCTGCGCCGCTTGTGGTCCAGCGGTGGCTACGGCGTCCGCGACGGCCTGGACGACTACGACGAGAACTATCGGGAAGTGCTCAAGCCCCTGGCCCGTGACCTGGCCGACCAGCTTCGCCGCTGGACCCGGCCCGAGCCAGCCCCTGAGGAAGTCGAGCTCGACCCCCAGGAAGAAGCCCCGCGGTCCCCGGCCTCGGAAGAGGGGCAGGCGCACGCCGAGCCCGCCAAGCTGCAGGAAGCAGAGTCCGCTTCCCCGACCGACAAACAGGAGGCGGAGGAGGTATCTCCCATAGACCAAGGCAGCGTTGGACAGGAGGCTAGAACTGTAAAAGACTGATTAGCTATCAAGAATTGCGCATAAAAAAAATACGACAACGACAACACGCCATACGCACCGTGAACCGTGAGGACGCATGACATCTTCCATCGACGCCGTGACCGTGGATGACACCACCAATCGCGCGGCACGCGAAACCGCGCGTCAACGTGTCTCCTGGCCGGTCAACCTGGCGCCCGCCAGCGTCAGCTACGTGAGTGAGGGGCATGCCCTGCTGCTCGGCGACGAGCTTGGCGTGCGCCGCGCCGCGGAGGCCCTGTCCGATCGTGGCCTCGCCGCCATCGCCCTGCTGATCACCGAGCCCGCCGAGGCCGAGGCCGTTGCCGACGACGAGGTCGAGGCGTTGCTCGCCCGCACCCGACACCTGCCCTGCCGGACACTCACCGCCGCCCAACGCGACACCCTGCGCATCGAGGGCTACCTGGGACACTTCGGCGTGGGAGTGGAGGGCGAGGTGGAGCCCCTGAACCTGGCGCTGGCGCTGCTGGGCCGTCGCCACGCCGACCTGATCCTCGACCTCGGCCGAACGCCGGCACTGACCCTCGAGCTGCCACCGCCCGGCTACCGTCATCTCGCCTGGGAGAGCCCGGAGCGCGAAGGCGTCCTGGCCGAGTTCGCCGACCTGGTGGGAGAGTTCGACAAGCCCCGCTACTTCCAGATCAACGCCGACCTCTGCGCGCACTCCGCCTCGGGCAATCTTGGCTGCACCCGCTGCCTGGAGGTCTGCCCCGCCGACGCGATATCGAGCCACAGGGGGCGCATCGAGTCGCGCATCGAGATCGACCCCTACCGCTGCCAGGGGGTCGGCAGCTGCTCCAGCGCCTGCCCCACCGGTGCCATCCAGTTCCGCCTGCCCGAGCCGGCGCGTCAGCAGGAGGCATTGATCCAGCACCTGGACGCCTATCGCCAGGCCGGCGGCCGCCTGCCGGTGCTGCGTTTCGTCGAGGCTGCGGACCTCGAGGGCGAAGGGGATACCCCTGCGGGCCACCTGCTCGATGTACCACTGGAGGAGCTCGGCAACGCCGGTCACGACCAGTGGCTCACCGCACTGGCGGCGGGCGCTGCCGAGGTGCGCGTCCAGGTGCATCCCGACCTGCCGCCGACCCTGGCCACCTTCATCGATGACCAGCTCGCCCAGGCACAGGGGCTGCTGGAAGCACTGGGCCACTCGGCGAGCCGTGTCCGGCGTCTCGAGAGAGGCGACACGGCCGCCCGCGATGCCCTGCCGGCCGCCCTGCCGCTCGGCGAGCCCCCTCTCGTGCTGCCCCAGGGCAGCAAGCGGGAGCGGCTAGAGGCCGTGCTGGCCCGGCTCGGCGAGTTCGGCGAGCCGGACGGGCAGCGCCATGCCGTGCCGGCGGGTTCGCCCTACGGCGGGCTCCAGGTGGACCGGGAGGCCTGCACCCTCTGCTTCGCCTGTGTCAGCAACTGCCCCACCCCCGCCCTTGCCGCCGGCGATGACACCCCCATGCTGAGCTATCGAGAGGCGGACTGCGTGCAGTGCGGGCTCTGCGTGAAGGCCTGCCCCGAGAACGCCATAAGCCTGCAACCGGGTTTCCTGGCCGATGCCGCCCGCACCGAGCGGCGCGTCTGCCACGAGGAGGCGCCCTTCTGCTGCATTCGCTGCGGCAAGCCCTTCGCCAGCGCCGGCACCATCGCCAGTATCAAGGCCAAGCTCGCCGAGCACCCCTACTTCGCCGGCGACGCCGCCGCGCGCCTGGAGATGTGCGAGGACTGCCGGGTCAAGGACGTCTGGCAGACCATGGCCCGCGACCCCGACGCCCAACTGAAGGTGTGACCCATGAGTCAGGAGATGACCCAGACCGTTCCGGCCGATGACGCCTCGCCCGAGGAGCAAGAGGCGCTGCGCGCCGACCTCTACCGCCTACTGGCACGGCTGATCCGCGAGCCGGCGGATGCCGCCCTGCTCGACTGGCTGGCCGGGCTCGAGGTGGAGTCGGGCCCCGACCCCGTTGCCAATGCCCTGGCAGCACTGAGCCAGGCCGCCGCCGAGGCCTCCCCCGAGGCGCTCGAGCGCGCCCACTTCCGCCACCTGGTGGGCGTGATCCAGGGCGAGATCACGCCCTACGCCTCCTGGTATCGCGATGGCGAGCTGATGGACCAGGCCCTGGTGTCGCTGCGTCACGACCTGCGCCGCCTGGGCTTCGAGCGCAGTGAATCGAGCCGCGACCCGGAAGACCACCTCGCCGCCCTCTTCGAGGTCATGGCCATGCTGATCGACGAGGGCTCGCCAGAAGGCGCCCGCTTCTTCATGACCCACCTGGCACCATGGACTCAGCGTTGTCTGGACGACCTGGCCCGGGTGGACACCCCCTTCTATGCTCGAACAGGAGAGTTCGGAAACGCCTTCATCGCCCGCGAGCACGCCCGCCTGGAAGCCGAGGCAGAGTGCTCGCCGGTCAGGATCATGGAGCCCTGAAGGCTCATAGAACAACAACACCAGAACGAGGCCGACTGGCGGCCACAGCACAAGAAGAGAGGAGAGAGACCCCATGAGCACGACTCGCAATCCGCAACGCCGGCGCTTCCTCAAGACCCTGGGCGTCGGCACCGCCGCCGCGGGTGCAGCCGCGGCGGTCGGCCACGTCACCCTGGCGCAGGCCGAGAGCCCCCAGACCGCGTCGCCCGAGAAGGCCGACACCCGGTATCGCGAAACCGATCACGTTCGCGCCTTCTATGCCACCCTGCGTGACTGACGGCTGCCAGCGAGGAGAGATGACATGCGCCTGACACGTAAGACAGTCTCCCTGCGGCCCGATGGCTTGGGGATTTCCCGCCGCCAGTTCCTCAAGCGCAGCGGCGCGACCACCGGGGGCCTGGCGGCAGCTGGCTTCATGGGCGCGCCGATGATGCGTCGCGCCGAGTCGGACGAGAAGACAGCGTATTCCGATGCCCCCGTCGAGACCAAACGCACCATCTGCTCCCACTGCTCGGTGGGCTGCGGCGTCTATGCCGAGGTGCAGGAGGGAGTCTGGACCCGGCAGGAGCCGGCCTTCGATCACCCCATCAACCGCGGCGCCCACTGTGCCAAGGGGGCTTCCCTGCGGCAGCACGGCCACTCCAGCCGGCGCCTGAAGTACCCCATGAAGCTGGTGGACGGCGAATGGCAGCGCCTGAGCTGGGAAGACGCCATCGAGGAGATCGGTGACAAGGTCCTCGAGCTCACCGATCAGCACGGTCCCGACAGCGTCTACTGGCTTGGCTCGGCCAAGTTCAGCAACGAGCAGGCCTACCTGATGCGCAAGTTCGCCGCGCTGGCCGGCACCAACAATACCGACCACCAGGCGCGCATCTGTCACTCCACCACGGTGGCCGGCGTGGCCAACACCTGGGGCTACGGGGCGATGACCAACTCGCTCAACGATCTCCAGAACAGCCGTTCGATCATATTCATCGGTTCCAACCCCACCGAGGCGCACCCGGTGGCCATGCAGCACATCCTGCTGGCCAAGGAGCGCAGCCAGGCGCAGATCATCGTCGTCGACCCGCGCTTCACTCGTACCGCCGCCAAGGCGGACAGCTATGTACGCCTCCGCCCGGGTTCCGACGTGGCCTTCATATGGGGCCTGCTGTGGCATATCTTCGAGAACGGCTGGGAAGACGAGGAGTACATCAACCAGCGCGTCTACGCCATGGACGAGGTGCGCGACGAGGTCGCCAACTTCCCGCCTGAAGAGGTCGAGCGCATCACCGGCGTGCCCGAGGAGCAGATGTACGACACTGCCAAGCGCCTGGCCGACAACCGCCCGGGTTGCATCGTCTGGTGCATGGGCGGGACTCAGCACACCACGGGCAACAACAACACCCGCGCCTACTGCATCCTCGAGCTGGCACTAGGCAACATCGGCAAGTCCGGCGGCGGGGCCAATATCTTCCGCGGCCACGACAATGTCCAGGGCGCCACCGACCTGGGGCTCATGTCCCACTCCCTGCCTGGCTACTACGGCCTGGCGGAGGGAGCCTGGAAACACTGGGCGCGGGTCTGGGACCTCGACTACGAGTGGCTCAAGAGCCGCTTCGACCAGACCGAGTACTCGGACGGCCAGCCGATGAACACCAACGGCATCACGGTATCGCGCTGGGTCGACGGGGTCCTCGAGGACGATGACAACATCACCCAGCGCACCCAGCTCAAGGCGATGTTCTACTGGGGCCATGCGGTCAACTCCCAGACCCGCGGACCCGAGATGCAGAAGGCGATGCAGCAGCTGGAGATGATGGTCATCGTCGACCCCTACCCCACCGTGGCTGGCGTGATGCACGGACGACAGGATGGCGTCTACCTGCTACCGGCGACGACCCAGTTCGAGACCACCGGCAGCGTCACCGCTACCAACCGTTCCCTACAGTGGCGCGACAAGGTGATCGACCCGCTGTTCGAGGCCAAGACCGACCACGAGATCATGTACCTGCTCTCGCGAAAGTTGGGGTTCGCCGACGAGCTGTTCAAGAACATCGAGGTGAAAGGCACCGAACCGGTGATCGAGGACATCACCCGCGAGTTCAACGCCGGCATGTGGACGGTCGGCTACACCGGCCAGAGCCCCGAGCGGCTCAAGCAGCATCAGGAGAACTGGCACACCTTCAGTTTCCGCGACCTCAAGGCCGAGGGCGGCCCCGCCGACGGCGACTACTACGGGCTTCCATGGCCCTGCTGGGGCACCGCCGAGATGGGCCACCCCGGCACGCCGATCCTCTACGATACCACCAAGCGCGTCTCCGAGGGTGGCCTCACCTTCCGTGCCCGCTTCGGCATCGAGCGCGACGGGGAGAACATCCTCTCCGATGGCTCCTACAGTGAAGGCTCCGAACTCGAAGACGGCTATCCCGAGTTCACCGCCGACATGCTCAAGGATCTCGGCTGGTGGGATGACCTCACCGACGAGGAGAAGGAAGAGGCCGACGGCAAGAACTGGAAGACCGACCTCTCCGGTGGTATCCAGCGCGTCGCCATCGCCCATGAGTGTGCCCCCTTCGGCAACGCCAAGGCACGCTGCAACGTCTGGACCTTCCCGGATCCCATTCCCAAGCACCGCGAGCCGCTCTACACCAGCCGCCGCGACCTGGTGGAGGACTACCCGACCTGGGATGACGTTGCCTCCCACTATCGCCTGCCGACCCTCTACAAGAGCATCCAGGAGAAGGATGTGACCGGCGACTACCCCATCATCCTCACTTCCGGCCGCCTGGTGGAATACGAGGGCGGCGGCGAGGAGACCCGCTCCATGTCCTGGCTGGCCGAGCTGCAGCAGGAGATGTTCGTCGAGATCAATCCGGCGCTGGCCAACGACCTGGGCATCGCCGAGGGTGACGACGTCTGGGTCGAGGGTGCCGAGGGCGGCCGCGTACGGGTCAAGGCACTGGTGACGCCGCGGGTCGCTCGCGAGGTGGTGTTCATGCCCTTCCACTTCGGCGGCATGTTCCAGGGCGAGAGCCTGCACGACGTCTACCCGGAGGGCACGGCTCCCTACGTGCTCGGCGAGGCGGCCAACACCGCCACGACCTACGGCTACGACAGCGTGACGCAGATGCAGGAAACCAAATGCACCCTGTGCCGCATCGAGCGTGCCTGACGCCTGACGAAAAACGCGGCGTGGGCAGGGCCCGCGCCGCGACGAGGAGACTACCATGGCCCAGATGAAATTCATGTGCGACGCGGAGCGCTGCATCGAGTGCAATGGCTGCGTCACCGCCTGCAAGAATGCCAACGAGACCGAATGGGGGATCCAGCGCCGTCGCGTGGTGACCCTCAACGACGGCGAGCCCGAGGAGGTCTCGATCTCCGTCGCCTGCATGCACTGTGACGATGCCCCCTGCATGGCGGTGTGCCCGACCGACTGCTTCTACAAGACCGACGATGGCATCGTGCTGCATGACAAGGACCTCTGCATCGGCTGCGGCTACTGCCTCTACGCCTGCCCCTTCGGCGCGCCCCAGTTCCCCAAGGAGAACGCCTTCGGCGAGCGCGGCAAGATGGACAAGTGCACCTTCTGTGCCGGCGGTCCGGCCGAGACCAAGGAGGAGGAGTACCAGAAGTATGGCGCCAACCGCATCAGTGAGGGCAAGCTCCCGCTCTGCGCCGAGATGTGCTCCACCAAGGCGCTGCTGGCCGGCGATGCCCAGGAGGTCGCCGACATCTTCCGTCAGCGGGTGGTGCAGCGTGGACACAAGGATGGCGGCTGGTCGGGGAACCCCAGGGCGGATGCCGACAACCTTGCCTATGACGCCGCCCAAGAGGGGTAAGGAGGCCATGCCATGACACCTTCCATCCTATGGCCGGCGCTGCGCAGGAGCCTCGGCCTCTCCTTGCTCCTGATGCTGCTGGCCGGACTGGGCCTCGCTCAGCCGGCTCTGGCCCAGTCTGACCCCGACCGCGAGGCCGGCATCGCTGTACCGGCACTGGATGCCGATACCTGGCGCCAGGTGCGTAGCGGCGAGACCAGCCCCAACTTCCGGGACACTCGAGCCGATTCCAACTACAACCTTGTCAATGCTAGCGGCGAGACCTGGCGGCAGTGGCGTAATCGCTGGGTATCGCCCTACGGATTGATCGTGATCGGCGGCATGTTCGTGATGATCACGATCTTCTACCTGATCTTCGGTCGCAAGAAGCTGGATGAGCCGCGCACCGGACGCAAGGTCCTGCGCTGGAGCATCGTGGTGCGCTCGCTTCACTGGACGGTCGCCAGCCTGTTCATCCTGCTCGCCCTATCCGGCCTCAACCTCCTCTACGGCAAGCACGTCTTCTACCCGCTGCTGGGTGCCGGGGGCTGGGGCGCGATGGTCTCGGCCTCCAAGGTCGTGCACAACTACCTGGGACCGATCTTCGGCATCCTGCTGGTGATCCTGCTGGCCAAGCTCTTCGTGCACAACCTGCCGAAGAAGCATGACCTTGAGTGGTTCGCCAAGGGCGGTGGCCTGGTGGGCAAGGGGCATCCCGATGCCGGTTTCGCCAACGCGGGGGAGAAGGTATGGTACTGGCTACTGGCCACCGCCGGCCTGGCCGTGGTGATCAGCGGCTTTGTGCTGGACTTCCCGAACTTCGGCCAGGGCCGCGATGCCATGCAGTGGGCCAACCTGGTCCATGGCATCGGCGCGCTGGGCATCACCGCGGTAGCACTCGGCCATATCTACATCGGCACCCTGGGTACGGAGGGCTCGCTGGAAGGGATGGCCAGCGGCTACGTCGACGAGAGCTGGGCCAAGGAGCATCACAACCTCTGGTACGAGGAGGTAAGGGAGAGCGCAGTGCCCGAGGAGCAGATCGCCCAGCAGAAAGGAACCGCAGGCGACTCCTCGCCACAGGGCTCCAGCTAGCCTTTTTCCTCGCCCTCAATTCGACACCGCCTGCGGGCGGTGTCTTTTGTTATTCTGGGCGAAAACCAGCCGATGGAGTGACCCGATGCAGCATCTGGATGACACCACACGCACCGAACTCGAGGCGGCGGCCTTCCGCCGCCTGCTGCGCCACCTGGACGAGCACAAGGAGGTACAGAACATCGACCTGATGATCCTGGCCGACTTCTGCCGCAACTGCCTCTCCAAGTGGCTGGTCGCCGCCGCCGAGGACCACGGCGCCGAACTCGACTACGAGACCGCCCGCGAGTATGTCTACGGCATGCCTTACGCCGAGTGGAAGGAGAAGTACCAGCAGGAGGCCACGCCAGAGCAGCAGGCCGCCTTCGCGGCGCGCCAGGCGGCCAAGCAGGAGCGCAAGCCAGGATGAGCGAGCCGATGATCCCCCTCTCCATCGCGGTGCTGACGATCTCAGACACCCGCACCGAGGAGACCGACCGCAGCGGCCAGGCACTGGCCGAGCGCCTCACCGCTGCGGGTCATCGTCTCGCCGAGAAGCGCATCGTCCCCGACGACGTTTATCGCATCCGCGCCATGGTCTCCGCCTGGATCGCGGATCCCGAGATCCAGGTGGTACTGACCACCGGCGGCACCGGCTTCACCGGTCGTGACTCCACGCCCGAGGCGGTCTCGGTGCTGCTGGACAAACGTATCGAGGGGTTCGGCGAGCTGTTTCGCCTGCTCAGCTGGCAGGAGATCGGCAGCTCCACGGTGCAGAGCCGCTGCCTGGGCGGACTGGCCAACGCCACCGTGCTCTTCTGCCTGCCCGGTTCCACGGGCGCCTGCCGCACCGCCTGGGACGGCATCCTCGCCGAGCAGCTGGACAGCCGTCACAAGCCCTGCAACTTCGCCAACCTGGTCATCCCCGAGCGAGGCCAGCATGGCTAGGAACGGCGGAGGGCTCAAGCCGGTCAGCGAGGCCCTGACGGCGCTGCTTACGGATCTGGCACCGCTTGCCACCGAGAGCCTTGCGGTCGAACAGGTCGCGGGGCGGGTGCTGGGCGAGACAGTTTCCGCCCGCCTCGACGTGCCGGGTTTCGACAACAGCGCCATGGACGGCTACGCGCTGGACCACCGGGATGCCGGGCGCCGCCTTCCCGTCAGCCAGCGGATCGCCGCGGGCATCCCGGCCGCCCCCCTGGTCCCGGGCAGTTGCGCGCGGATCTTCACCGGCGGGGAGATCCCGCCCGGGGCCGACTGCGTGGTGATGCAGGAGAAGGTCGAGGTGGATGGAGAGACGGCGCGGATTCCCGCGGGAGTGCCGGCCGGCGACAACGTGCGTCGACGCGGCCGGGACGTGGCGGCCGGCACCTCGCTGCTGGAGGCGGGGACGCGCCTGGAGGCCGCAGCCCTGGGGCAGCTGGCCGGTCAGGGCATCACCCAGGTCAAGGTGCGGCGCTGCCCCCGTGTCGCCCTGCTCTCCACCGGTGACGAGGTCGTCGACCCCGGCCAGCCGCTGGCCGCCGGGCAGCTCTACAACTCCAACCGACCGATGCTGCGCCGACTGCTGGAGCGGTTCGGGGCCGAGGTCGTGATGACGGCCTCGGTCCGCGACGACGCCGGTGCCACGCGACGGTGCCTCGACGAGGCCGCCGAATCGGCGGACATCGTGGTGACCACCGGAGGCGTCAGCGTCGGGGAGGAGGATCACGTCAAGGCCGCCGTGGAGGCGCTGGGAGACCTCGACCTGTGGCGGCTGGCGATACGCCCGGGCAAGCCCCTGGCCCTGGGGCGGCTGCCTCGCGCCGAGGGCGGCGAGGTACGCTTCGTGGGCCTGCCCGGCAATCCGGTGTCATGCTTCGTGGGTGCCTGGCTGTTCCTGCGCCCCCTGGTCGGCGCCCTGCTGGGCTGCCCGGCACTCGCGCGCCTGCCCGAGATTCCCGCCCGTGCCGACTTTTCGACGCGTACCGGGCCGCGTGCCCACTACATGCGGGTCACCCTCGCCTTCGAGGCTGACGGCCCGTGGGCCCGGGCCTTCGCCGACCAGAACTCGGCGGTGCTCTCCTCCTGCATCGAGGCCGATGCGCTGGCGGTGGTCCCTGCCGAAAGCGAGATATCGCCCGGCGACCCGGTGACCTGCCTGTGGCTGGGTGGCGTCGGCTAGCGCCGGCCTTCGGGGCGCGCAGGAGCCACTTCCAGCTCCCGGCGCACCGCCGGCCATAGCCGATGGAAGGCCTCCTCCAGGCCGGGATACTCCGCCTCCAGCCAGGGCACCAGGGGGGCGAGGCGGTTGGGGCCGGAGAGGCGCCGGCCGATGCCGACGATGGCGCGGCAGGTGAAGGAGAAGTCCGCGTAGCGGCGCAGCCAGTCCTGCTCCACCAGCAGCGGCACCATTGGGGCAAGGCGTGCCGGCGCCGAACGAGCCTCGAGCAGCCGATAGCTGCGCGCCACCAACCGGCTTCCCGGCCCGCCTGCGACCACCTCCTGGGCGACGAAATGGTCCCACACCAGGTCCAGGGCGATACCCATCACGCGGCGACCGCCCGGCGGCGAACGCACCAGCAGCTCCCGGGTGACCGCATGCGCGTCGATGTAGGCATCGACCCGGCGATGGTGCCGGATCCCCCGGGCGACCCCGACGGGACACTCCCCGAGATCGCTGCCCTTTACCCCATCGGCGATCAGGTTGCCGTAGAGGAAGTCGTCGTCCCCGCCGCGGGCGAGCCAGGCATGAGCCAGGAAGTTCAAGACAGTCTCACAGGCAGTGTGTGGGCTTGGGCAGCCCCGCCAGCCGGGCGCCCACCTTGGCGGGGCTGCCCGGGAAGAGGCGCATCAGATGGATCGAACGCCCCTTCTCTGGCCCCAGCGCCTGCCCCACCGCCTTGACCAGTGGGCGCATCGCCGGAGCCTGCTCGAACCGCGCGTAGAAATCGCGCAGCACCCGGATTACTTCCCAGTGTTCGTCGGTAAGACAGATCCCCTCCTCCTCCGCCAGGGCCTCGGCGACGGCCTCGGACCAATCCTGCCTATCCACGAGATATCCCTCCGGATCCAGTGGGATCTTTTGGTCAGGAATGGTCAGATAACGGTATATTTCGGTGCTTGCCATCAGTACCAGCTCACCGTGCGCTCGCACTCCTCGGTCAGCGCCACGAAGCCCTCGACGTCGACCACCCGGACGTCATCGGCACGACGAGCGAGCATCCCGCGGGACTCCAGGTCCTCCCGGAGAGCATAGAGTCGCCCTGCCAGCCCGGGGAAGGCGTCGCGCTGGGCCGCTAGCGCCCCGATCACCCCGTCCTCGATCAACAGCAGGCGATCCTCGGGCCCCATGGCCGCCAGCGCCTGGCGGCAGGCGACACTATCCGGGGCGCGATTGAGTATGTGCAGCAACATGATCGACTCGTCAGAAGTTCAGTACCAGAGGATGGGAAGCCAGCTCCTCGGCCACCTGGGCGGCGCTGACGGGTCGCGCAGGCAGCAGCAGCGCGTCCTCGTCCATGCCGAAGTCACGAAGGGCGGCCTCCTCCACGAGCAAGCGCTCGATGTCGTACATCTCCAGCATGGCCAAGGTGGGTGCGGTTCCCTTCTGCCCCAGCGCCCCCGCCCCCTGTCCCTCGAGCAGGGCCAGCGCACCCTCCCCCAGGAACAGCAGCGTCACCCGTCGCTCGAAGGCCGCCGCCACCAGCCCCACATCCAGCCCCTCACGCAGCCAGCTCGAGCCGTGAGGGGCGTGGCGTAGTATCACCAGCAGGTCGCCGTGCCGCGTCTCGTCATGCATCGCCAGGCTCCTCAGGGTCCGAAGGTGATCAGTCGGTCGCAACGCAGCCCGAGGTCAACCAGCTGGCCGAGCCCGGTGAGCTCGAAGGGCGGCTCGACGCTGGCCCCCTCCTTGCCGTGCCGCCGGGCCTCGCGCTCGTCGAGCAGGCCGCGTCGCAGGGCGGCGGCGATGCACACCTGCAGGGGCACCCCATGCTCCTCGCCGAGGCTTGCCCAGCCGTCGACCAGATGCGGTTCGTCCTGGGGCGGGGCCGCCAGACGCGCGGCATTCTGCACGCCGTCATGGTAGAAGAAGACGCCCTCGAGGGCATGCCCCCTCGCCAGCAGGGCGCGGGCGAAGCGCAGCGCGGAGTGCGCCGCCTGGTGGCTGTAGGGGGCCGCAAGCAGAAGGATGGCGTAACGCATTCGGGATCTCCTGCAGTAGGCGACTGCAAACAGGCTGGCCCCGCCGAGGCGGGGCCAGCCGGATCATCACGATCACCGTCGATCGTCAGTCGCTGCTCATGATGCCGAGCAGGGAAAGCAGGCTGACGAAGAGGTTATAGATCGACACATAGAGCGTCACGGTGGCGAGAATGTAGTTCGTCTCGCCGGCGCGATGCACGATCTCGCTGGTCTGGTAGAGGATCGCCGCCGAGGAGAACAGCACGAAGCCGGCGGAAACCATCAGCATCAGGGCCGGGATCTGAAAGATCAGGCCCGCCAGCATGGCCAGGATCAGCACGATGGCACCGGCCATCAGGAAGTTGCCCAGGAAGCTGAAGTCCTTCTTGGTCACCAGCGCCACGGCAGAGAGGCCGATGAAGGTCAGGCCGGTCATGGCCAGGGCGTTCATGACCAGGGCCGCGCCGTTGGGCAGCGCCAGGTAGGCGTTGAGGATCGGCCCCAGGGTGAAGCCCATGAAGCCGGTGAAGGCGAAGGTCGCCAGCAGGCCCATGGCGGAGTGGGCGGTCTTGTGGACCAGGAACATCAGCCCATAGGCGCCGATGAAGAACACCAGGATGTTCATGCGCTCGATGCCCATGGACATGGCGGCACCGGCGGTCACGGCGGAGAAGAGCAGCGTCATGGCCAGCAGGCCATAGGTGTTGCGCAGTACCTTGTTGGTGCTGGCTACCCGGCTCTGGGTCTCCTGGCGGGTCAGGTGGGACTCTTGATAGGCCATTGAACCTTTGCTCCCTGTCGTTGGTGGAACATGGCAGTGGACCTAGGATGCCGCCTCTGAGTTCCCCGCGCAAGGGCCTGACGCGGCGGCACTCAACGCTGTTTCTCCCCCGCCGCCTCCAGCAGGGCACTGGCCACCCGGGCCGCGGTGCTGCAGACCTCATTCCCCGCGGCCTCGAGTGCGTCGCGATCCAGCCATACCAGCTCGGTGGCATCACTGGCGGCAGCCTCCACGCCCCCCTGCCATGCCATGCGCAGCACGATGATCACGTAATGGCTTCGCAAGCTGCCATCCACCTCATGGTCGAAGAGGTCGATCGCCGTGACGACCTCTCCGGCATGGGCGTACAGGCCGGTCTCCTCCAGCAGCTCGCGCTCGGCGGCGGCCTGAAGCGTCTCGCCCGGCTCCACCTTGCCACCTGGCAGGGCCAGTCGGCCGGCATTGGGGGCATGCGCACGACGCACCATCAGGATCCGACCGTTACAGAGCAGGGCGGTGGAGACCGCCGGGGTAGGGCGGGAGACGGGGGAGCAGGCTTCGGGATTCGGCATGGTCGACTCGCGGCGGGGAGAACGCCCCTATACTCTGCGAGTTCCGGGCCACGCTGACAAGTCGACACGC
>JBKHEO010000018.1:0-35594 GCA_046540755.1 Halomonas sp. | reverse complement strand
GCCCATCGAGGAGCAGGCCGCCCCGGAGCTGACCACCCGCGTCAACCGTCCCCGCAAGGAGGAGGAAGACACCGGCGACTTCCAGACAGTGAGGATCCTCGACCCCAAGGGACGCTGAGGCGGCAGTTGCCGACCTGTGCGAACAACCGCACAGTAAGGGCGCCCCGGCGTGCGGAGTCCCGCCACGCAGAGGCCACGCCATTTTCGACCAAGGTCTTACAGTAGACTCACAATCCATTGAAATAGCGTAATTTTCCCTTCGGTGGCCTGCACCTTGCTGTTGTCGATACGTTGAAAGCCGAGCCCCCCTGCCGGCGGCAGTTCCTGCCAGAGCTGCCAGACTGGAGAGGGCACCGACCCGGGCGCCCCCGTCCGGGCCACACCAACGACAACATGCTAGGGAGTCACGCCATGCGTCTCACTTCACCCGCACTGCTCGCCGGCACCCTCGCCGGCACCCTGCTGGTCGCCGCCGCGGCCTCCGCCCAGGACAAAGACGACTGGCCCAAGAACCTCACCGTGGGTACCGCCAGCCAGGGCGGCACCTACTACGTCTACGGTTCCGGCTGGGCCAACCTGATCGCCGACGAGCTGGACATCTCCGCCGGCGGCGAGGTCACCGGCGGCCCCAACCAGAACCTGGCCCTGGTGCACGGCGGCGACGTGGCCCTCGGCCTGACCACCATGGGGCCGGCGGCCGATGCCATGAAGGGCGAGAGCTCGCTGGCCCCGGGCGTGAAGATGGACAACGTCTGCGCCCTCTTCCCGATGTACGAGACGCCGTTCTCCATCACCGCCCTGGAGGACAGCGGCATCGAGTCGATCTCCGACATCCCCGATGGCGCCAAAATCGGCTTCGGCCCCTCCGCCTCCACCTCCGACACCTACTTCCCGGCCATGCTGGAGGAGCTCGGCGTGGAGTTCGATCGCCGCAACGGAGGCTGGAACGACCTGGGCGGCCAGCTCCAGGACGGCCTGATCGACGTCATCGCCTTCGCTGCCGGCATCCCGATCCCGGCCGTCAGCCAGCTCGAGGTGCAGACCGACGTCAATATCATCGAGTTCACCGAGGAGGAGTTGGAGATCGTCAAGGAGAAGTTCCCGGTCTCCGAGTTCATGATCCCGGCCAGCACCTACGAGACCCTCGAGGAGGATGCCCGCGCCGTCTCCATGTGGAACTTCGCCATCGCCGGCTGCGACCTGCCGGAGGACCTGGTCTACGAGATCACCAAGGTCACCATGGAGAACAACGACAAGATGCGTAACGTGCATCGCAGCGCCGAGCACAGCGTGCCGGAGAACCTCGAGTACAACACCGTGCTGCCCTTCCATCCGGGCGCCGTGCGCTGGTACGAGGAGAATGGCCACGAGATCGACGACGAGCTGAAGCTCGACTGAACCGCGCCTCGCGCCTGACCTCATGCCCCGTGCCGCCCCGGCACGGGGCATGACGTACCGACCTTCGCCTGATACCCAAGGTACAACCCCCTCATGAGCCATACACCCGACAACCGCCACGACGGCAAGGATGCCGTCGACGCGTCCACCGAGAGCATCGCCGAGGGCGCCGACGAGGAAGTCATCGAGTCCAACCGCCGGCTGTTCAGCGGCTGGCTGGGGGTCCTGTTCGCCGGCCTGGCCATCGTCTACTCGGCCTTTCACCTGGTGACCCTGAACGCCATCCCCATGGAGAGCTGGTCGTTCCGTATCATCCACATCGCCGGCGCCCTGGTGCTGGGCTTCGGCTTCTATGCCGGGGCGCGCTTCGCCGAACCGTCCCGCGAGGCGGGGCGCCATCCCCTGGCCTGGATCGCCTACGCCCTGCTGATCCCCGCCGGCTACGCGCTGCTGCAGGTCGTGCTGATGTACCAGGAGATGCAGGCCGGTGCCATGCGCATCGCTCCCGAGGTCGAATCCTGGCACTTCGGCTTCCCGCTGATCTTCGCCACCGTGGGGGCCATCGTGCTGGCCTGGGGCCTGCGCCAGACACGCCACCGCCTCAACCCGGCCGACCTGGTGCTGATGGTCTGCTCCCTGGCCGTGGCCGGTTACCTGCTGATCATGTTCAACAGCCCGCTGCGTGCCTCCACCGGCACCTCCATGGCCCCCATGGGCATCGCCTGGGCGGCCATCGCCGGTTCTCTGTTGATCCTCGAGCTGACTCGCCGCGTCGCCGGCATGGCGCTGGTGGTGATCTCGGTGGCCTTCCTGGCCTACGTCTTCGGCGGTCCCTACCTGCCGGGCTTCCTCGGCTACCCCGGCCTCTCGGTGGGACGCTTCTTCAGCCAGGTCTATACCGACACCGGCATCCTCGGGCAGACCACCGCGGTCTCCTCGACGTACATCATCCTGTTCATCATCTTCGCCGCCTTCCTGCAGGCCTCCAGGGTGGGCGAGTACTTCATCAACTTCGCCTTCGCCACCGCCGGCCGCACCCGGGGCGGCCCCGCCAAGGTGGCGATCTTCGCCTCGGGCCTGATGGGCATGATCAACGGCACCAGCGCCGGCAACGTGGTCTCCACCGGCTCGCTGACCATCCCGCTGATGAAGAAGGTCGGCTATCCGTCCAGAAGCGCGGGGGCCATCGAGGCTGCGGCCTCCACCGGCGGGCAGATCATGCCACCGATCATGGGCGCCGGCGCCTTCATCATGGCCGAGATCACCGGCATTCCCTACACCGAGATCGCCGTGGCGGCGCTGATCCCCGCCATCCTCTACTTCGCCTCGGTCTTCTTCATGGTGGACTTCGAGGCCGCCCGCAAGGGCATGCGACCCATGCACAAGGACGAGATCCCCAAGTTTCGCGTCCTGGTCAAGCAGGTCTACCTGTTCGCCCCGATCATCATCCTGATCGCGGCGCTGTTCATGGGCTACTCGGTGATCCGCGCCGGCACCCTGGCCACCGCCTCGGCCGCCGTGGTGAGCTGGCTCTCCCCCCACAAGATGGGCCTGCGTGCCATCCTCAAGGCACTGCAGATGGCCGGCACCATGTCCATCCAGATCATCGCCGTCTGCGCCTGCGCCGGCCTGATCGTCGGGGTGATCTCGCTGACCGGCGTCGGCGCGCGCTTCTCGTCGCTGCTGCTGGGCCTGGCCGGGCTCAGCCAGCTGCTGGCGCTGTTCTTCGCCATGTGCATCTCGATCCTGCTGGGCATGGGCATGCCCACCACCGCCGCCTACGCGGTGGCCGCCTCGGTGGTGGCCCCGGGCCTGATCGATATCGGCATCCAGCCGCTGGTGGCGCACTTCTTCGTGTTCTACTTCGCGGTGGTCTCGGCCATCACCCCGCCGGTGGCCCTGGCCTCCTATGCGGCGGCGGGCATCTCCGGCGACAACGCCATGGGCACCTCGGTGGCTTCGTTCAAGATCGGCCTGGCGGCCTTCATCGTGCCCTTCATGTTCTTCTACAGCCCGGCCATGCTGATGGAAGGCTCCTGGATGCAGATCCTGCGCGTGGGCGTCACCGCCACCCTGGGCATCGTACTGCTGGCTGCCGCCGTCCAGACATGGTTCTTCGGTCCGGTGAAGGCCTGGCTGCGGGTGGTCATGCTGGTGGGGGCGCTGTGCCTGATCTACGGTGGCGTCTATACCGACATCGCCGGCCTGGCGATCGGAGGCGTGCTGTTCATCCTGCAGCGCCGGCTGCACGGCAAGGGGGGAAGCGGCGGCACGCCGGCCACGGCCACGTCGTGACCCCTCGGCCCTGCCGCGGCGGGGCCAAGCCCGAACGCAGCGAGCCCCGCCAGATGGCGGGGCTCGCTGCGTTGGCAGGAGGTCGCGGCGACTCAGCCCACGAGGTTGTCGAGGATGCGCAGGCTGGGGGCGGCCTGGTTCAGGGTATAGAAGTGCAGGCCCGGGGCGCCGCCGTCGAGCAGGCGCTGGCAGAGGCGCGAGATGACCTCCTCGCCGAAGGCGGCGATGGACTCGCCGTCGTCGCCGTAGGCCTCGAGCTGCTTGCGGATCCAGCGCGGGATCTCGGCGCCGCAGGCATCGGAGAAGCGCGCCAGCTTGGTGTAGTTGGTGATGGGCATGATGCCCGGCACGATGGGCGCCTCGACGCCCAGGGCGCGGGCCCGCTCCACGAAGTGGAAGTAGGCGTCGGCGTTGAAGAAATACTGGGTGATGGCGAGGTTGGCACCCGCCTTCACCTTGCGCGCGAAGTTCTCGACGTCGCGCTCGAAGCTGGGCGCCTGGGGATGCGACTCCGGGTAGGCGGCCACGGCGATCTCGAAGTGGTCTCCGGTCTCCTCGCGGATGAATTCCACCAGCTCGTTGGCATAGCGTAGCTCGCCGATGCCGCCCATGCCCGAAGGCAGGTCGCCGCGCAGGGCCACCAGGCTGTCGATGCCCTCCTCGCGGTAGCGGGCCAGCAGCTCGCGCAGCTGCCCCTTCTCGCTGCCGATGCAGGAGAGGTGCGGCGCGGTGGAGATGCCGGATTCGCGCACCCGGCGCACGGTGTTCAGGGTACGGTCCTGGGTGGAGCCGCCGGCGCCGTAGGTGACCGAGAAGAAGCGCGGCGACCGCTCGGCCAGGGCGTCGCGCACCCCGATCAACTTCTCGCGGCCAGCCTCGGTGTTGGGCGGGAAGAATTCGAAGCTGATGCCCAGCGGATGCTGCTGCGTGCTCATCGGGTCTCCTCATGAGGCGTCTGCATGATGGCGCCATTGTGGCGGCTCTTCCCGTCGCCCACCAATGAAAGATTCGCGTCCCTGGATCAGTTTCGTTCAAGTTGGCGCCGCCCCGAGGGCCAGGCATCATGGCCCCGCGATGACAGGCCACGAACCGGGAGGTGCCCATGCCGTCCATCGACCCTTCGGCCCTGATGGGCCCGCTATGGACGCTGCTGGCCTACGTGGCCCTGGGCTGGCTGGCGGCGCGCCGCCTGGCGGTGGACCCGCGCCCGGTAGCCACCCTGCTGATCTACCTGGTGGCGCCGCTGACCTTCTTCCGCGCCCTGACCCTCGGCGGCCCCACCCCGGCCTACCTGCTGCTGACCCTGGCCGCCTTCGCCACCGCCAGCCTGCTGGCGGTGGCGGTGCATCGGCTCACCCGCCGCCACTTCGCCCCCCACGAGAGCGCCCTGCTGGCCTTCTCCGCCGGCACCGGCAACACCGGCTATTTCGGCCTGCCGGTGGCGCTGGTGCTGCTGCCGCCCGAGGGCGTCACCCTCTACCTCTTCTGCGTGCTGGGCATCACCCTCTACGAGTTCACGGTGGGCTTCTACTTGAGCGCCCGGGGGCAGTTCTCGGTGGCCGAGAGCCTGGGCAAGATCGTGCGCCTGCCGCTGGTCTACGCCTTCCTGGCGGCGCTCGCGGTAAGCGGCCTGGGCCTCGAGGTGCCGGCGGCGGCCCTGGAGGGGCTGGCGGTGTTTCCCGCCACCTATACCCTGATGGGCATGATGATCATCGGCATGACGCTGGGGCGGGTCTCGCTGCGCGAGATGGATGCGCGCTTCATCGGCGCCTGCGTGGCGGTGCGCTGCGTGCTCTGGCCGCTGCTGGCGCTGGGCGCGGTGGTGGGGCTTGGGGCCATCACCCCGCTCTCCCGGGAGCTGGCCATGGCGATGCTGCTGCTGGGGGTGGTGCCCATGGCCGCCAACGTGGTGGTGGTGGCCATGGAGCTGGGCATCGCCCCGGCCAAGGGAGCACTGGCGGTGCTGGTCACCACCCTGGCCGCCCCGCTGTTGATCCCCTTCTATCTCACGCTGATGATTCGCGTGGCTTCACTTTAAAAGGCGCCACCCAGCAGCGAAGTTGGCTCGAAGCTGTTCCGGCGGCAGGCCCCGGAGCGCCGGACCGTCGATGAGGCGCTGTGAATACGTCCCTGTGCGCTACCTCGGCCTTCCTTGGTCCTCGGACCTCCTCTTCGGCCTGCCCCCGGCGCTTCCTCGCCAGTGGACCCACTGGCCCTAGATAAGTCAGTAACGGTAGTCGTCGGGCTTGTAGGGCCCATCCGCCGGCACACCGGTGTAGTCGACCTGGGCCTCGGTCATGCGGGTGATCACCCCGCCGAAGCCCTCCACCATGTAGCGGGCCACCTCCTCGTCGAGGTGGCGCGGCAGCACGCTCACTCTGAGCGCCGCGGGCTTCTCCTCGGCAGGCAGCTCGGCGAAGCGCCCCCGGTAGAGGTACATCTGGGCCAGCACCTGGTTGGCGAAGGAGCCATCCATCACCCGGGAAGGATGGCCGGTGGCGTTGCCCAGGTTCACCAGGCGGCCCTCGGAGAGCAGGATCAGGTAATCGCGGCTGGCGGGGTCGAAGTGGCCGGGCTTGCTGTCGCGGTAGACCTTGTGCACCTGGGGCTTGACCTCTTCCCAGTGCCAGTGGCGACGCAGGTAGCCGGTTTCGATCTCGCTGTCGAAGTGGCCGATGTTGCATACCACCGCCCCGGGCTTGAGGGTCTGCAGCATGGCGGCGTCGCAGGCGGCGATGTTGCCGGTGGCGGTCACCACCAGGTCGAGGCGCTCGAGCAGGGCGCGGTCGATGCTCTCCACGCCGCGGTTCTCGCCACCGACATAGGGCGAGACCACCTCGAAGCCGTCCATGCAGGCCTGCATGGCGCACAGCGGGTCGATCTCCGCGACCTTGACGATCATCCCCTCCTGGCGCAGCGAGGCCGCCGAGCCCTTGCCAACGTCGCCGTAGCCCACCACCAGCGCCTGCTTGCCGGCCAGCAGGTGGTCGGTGGCGCGCTTGATGGCATCGTTGAGGGAGTGGCGGCAGCCGTACTTGTTGTCGTTCTTCGACTTGGTCACGGCGTCGTTGACGTTGATGGCGGGCACCCTGAGGGTGCCGGCGCGCAGCATCTCCTGCAGTCGGTGCACGCCGGTGGTGGTCTCCTCGCTGATGCCGTGGATGGCGTCGAGCAGCTCCGGGCGCTTCTCGTGAAGCAGCAGGGTCAGGTCGCCGCCGTCGTCGAGCACCAGGTTGGGCGTCCAGCCGTCCGGGCCGCTCACCGTCTGTTCGATGCACCACCAGAACTCCTCCTCCGTCTCGCCTTTCCAGGCGAACACCGGGATGCCCGCGGCGGCGATGGCGGCGGCGGCGTGGTCCTGGGTGGAGAAGATGTTGCACGAGGACCAGCGCACGCTGGCGCCCAGGTCGACCAGCGTCTCGATCAGCACCGCGGTCTGAATGGTCATGTGGATGCAGCCGGCGATGCGCGCCCCGGCCAGCGGCCGGGTATCGCGATACTGGGCGCGGATCGCCATCAGCGCCGGCATCTCGGTCTCGGCGATGCGGATCTCGCGGCGCCCCCAGTCGGCCAGGGAGAGGTCGGCGACCTTGAAGTCCTGGGTCGCGCGCGGGGTCACGGCGGGCTGGTTCATGGGCTTACCTCGTCGGTTGAGAAGGACATGGCCCTCACTATAGGCAGCAAGCCAAGCCGGCGACAATCAACGCCCGAAGCCGGCCACCCCGAGGGTCGCCAAACGCTCTGCCAATCGCCCGACCTCGGGGTGGGCGAAGAAGGCGGCCAGCGCCTCGGCGCGCCCCGGGCCCACGCCGGGCAGGGCCGCCCAGTCATCACGCTCTTGCCCGGCGAGTGTCTCCCAGTCGGCCGGCAGGCCGGCCTCCACCCCGGGCGGCGCCCCCAGCGCCTTCAGCCAGCGTGAAAAGGGCGCCGCCTTCGCCGCCGCGAAGGTGGCCACCAGTCGCCGGGCCCGCACCTCGCCGATGCCGTGGGCACGCTGCAGCGCCCGCTCGTCCAGTGTCAGCCAGTCCAGCAGCCCGGCGACCAGGCCCACATCCACCAGCGCCTCCCAGGTGCCCGGGCCCACGCCGGCGAGATCCAGCACCTGCGCACCCGACAGCCAGGTCAGCCGCGCCAGGAACTGCGCCTCGCACCCCGGCGTCGGGCGCAGGCAGCTCAGGGCGTGATAGGCCTCGGGATCCGGCACCCGCAGCGGCCGGCGCTCGGGGTCACGCCAGGCCACCCCCTCCAGGTGCGGGATGGTCAGCCCCGCCAGGGCGACGATGACCTGATCGCCGGGGCGGATATCGAGCTCGCGCCAGCGGGAGAGCGACCCCACGGAGACACGCCGCAGGCTGCGACCGGCGAGCTCCACCGGCACCAGCTGCAGCAGCGGGGTGATGCGCCCCGTGCGCCCCACCCGGAAGTCCACCGCACGCACCTCGGCCAGCGCCTCCCGGGGCGGATGCTTCCAGGCCACCGCCCAGGCCGGCGGCTCGGCTTCCCAGGCCGCGCCGGGCGGTCGCGAGGCCTGGCGCAGCACCACGCCGTCGGTGGCGAAGGGCAGCGGGGAGCGGAACCATGTCCGGCGCCAGCGCTTCGCCTCGGCGAGCGCCGCCACCGGATGGGTACGGGCCTCGGTGTCGGCGAAGCCCAGCTCGGCCAGCCGCCGCAGCCGTGTCGCCATCTCGGCGGGGCCGTCGGGCCAGTCCCAGACGAAGAGCCCGACCCGCGCCGCCTCGGCGTCGCTCAGGCGATCCCGGGCCAGGAGACCCACCACCTCGGCGCGTGCCCCGCCGTCGCCCGCTTCGGCCTGGACATGGCCCTCGAGGCGCCGGTAGAGCTCGCCCTGCAGCACGGCGTCCACCGCCTCGGGCAGGCGGCTGGGCACCGCAGGCAGCCCGCGCACCCGGTCGGTCCAGGCCTGGCCGGTCACGCCGTCGCCGCGGCTGATCGCCCGCGCCAGCTCGCCGCGGCGATAGACCAGGCTCACCGCCACCCCGTCCACCTTGGGCTGGACCCAGGCGTCGTGGCGCCGCGACAGCCAGCGCTCCACCGCCTCGGCGTCATCGAGCTTGGCAAGCCCGGTCTGGGGGACCGGATGGCGCGCCTCGCCCGCGGCATGGCTCGGCGGCG
Source organism: Halomonas sp. (assembly GCA_046540755.1). GTDB lineage: Bacteria > Pseudomonadota > Gammaproteobacteria > Pseudomonadales > Halomonadaceae > Halomonas. Next base: position 26,768 of record JBKHEO010000018.1, on the reverse strand, counting down.
ACGCCTCGGGCACTCGTTCGGGGAAGCAGCGCCGCCAGGATTCGAGTCGCGAGCGCGCCTGGTCGTAGATGTCGTCGCTGACCGGCGACTCGCCCCGGCGATAGTAGGCGTCGTCCCACTCGGCCAGGCGCTCGACCAGCGCGGCGAGTTCGGCATCCGAGGGCTCTCGGGGGCAGGGTTCGTCGGGCCAGGCGGCAAGCGGCAGCAGCCAGAGGAGCAGCCAGAACAGGAGCGGGAAGGGCGCAGGCGGCATGGGCAGTCCCCGTGGCGGAAGCCTGTCCCTACCCTAGCAGCGGGCCCCGCGCGGCGCTGCCGGCGGGGCCCGTCATTCCCTGTCAGCCAGGGCTTACATGACCTTCGTCATCTAGAGACCGGCAGCCTGGCGCAGGGCGTGGGCGCGATCGGTCTTCTCCCAGGGGAAGGCGGTGAAGGTCTCGGTATGCTCATGGCCCTGGGTGTCGATCCAGGAGTAGGAGGTCTCGAAGGGCTCGCGACCGAAGTGGCCGTAGGCCGCGGTGAGGCGGTACATGGGGTGCAGCAGGTCGAGCATCCGGGTGATGGCATTGGGGCGCAGGTCGAAGTGCTCGCGCACCAGTTCGATGATCCGTGCGTCGTCCACCTTGCCGGTGCCGAAGGTATTGACCGAGACCGAGGTGGGCTCGGCCACGCCGATGGCGTAGGAGACCTGGATCTCGCACTTGTCGGCGAGCCCCGCGGCGACGATGTTCTTGGCCACGTAGCGCCCGGCATAGGCGGCGCTGCGGTCGACCTTGGAGGGGTCCTTGCCGGAGAAGGCGCCGCCGCCGTGGCGGGCCGTGCCACCGTAGGTGTCGACGATGATCTTGCGCCCGGTCAGGCCGCAGTCGCCCACCGGCCCGCCGATCACGAACTTGCCCGTGGGGTTGATGTGGTAATGGGTGCTCGCGGAGAGCCACTCGGCGGGGATCACCTGCTCGATGATCTCGCGCTTGACCATCTTGCGCAGCTCCTGCTGGTCGATGCCCGGGTCGTGCTGGGTGGAGAGCACGATGGCGTCCACCGCGCAGGGGCGACCCGCGGCGTCGTACTGGAAGGTAAGCTGGCTCTTGGCGTCCGGGCGCAGCCAGGGCAGCAGGCCGTGCTTGCGCAGCTCCGCCTGGCGCTCCACCAGGCGGTGAGCGTAGTGGATCGGGGCCGGCATGTAACTGTCGGTCTCGTTGGTGGCATAGCCGAACATCAGCCCCTGGTCGCCGGCCCCCTGATCCTCGGGCTTCATGCGGTCGACGCCCTGGGCGATGTCCACGCTCTGCTTGCCGATCAGGTTGAGCACGCCGCAGGTCTGGCCGTCGAAGCCCACGTCCGAGGAGGTGTAGCCGATGCCGGTGATCACTTCGCGCACGATCGCCTCGAGGTCGACCCAGGCGGAGGTGGTGATCTCCCCGGCGACGATCGCCACGCCGGTCTTGACCAGGGTTTCGCAGGCCACCCGCGCCTGCTTGTCGCGGGCGATGATGGCGTCGAGCACCGCGTCGGAGATCTGGTCGGCGATCTTGTCCGGGTGTCCCTCGGAGACGGATTCGGAGGTAAACAGGGAGTATTCGCTCATGGCGTCCTCGACCGTGATGTCACAACGGGCCGCGGCGGAGATGCCGCCGGCGGGCCCCTCTTTCGGGCCAAGAGTCTACACGCTGGGCCTGCGCCCGGCATCCACGATTTGAAGCGCGACGTCAAGTCGGCGACAATACGCGACCGATTTCGACCGCGCCGCGCCCGTCCCGACTGGCGCCCGATCCAGCCGAACCGCTCGCCCCGCCATCCCCTCGGCGAGGGCCGCACGCAGATATTGCCGCAGGCGAGGAGCTTTCAATGCCGTCCCGTTTCGAACTGGCCAATGCCATCCGCGCCCTCTCCATGGATGCCGTCCAGAAGGCCAAGTCCGGCCATCCCGGCGCGCCCATGGGCATGGCCGACATCGCCGAGGTGCTGTGGAACGACTACCTCAAGCACAACCCGGCCGATCCGAAGTGGCCCGACCGCGACCGCTTCGTGCTCTCCAACGGCCACGGCTCCATGCTGCTCTACTCCCTGCTCCACCTTACCGGCTACGAGCTGGGCCTCGAGGAACTCCAGAACTTCCGCCAGCTCCATGCCAAGACCGCCGGCCACCCCGAGTACGGCTACGCGCCCGGCATCGAGACCACCACCGGCCCGCTGGGCCAGGGCCTGGCCAACGCCGTGGGCATGGCGCTCGCCGAGAAGACCCTGGCGGCCCAGTTCAACCGCCCCGGCCACCGCATCGTCGATCACCATACCTATGTGTTCGTGGGGGATGGCTGCCTGATGGAGGGGATCTCCCACGAGGTCGCCTCGCTGGCCGGGACCCAGCAGCTCGGCAAGCTGATCGCCTTCTACGACGACAACGGCATCTCCATCGACGGCGAGGTCGCGGGCTGGTTCACCGACGACACCGCCAGGCGCTTCGAGGCCTACGGCTGGCACGTGGTGCCCAACGTCGACGGCCACAAGCCCGAGGAGGTCCGCGCCGCCATCGAGACCGCCCGCAGCCAGGACGACCGCCCCAGCCTGATCATCTGCAAGACGGTGATCGGCTTCGGCGCCCCCAACAAGCAGGGCAAGGAGGAGTGCCACGGTGCGCCCCTGGGCGACGACGAGGTCGCCGCCGCCCGCGAGCAGCTGGGCTGGCCCCACGCCCCCTTCCACTTGCCCGAGGCGATCTACCAGGGCTGGGACGCCACCGAGGCGGGCCAGGCCCGCCAGGACGAGTGGCAGGCGCGCTTCGCCCGCTACGCCGAGGCCCACCCCGAGCTGGCCCGCGAGTTCGAGCGCCGCATGGCCTGCAAGCTGCCCACCGAGCTCACCAGCGAGGCGATGGTGCAGCGCGCCCAGGAGCAGGGCGAGTCCATCGCCTCGCGCAAGGCCTCGCTCAACTGCCTCAACGAACTGGGCCCGCAGCTTCCCGAGCTGCTGGGTGGCAGCGCCGACCTGGCGCCCTCCAACCTGACCTTCTGGGACGGAGCCAAGGCGATCACCCCCGAGACGCCGGACGGCAACTACCTGCACTACGGGGTGCGCGAGTTCGGGATGGGCGCGATCATCAACGGTATCGTGCTCCACGGCGGCTTCATCCCCTACGGCGCCACCTTCCTGATCTTCATGGAGTACATGCGCAACGCCGTACGCATGGCGGCGCTGATGGGCAAGCGCGCCATCTACGTCTTCACCCACGACTCCATCGGCCTGGGCGAGGACGGCCCCACCCACCAGCCCATCGAGCAGCTCACCAACCTGCGCACCACCCCCAACCTGGCCACCTGGCGCCCCTGCGACGCCACCGAGACCGCCGCCGCCTGGGACGCCGCACTCAAGCGGAATTCCGGCCCCACGGCGCTGGTGCTCTCCCGCCAGGGCCTGCCCCACCAGGCGCGCACCAAGCAGCAGCTGGCCAACATCCAGCGCGGCGGCTACGTGCTGAAGGACAGCGAGGGCACGCCGGAGCTGATCCTGATCGCCACCGGTTCCGAGGTGGGCCTGGCCATGGACGCCGCCGCGGAGCTGGAAAACCAGGGCCGCGCCGTGCGCGTGGTCTCCATGCCCTCCACCTACCGCTTCGACGGCCAGGACGCCGAGTACCGCGAGAGCGTGCTGCCCAGGGCCGTGACCCGGCGGCTGGCCATCGAGGCCGGCCACGTCGACTTCTGGTTCAAGTACGTGGGCCTCGAGGGCCGCGTGATCGGCATGCGCAGCTACGGCGAGTCCGCCCCGGCGGGTGACCTCTTCAAGCACTTCGGCTTCACCGTGCAGAACGTCGTCAGGCAGGCCACCGCACTGCTGGGCTGACACGCCGTCCCTCTCCGCCAGCCGAAAGGGCACGACCTTGCGGTCGTGCCCTTTCGCGTTTCCCGGCCACCGCCTCAGGCGACGGTGACCTCCTTCGACAGGTAGACGTCCTGGATGGCGTTAAGCAGCTCGACGCCCTCGTCCATGGGCTTCTGGAAGGCCTTGCGCCCGGAGATCAGGCCCATGCCACCGGCACGCTTGTTGATCACCGCGGTGCGCACCGCCTCGCCCAGGTCGGAGGCGCCCTTGGCGCCGCCGCCCGAGTTGATCAGCCCGGCGCGTCCCATATAGCAGCAGGCCACCTGGTAGCGGGCCAGGTCGATGGGGTGATCGGCCGCCAGGGTGTCGTAGACCCGGTCGTGGGTGTGGCCGAAGCCGATGGCGCGGTAGCCGCCGTTGGTCTCGGGAAGCTTCTGCTTGACGATGTCCGCCTTGAGGGTGGCCGCCAGGTGGTTGGCCTGCCCGGTGAGGTCGGCCGCCAGGTGGTAGTCGGTGCCCTCGTGCTTGAAGGCGGGGTTGCGCAGGTAGGCCCAGAGCACCGTGGCCATGCCCAGCTGGTGGGCGCGTTCGAAGGCCTCGCTGATCTCCATGATCTGGCGACGGCTCTCGTGGGAGCCGAAGTAGATGGTCGCCCCCACCGCCACGCAGCCCATGTCGAAGGCCTGCTCCACCTGGGCGAACAGCGTCTGGTCGTAGATCGCCGGATGGCTGAGGGTCTCGTTGTGGTTGAGCTTGAGGATCATGGGGATCTTGTGAGCATAGCGGCGCGCCACCGAGGCGAGCACGCCCAGCGTGGAGGCGACCCCGTTGCAGCCCCCCTCGATGGCCAGCTCGACGATCTTGGCGGGGTCGAAGTATAGGGGGTTGGGGGCGAAGGAGGCCCCGGCGGAGTGCTCGATGCCCTGGTCCACCGGCAGCAGGCTGAGATAGCCCGAGCCGCCCAGGCGGCCGTGGTCGAACAGCGCCTGCAGGCTGCGCATCACCGCAGGGCTGCGGTCGCTGTCGGCCACCACCCGGTCGACGAAGTCAGGCCCGGGCAGATGGAGTTGCTCCCGGAGCACGCCCCGGCACTCGTGGGTCAGCAGGGACTCGGCCTGCTCACCCAGCAGCTTGGCGATATCGGTCATGGTCTTCCTCTCCTTGGCGGTTGCGACACGCTCATCCTAGCCTAGCGAGGGACCCTACCCAGCGTCGCCCGGGCCTTGCAACCTGTCGCCCCGAGAGGACAAGGGCCGCTCCTGGCGCTCGCCGATCACATGAAGGGCGCGGCCTGTCAGCCGCGCCCTTCACTTTCCCGCTCCGCCGCGGGCAGGCCTCAGGCCGCCTGCACCTCGATGCGCCGACGGCGGTGGGTATCGCGCCGCGGCAGGGTCAGGTGGACCACGCCGTTGTCGATACGCGCGCCGATCGCCTCGCTGTCGATCTCGTGGCTGAGGGTGAAGCGCCGTGCGTAGCGCTGGGCGCGCACCTCGGCGAAGAGCGGGCTCAACCCCTCGGGCATGGCGATCGCCACCTCGCCCTCCAGGCTCAGCACGCCATTGTCCACCTCGATGACCAGCGAGTCGCGGGTCACGCCGGGCATGTCGGCGACGATATGCACGGCGTCATCCTCCTCGTGGATATCCACCGCCGGCAGCAGCGTCTCCTCCCGGCGAGCGGTCTCGGCGCCTTGGGGAGCGCCGGCATCCTGACGGGTCACCTCGTTCATCTCACTCACCTCCTCTGCACTTGTCTGAACCTGACGGACGACACCGCGAGGGGCGGTCTTATGCCGCCTGCACCTCGATGCGCCGGGGCTTGAGCTCCTCGCGCTTGGGCAGAATGATCTCGCACACCCCGTCGCGGAAGCGCGCCTCGGCGCGGTCGATATCGAGCCCTTCGGGCAGCGCCACCGCGCGGCGGAAGTCGCCATGGAAGCGCTCCTGCCGGAAGCGCGTGCGGCTCTCGTCCGCCTGGGGCGGCTCGCGGCGGCCGGACAGGGTGAGCACGTTGTCCTGCAGGCTCACCTCGAGGTCATCGGCGGCGAGCCCCGGCGCGAAGACATAGACGCGCACCGCCTCGTCGGTGCGCCCGACGTTGATCAGCGGGAAGCTGCCCGAGGGCACGGAGCGGATATCCGCGGGCGAGCCGCCCGGGAACACCTCGTCGAACAGCTGGCGCATCCACTCCAGGCCCTGGGCACGGGTCGGGTCCAGGCCCCTGAGATCTCCGAACATGTCGAACACCTCCTCTTCTCTTCACAGGCCAGATGACGGGCGGGGTCGGCACCTGGGTAGCTGACAGGACCCCGCTAATCTGCAAAATAGGAGCGTTCGAGGCGGTTTCAAGGCCCCGCCGTCGCTTTTTCCTCGCACCCTTTCCTTCCCACAAGGAACGTCATGAGCGCACTGCGCGGTTTCCTCTGGCTGATCGGCTTCCTGCTGCTCGTGACGCTGCCGATCATGCCCGGCGTGGTAGGGATCTTCTTCATGCTCAAGGAACTCGCCGACCAGCGGGTGACCATCCTCCTCGCCCTGCTGCTGCCGCTGGCCTGGCGCCTGCCGGGACTCGTCGGCTGAAGTGCGCTAGAATCGCCGGTTCTCGAATGCCCCAGGAGAGACTCCCACCACCATGGCCCATCGCATCGCCATCAACGGCTACGGCCGCATCGGCCAGTGCGTGCTGCGTGCCCTGTTCGAGGAACAAGGGGCCGAGCGGCAGAAGGCTACATCCTCGGCGGCCGGCGGGCCGGCACTGGAGATCGTGGCGATCAACGAGCTCTCGGACCTGGCCACCATCGCCTACCTGACCCGCTACGACACCACCCACGGCCGCTTCCCCGGCACGGTGGAGACCGGCGACGGCCAGCTGGTGATCGATGGCCAGCCGATCCGGGTGCTCAACCAGGCCGACCCCGACCGCCTGCCCTGGGCCGAGCTTGGCATCGACCTGGTGCTGGAATGCTCCGGCAGCTTCAAGGACCGCGCCACCGCCGCGCGCCACCTGGCCGCCGGCGCCGGCCGCCTGCTGTTCTCCCAGCCCGCCGAGAGCGACGTCGACGCCACCATCGTCAGCGGCGTCAACGACCACGAGCTCGCCCCCGGCCAGCGCATCCTCTCGGCGGCCTCCTGCACCACCAACTGCCTGGTGCCGGTGCTCACCGTGCTGGACGAGGCCCTGGGCATCGAGCACGGCGTCACCACCACCATCCACTCGGCGATGAACGACCAGCCGGTGATCGACGCCTACCACCAGACCGACCTGCGCCTGGCCCGCTCCGCCATGCACTCCATCGTGCCGGTGGATACCGGCCTGGCGCGGGGCATCAACCGCCTGATGCCGCACCTGGCCGGGCGCTTCGAGTGCCTGCACGTGCGCGTGCCCACCATCAACGTCTCGGCCATGGACCTGGCCATCACCGTGCGCCGAGACACCAGCACCGCCGAGGTCAACGCCCTGCTCGCCGAGGCCAGCCGCGGGCGACTGGCCGGCCTGCTCGGCTACACCGAGGAGCCCATGGCCTCGGTCGACTTCAACCACGATCCGCGCTCCGGTATCGTGGACGCCACCCAGACCCGGGTGGCCGGCGGCCGCCTGCTCAAGCTGCTGTGCTGGTTCGACAACGAGTGGGGTTTCGCCAACCGCATGCTCGACGTCGCCCGGCGCCTGGCGGCCCTGCCGCCCGACACGCCCTGACCCTTCGCCCATGGTTTCCCCGATCCCGGTTTCCAGATGAGGAATACCCCCCGATGAACGTGCGCAAGATGACCGATCTCGACCTCAGCGGAAAGCGCGTGCTGATCCGCGAGGACCTCAACGTGCCCGTCAAGCACGGCAAGGTGACCAGCGACGCCCGCCTGCGCGCCGCCCTGCCTTCCATCCAGGCCGCCCTGGACGGCGGCGCCCGGGTACTGCTGATGAGCCACCTGGGTCGCCCCACCGAGGGCGAGCCCGCCGAGGAGTTCTCCCTGGCACCGGTGGCGGAGCACCTGGGGGAGCTGCTGGGACGTCCGGTGCGCCTGGTCAAGGCGTACCTGGAGGACGAGGTCGCCATCGCCGACGGCGAGGTGGTGCTGCTCGAGAACGTGCGCTTCAACCCGGGCGAAAAGAAGGACGATGAAACCCTTGCGAAGCGGTATGCCGCGCTGTGCGACGTCTACGTGATGGACGCCTTCGGTACCGCCCACCGCGCCCAGGCCTCCACCCACGGCGTGGCGCGCTTCGCCCCCGTGGCCTGCGCCGGCCCGCTGCTGGCCGCCGAGCTCGAAGCCCTGGAGAAGGCCCTGGCCACCCCGGCGCGGCCCATGGCGGCCATCGTCGGCGGCTCCAAGGTCTCCACCAAGCTCGAGGTGCTCAACGCTCTCTCCGAGCGCTGCGACCAGCTGATCGTCGGCGGCGGCATCGCCAACACCTTCATCGCCGCGGCGGGGCACAACGTCGGCAAGTCGCTGCACGAAGCCGACCTGATCGAGGCCGCCAGGGCGCTGATGGACAGGGTCGAGATCCCGCTGCCCTCCGACGTGGTGGTGGCCACCGAGTTCTCGGAATCCGCCGAGGCGGTGATCAAGCCGGTGGACCAGGTGGCGGATGACGAGATGATCCTCGACATCGGCCCGCAGAGCGCCGCACGCCTGGCCGCCCTGCTCAAGGACGCCGGTACCATCCTGTGGAACGGCCCGGTGGGGGTGTTCGAGATCGACCAGTTCGGCCGCGGCACCGAGGTGCTCGCGAAGGCCATCGCCGAGAGCCCGGCCTTCTCCATCGCCGGCGGCGGCGATACCCTGGCGGCCATCGACAAGTACGCCATCGCCGGGAAGGTCTCCTACATCTCCACCGGCGGCGGCGCCTTCCTCGAGTACGTCGAGGGCAAGACCCTGCCGGCGGTGGCTGCCCTGGAGGCCGCCGCGGCCCGGGCTTGATAGACTTCACCCCCCAACGACTCCCCCGCGGCGGCGCCACGCGGCGCCGCCGCCATCACGAACGACAGGTGACCCATGGCACTGATCAGCATGCGCCAGCTGCTGGACCACGCCGCCGAGCACGGCTACGGCGTGCCGGCCTTCAACGTCAACAACCTCGAGCAGATGCGCTCCATCATGGAGGCCGCCGACCGCACCGACTCCCCGGTGATCGTCCAGGCCTCCGCCGGCGCCCGCAAGTACGCCGGCGCCCCCTTCCTGCGCCACCTGATCCTGGCCGCGGTGGAGGAGTTCCCGCATATCCCGGTGGTGATGCACCAGGACCACGGCACCAGCCCCGCGGTGTGCCAGCGCTCCATCCAGCTGGGCTTCTCCTCGGTGATGATGGACGGCTCGCTGGGCGAGGACGGCAAGACCCCCATGGACTACGACTACAACGTCGACGTCACCCGCCGCACCGTGGAGATGGCCCACGCCTGCGGCGTCTCCGTGGAGGGCGAGCTGGGCTGCCTGGGCAGCCTGGAGACCGGCATGGCCGGCGAGGAGGACGGCATCGGCGCCGAGGGCAAGCTGGACATGGAGCAGCTGCTCACCGACCCCGAGGAGGCCGCAGACTTCGTCAAGGCCACCGGCGTGGACGCCCTGGCCATCGCCATCGGCACCAGCCACGGCGCCTACAAGTTCACCCGGCCGCCCACCGGCGATACCCTCTCCATCCAGCGCATCAAGGAGATCCACGCCCGCATCCCCGACACCCACCTGGTGATGCACGGCTCCTCCTCGGTGCCCCAGGAGTGGCTCGAGGTGATCAACGCCCATGGCGGCGAGATCCCCGAAACCTATGGCGTGCCGGTCGAGGAGATCATCGAGGGCATCAGGCACGGCGTGCGCAAGGTCAACATCGACACCGACCTGCGCCTGGCCTCCACCGGCGCGGTGCGTCGCTTCCTGGCCGAGAACCCCAGCGAGTTCGACCCGCGCAAGTTCCTCAAGGAGACCGTCTCCGCCATGCGCGAGCTGTGCATCGCCCGATACGAGGCCTTCGGCACCGCCGGCAACGCCTCGAAGATCAAGCCGGTCAGCCTGGAGGCGATGTTCGAGCGCTACGCGAGCGGCGAGCTCGACCCCAAGGTGCGCTGATCGGCCGGCGGGGCGGTCGTCGGCCGTCCCGCTCGTCGCGAGCCTGTCCTTGCCCCCTACGCGAAAAGGCCGCCACGGGCGGACCGTGGCGGCAATCACTGGCTTGCCATCTTGACTCACCGGTGGGAAGGGGCCACCTCAGGCGGCCCCGCCGGGATTACCAGGAAGACTCCTCGTCATCTTCCTCATCCTCCTCGGGCTCTTCCCACTCTTCCTCTTCGTCCTCGTACTCGAAGTCGTCACCGGAGTCGGAATCATCGTCGCCAGAGTCGCTGGTCTCCCAGTCCTGGCTCTCCTGCTCCTCGTTCTCGAACTCGGTGCTCTCGTCACCGGACTCCGGGGCGGACTCTTCCTGGGTGACCGGCTCCTTCTCCTCCTCTTCCTCGTGCATGTCGGCGAAGGCCAGCGGGCTGGCGATCAGGCCGAAGGACACACCGGCGATACCGAGCTTCTTGAGGAATTCCTTGGACATCATGTTCGCACCTCCACAGGGTCTGGACTTGCGAGAGTGTGTTGAGCGTATAGCTCGCGATGGCGGGCGGAAGGGTCAGGACTGCGTGGGTAAGCTGATGGGCGACCTGTCCTGCCCGCTGTCACCCAGGACGTTGCAGACGGCGGGCCAGAATGCCATCCAGTGATGGAAAACCATTATAAATCAATGGATTGATCAATGATGGCCGCCGCATTGCTGCCCCTGCCCGGCCGCCGAAAGGCTGGTCAGTTGTGGCACATGGGCAGAGGCGGCACAGCCCAGTGCGGCCGGCAGGCCGGCATCGACTTTAAGAACAGTGTTCACAAAGTCAGTGATCTCGGCTTACACTAGGAGAAGCACCAACCCACCCCTGGCCACACCCGCGAGGACTGGTGATGCCACGCCCCCTCTGCCTGCTCTTCGACTGCGACGGCACCCTGGTCGACAGCGAACCGCTGCTCGCCGACGAGATGGCCACCGCGCTCAACGCCGTCGGCCTGCCCTTCCAGGCCAGCGACTACATCGGCGAGTTTCGCGGGGCGCGCTTCCGGCGCATCGTGGCAGAGCTGGAAACGCGCCACGGCCGGGTGGACCCCGAGACTCTGGAGCCCCTCGAGCGCACCATGCGGGCCAACCTCAACCGGCGCCTGGCCAGCGAGCTGACCCCCATCGAGGGCGCCACCGAGGCGCTGGCGGCGCTGGCCGACTACCCCATGGGGGTCGTCTCCAATGGGCCCGAGAACAAGATCCGCACCTCTCTCGAGGCCACCGGGCTCGATACCCTGTTCGGGGACCACCTGTTCAGCGCCTACACCGCCAACTGCTGGAAGCCTGACCCCTGCCTCTATGCCCACGCGGCCCGCGAGATGGGCTATCCACCGTCACGCTGCCTGGCCATCGAGGACTCCACGGTAGGGGTACGGGCGGCGCTGGCCGCCGGCATGACGGTGGTGCACCTCAACCGCTACCCGGACGTCGAGCAGACCCCGGAAGGCGCCATCATGATCTCCAGCATGTTCCAGCTGCCCACCGTGGTCGCCCGCCTGGCCCGGGAGCTCGCCCCCCGCGCCCTGGCCCGCTGAACCAGCCCCTTGAGGTAGCCCCTGAATTCGCCCGCCAGGAGCCGGCGCGTCATCCCATGCAGGCGGCGGCCACAACCGCTATCATCCCCGCGGTTTCTGTTCATCCTTTCCGGGAGCCCTCTCCATGCCCTCACTCCAGGACCAGCTACGCGGCCTCGTCTACTCCACCGAGCACGGCGAGACCTGTCCCGACTGCCGCCGGCCCGTCGCCGAGTGCCGCTGCGCCGAGCAGGCGGAAGAGGCTCGCCTGGCCGAGCTCGACGGCATCGTGCGCATCCGCCGCGAGACCAGTGGCCGCAAGGGCAAGGGGGTGACCACCCTCAGCGGCGTGCCGCTGCCCGAGGCCGAGCTCAAGGCGCTGGCCAAGGCGCTCAAGAAGCGCTGCGGCACCGGCGGCGCGGTCAAGGCGGGGGTGATCGAGATCCAGGGCGACCAGCGCGAGACCCTCAAGGCGGAGCTGGAGGGGCGCGGCTACCGGGTCAGGCTGGCCGGCGGCTGAGGCCGGCCCCCAGCCGCTCGGCCAGGGCGGCGAGGGAGGCCTCCAGCGGCGCCGCCACCTTAACCGCGTAGAGGTCGTCGGCGCGGGTGCGCCCCAGGTTGAGACAGGCGATGGGCTTGCCCTCGCGGGCCGCGGCCCGGGCGAAGCGGAAGCCCGAATAGACCATCAGCGAGGAGCCCACCACCAGCAGGGCGTCGCTCTCCCCGAGCAGCTCGAAGGCCCGCGCCACCACGCCGCTCGGCACGCTGTCGCCGAAGAACACCACGTCGGGCTTCCAGATGCCGTCGCCGCAGCGCGAGCAGGCGGGCACGCGAAAGCCGGAGAAGTCCGTCTCCAGGTCGGCATCGCCGTCCGGCGCCGCTACCGCCTGGTGCATCGCCCAGCGTGGATTGAGCGCCTCCAGCTCGGCATGCAGCGCATGGCGCATGCGGCGAGCGCCGCAGCCCATGCAGCGCACCCGGTCGGCGCGGCCGTGGAGGTCGACCACCCGCCGCGATCCGGCGCGCTGGTGCAGGCCATCGACGTTCTGGGTGATCACCCCCTGCACCACGCCCAGCGCCTCGAGCCGCGCCAGGGCGTGATGGGCGGCGTTGGGCCGCGCCTCGCCCAGGGTGCGAAAGCCCACCAGGGCACGGGCCCAGTAGCGCTGCCGAGCGGCATGGCTGCCCATGAACTGGCGATGCTGCATGGGCGGCGAGCGCTTCCACTCGCCGGCGGCGTCACGGTAGTCGGGGATCCCGCTGGCGGTGCTGATCCCCGCGCCGCTGAGCACCGCCAGCCGCGGATGGCGCGCCACGAAGTCGCCCAGCGACGCCAGGCTCGCCGGGGGGGAGGGGGGGAGAGAGGTTGCCGTCGCTGCCGTCATCCTGATGCCTCGCTGCCTGCACCGCCCAGAGCATGGCCCCGAGGGGGCGGGGTTGTCTAGAATGGGGCGACCTCCGCCGCCCCCTGAACCTGGGAAGGAAGCCCCGATGGCCTGGCTGGAATACCTGCTCCCCCTGATCTTCCTGTTCCCTCTCGCCGCCATGGGGGTGATCGTGGTGGCGCTGCGCAACCTCCACGACGCCCGGGTGCGCTCCCCCTTCGACGCCCGGCCGCTGCGCGAACCCGGCCAGCACCTGCGCGATCGCCTCGACGACGCCTTCGGCGGCCTCTACCTCAATGGCGCGCTGGGCCCTCTCGTTACGCTGGTACCGCTGGTCTACGGCATGGGGCGCATGATCGTCTCCACCGAGCAGCACTGGGTGGAGTGGGCCCTCTACGGCGCCCTGAGCACCCTGCTGGTACTCGGCTTCAGCTTCCGGCTGATGCGCGACTTCCAGCGCATCCGGCGACTCAAGCTGGGGCTGGCCTGCGAGCTGGCGGTGGGCCAGGAGCTGGAGCGCCTGGTGCGCCCCGAGGCCCACCCCTTCTATGTCTTCCACGATATCCCCGCGGCCGGCAGCCGCATCGACCACGTGGTGGTCACCCCCTGCGGGGTCTTCGTGGTGGAGACCCGCGCCCGCACCCGTCCCATCGCGCCTTCCGGCGAGGAGCTCGACCGGCTGGTGGTGGAGACGTCCCGGCTGCGCTTCCCCGGCTGGAGCGAGCGCAAGCCGCTGGCCAGGACCCGCGAGCTGGCGGGCTGGATGGCCGAGTGGCTCGCCGAGCGCACCGGCCGCACGGTGCCGGTGATGGGCGTGCTGACCCTGCCCGGCTGGCGGGTGGAGGCCGAGGATGGCCCCGACGACCTGCTGGTGGACAGCGGCGACGACCTGGCCGGCCGCCTCGCCGTGCTCTGCCCCGGCGAGTTCGATGACGCCACCCACGATGCCGTCATCGCCACCCTGATGGAATACGCCGGCGCCCTGCCGGACACCTGAGCGGGACGCGGCTCAGTCGCCGCGCAGGCGCCCGCCCATCTCCTGGGCCAGATCCACGGCGTAGTGGTCGGTCATCCCGCCGATGAAGTCCAGCATGCGCCGGTAGCTGTCGTAGAGGCTCCAGGAGGGACGTGGGGTGTTCTCGCCGATCAGCGCCAGCACCCGCTGGTGCTTGAAGGTGGAGCGCCCGGTGTGGTGCAGCTCGAAGGCGGCGCCGATAAAGGCCTCCAGCAGGATGCCCAGGGTGGTGTAGGCGCCGATCTCCAGCTTGGCCTTGCGTTCGTTCTGGAAGATCCGCTCCCGGGCCAGCTGCTTGGCCGCCTTCACCCCCCAGTCCAGGTCGGGGTGGCAGAGCTCGAGCAGGTCCGAGCGCAGCCGCCCGGCGAGCAGCTCCCCCTCGTGCTGCACGAACACCGCCCCCACATCGTTCACCGCCCGCTCCATGGCCGCCCCGCGCAGGGCGGCGATGCGCCGCCGCTGGGAGACCCCCTGGCGCTGCATGGCGGCGTAGTCGGCGGGCTCGCCGCCGGCGATCTGGATCAGCACCTCGGCCACCTCCTCGAAGCGCAGGATGCCCATCTCCAGGCCATCCTCCAGGTCGAGCAGCGCATAGCAGATGTCGTCGGCGGCCTCCACCAGCCAGGCCAGGGGGTGGCGGCACCAGCGCCCCTCGCCGCTGGGCAGCAGCCCCAGCCGCTCGGCCACCTCCACCAGCAGGTGGCGCTCGCTCTGGTAGCAGCCGAACTTGCCCATGGCCCCGCCGTGCTCCACCGTCCAGGGGTACTTGAGCAGGGTGCCCAGGGTTGCCGTGGTCAGGCGCATGCCGCCGCGGAACTGGTTGTACTCGATCTGGGTGATCACCCGGAAGCCCTGAGCGTTGCCCTCGTAGGTGAGCAGGTCCTCGCGCTCCAGCGGCGAGAGCCCCTCGAGCAGGCCGCTGCCGTCGGCCTCGGCGCGCTTGAACCAGTCGCGGATGGCGTACTCGCCGGCGTGCCCGAAGGGCGGGTTGCCGATGTCGTGGCCCAGGCAGGCGGCCTGGACGATCACCCCCAGGTCGGCGGCGGTGATCCACTCCGGCAGGCGGCCGCTCAGCCGCTCGCCGGCGATCATGCCCAGCGAGCGGCCCACGCAGCCCACCTCCAGGGAGTGGGTCAGGCGGGTGTGGATATGGTCGTTGTCGGTCAACGGGTGGACCTGGGTCTTGCGTCCCAGGCGCCGGAAGGAGCCGGCGAAGACGATGCGGTCGTGGTCCTTGTGGAAGGGGCTGCGGCCGATCTCGCCGCGACCGTTGCCGGGGCGTTCGTCACGCCGGTCGTGCAGGCGGCTCGGATCCAGCAGCCGCTCCCAGCTCATCTGCGTCATGGGCGTCTCTCCTTGAGGCGCCCATTCTGGCAGCCCCCGGCGCCGGCGCCCAGCCCCGTGGGCGCTACGACAGCTTCCGCCGCATCAGCCAGTGGAGCAGTAGCCCGCCTAGCAGCAGCGCGATGGCGAAGAGGTAGATGCCCACCGAGATGCCGCTGTTCCAGATGATGCTCCACTCGCCATCGGAGATCGACATGGCGCGACGCAGGTTGTACTCCATCTGCCCTCCCAGCAGCAGTCCCAGCACCACCGGCACCGTGGGGATTTCCAGCTTGCGCAGTACATAGCCGAGCACGCCGAAGGCCAGCATGAGGTAGAGATCGAAGGCGCTGTTGCTCAACGAGTAGACGCCCACGAAGGCGACCATCACCACCATCGGCATCAGGAACCACCCCGGCGCGCGCAGCACCCGAGCGAACAGCCCGACCATGGGAATATTCAGCGCCAGCAGCATCAGGTTGCCGATGAACAGCGCCGCCACCAGTCCCCACACCAGCTCGGGCTGGTTCTCGAAAAGCAGCGGTCCCGGTGTGATGTTCATGGACAGCAGCAGGGCCAGCAGGATGGCAGTGGTACCGCTTCCCGGGATCCCCAGCGACAGCATGGGAATCAGCGCACCGCCCGCGGCGGCGTTGTTGCCCGCCTCCGGCGCTGCCACCCCATTGGGGTCACCGTTCCCGAAGTGCCCCCGCTTGCCCTGCCAGCGACGCTCCAGGGTATAGGAGAGGAAGCTGCCCAGCGCCGCGCCGGCGCCGGGCAGCACACCGGCGATGAAGCCCAGCATCGAGCTGCGCCCGATGCTGCCACGGCAATGCCAGGCGGTGCGGATTCCCGGTACGGCCGACCCGAGCTGCATGGTGGGCTTGCGCCCCTGGTGCGAGTCCTCCAGGAACACCAGGCATTCGGAGATCGCGAACAGGCCCACCAGCGCCACGATGAAGTCGATGCCGTCGTAGAGCTCGTACCAGCCGAAGGTGTAGCGCGGCACGCTGCTGACCGAATCGATACCTACCGTTCCCAGCAGCAGTCCCAGGCAGGCTGCGAGGAAGCTCTTGGCAAGGTTGCCGCCGGTGACGCCACCGATGGTGGCGAAGGCCAGCACGAACAGCGCGAAGTACTCGGCCGGACCGAAGCGGATGGCGAAGCTCACCAGCAGCGGGGCGAAAAGAACCAGGCCGATCGTCGCCACCAGCGCGCCGATGAAGGAGGCGACGCCGGTAAGGCCCAGCGCCTCGCCGCCACGCCCCTGCTGCGCCATGGGATAGCCATCCAGGGTGGTCATCATGGCCGGCTCATCGCCGGGAATATTGAGCAGGATGGAGCTGATGCGCCCGCCATACATGCAGCCGTAGTAGACGCTGACCAGCAGGATCAGCGCGGCGGTGGCGGAGAGCCCGAAGTTGAAGGTCAGCGGGATCATCAGCGCCACCCCATTGACCGGTCCGAGTCCGGGCAGGGCGCCGATCAAGGTGCCGATGGCACAGCCGACGAAGGCCAGGAAGAGGTTCTGTGGCTCCAGGGCCACGGCGAAGCCCTGCGCGAGATAGGCGAGAAGTTCCATGGAGGATGCTTACCAGTCCAGACCCGGCATATCAGGAAGCGGCATGCCAAGCGCGAATTCGAAGAGAAGGTAGAGGCTCGCACCCAGCAGCAGGCCGAAGGGGAGCGCCTGGCGCCAACTTGCCCCGAAGAGCCGGATCATCAGGATGACGGTCAGTAGCGCCGTAGGCAGGAAGCCCAGGGGCTCGACCAGCCCTGCATAGATCATCAGCAGTACCAGCAGGAGCAGCTGGCGAATCAGCGCTTGCCTGGCGGGCCATCGCTGGTTCAGCCCCGGTCGAACAATAAGATAGAGGGAGAGAAGCCCCAGGGGGACGCTGACCAGTCGCGGGAAGACGCCAGGGCCCACCGACTGGCCGTATCCACCGGTATAATCGTGGGACAGCCACCAGGCCAGCACGGCCAGTAACAGCAGCCCCCCTCCGGCGATGCGATCACCGAGCGCGCCTGAGACGCGCTCGGTCCGGGCATCGATGCCGCTCACTCCAGCACCCCGATCTCCCTCGAGATCGCCTCGACCTCCTCGATGGAATCGCGCACGAAGGTGTCGAATTCCTCTCCGCCACGCCACAGCGGCACCAGGCCATTCTTCTCGGCGACCTCCTTCCACTCCTCGCTGTCGTAGAGCGTATGGAGCGTATCGACCATGCTGGCGTAATCCTCGTCGGAGACGTCACCACCGGTGTAGAAGCCCCGCCAGTTATAACCGGTGACGTCATACCCCTGGTCCACGGCGGTAGGCAGCTCGTCGAAGGGCGCGGGCAGGGGTTCGTCGGCCAGTACCGCCAGCACCCGCACGTCGCCTGACTCGATGAAGCCGGCAATCTCCCCCAGGTCAGTGGAGACCACATCCACATGCCCCCCCATCATCTGGGTCACCGCCGGTCCGCCCCCATCGAACTGCACCCAGCGTATCGCCTCGAGCTGGTCGGAAGGGATGCCGGCGGCCTTGGCCAGCATCAGGGCGCGGATATGGTCCCAGCCCCCGGCACCGCTGGAGCCGGCCATGGCCAGGGCACGGGGATCCTCGGTCATGGTCTCGAGGAGATCATCGAGTGTCTCGTATTCACTCTCGTCATCGACCAGGATGACCCCCACGTCGGTCCCCAGCATCGCCAGCCAGCGCATGGTGTCGGCCCCCCCGGGGTACTCGCCCTGGGCGATCTGGGTGATGCCCACGGTGCTGGTTGCCACCATGATGTCGCTGTTGTCGGCATGATTGCTGGCCACCTCGGAAAAGGCCACGGCACCGACACCCCCCGGCCGGTTGGTCACCTGGATGGAGTCCTCGACCAACCCCAGCTCGTGCAACAGCTTGCCGACCGAGCGACAGGTGAAATCCCAGCCACCGCCGGGATCCGCCGGGGCGATACATTCATCGATAGGCAGGGCCAGGCTGGGGGCGCTGAAGGTCACCCCAAGCCCGACCACAGCCGTCGCGGTGATACCTTTGAGCCCCTTGATGATGCATGGCATGGCAAACTCCTCTTTCATTGTTGTTGTGGCGAGCCTGGATCGGCTCGCGCAGTCAGCTGCCGCAAGGCGGCAGCCATTTCCAGGCTAGCTCAGATAACGCCGCGAGCCCGTAGTGCCTGCAGCTCGCTGCCGTCTAACCCGAGCTCACCGAGCAGTTCCAAGGTATGCTCTCCGAGCCTCGGCACCCGATGATAGAGGGACGCCGGCGCTTCACGCATCTTGACGGGAAATCCGGTTACCGGGACATGGCCGGACGCTTGCTCAAGCTCCAACCGCATTTCCTGAGCCTGCACCTGGGGATCGGCGAAGGTCTCTCGAAGGTCGTGAACTCGCCCGCAGGGCACGCCGGCGCGGTTGAAGTGCTCGATCCACTCATCGACCCGGCGTGTCTCGATGACCGCATTCAATACCTCACGCAGCGCCTCGCGGTTGGCCATTCGCCGGGAGTTGTCGGTGAAGCGTTCATCCTCGAGCAGGTGCAGCATGTCCAGGGCCCCGAGAAAGCGTTCCACCATGGTGTCGTTGCTCGGCGCGATGGCGACCTCGCCGTCACGGGCCCGGAACAGACCATAGGGGTACAGCATGGGGTGATCGTTGCCGGTACGCGCCGGCACCTGCCCGGTGGCGAAGAACTCGGCCGCCAGATAGCCCATCATGGCGATCAGGCCATTGGTCAGGGCCGTCTCGACGATCTCACCCTCCCCGGTGGCCGCCCGGCGCACCAGGGCGGCGCAGATGCCGAAGGCCAGGTTCTGGCTGGCCACCATGTCGCTGATCGGGGGCGCCGCCCGCATCGGCTCGCCGTCGGCTGTACCGTTCACCCCCATGAAGCCACTCATCGCCTGGGCGATGAAGTCGTAGGCCGGGCGGTCCCGATAGGGCCCGGTGGAACCGAAACCATTGATCCGCCCCACCACGAGGCGGGGGTAGCGCTCACGCAGGGTCTCGTCGTCGAGCCCCATCTTGCTCAGCACGCCGGGGCGGAAGTTCTCCACCAGTACGTCGGCCCCCTCGAGAAGGCGATGGAGGATCGCCTTGCCCTCCTCGCTGCGCAGGTCGAGGGTCAGCGAACGCTTGTTGCGGTTGAACTGCGCGAAATACCAGCTTTCGCCGTTGACCATATTGCCCTGGCGACGCACCACGTCTCCCTTACCCGGCGGCTCGACCTTCACCACGTCGGCCCCGTGGTCACCGAGAATCTGGGTGCAGAAGGGCCCGGAAATCACCCGGGTGAGGTCGATGACGCGAACGCCCGAGAGGGACCCTGTCTGGCGAGAGGAGGAGGCCATCATCGTCGTCAACCCTGGGCGGTAGGCACGGCATCACAGGCACTCAGTGCCAGGCGCGGGCCCGATCGGGAGACCTGAGCCGGCAGGGGACGCCCCATCAGGCCGCTGGCCAGGCGTGCGGCGTCGATCAGCCCCTCGAGCTCGAGACCGGTAGCGAAGCCCATCTCCTCGAGCAGGTAGGCCAGGTCCTCGCTGGCAATATTGCCCGATGCCCCCGGGGCGAAGGGGCAGCCGCCGAGCCCGCCGATCGAGCTCTCGTAACGGTCCACGCCCAACGCCAGCCCCTGCATGACGTTGGCCAGACCGATACCGCGGGTGTTGTGGAAGTGCAGCGTCAGGGGCAGGCCGGGCACCGCGTCACGCAGGCGGGTCACGCGCTCGGTCACGAGCGGCGGCGTCGCCATGCCGGTGGTATCGCCAAGCGACAGGTGCGTCGCGCCGAGGTCGGCGAACCGTCGTGCGATGGCTTCCAGCGCCGTGACCGATACATTGCCCTCGAAGGGGCAGCCGAAGGCAGTCGCGATGGCCCCCCGCAGGGCGACCCCGCTTCCCTCGAGCAGACGCGCGACCTGCTCGAAACCCGCGAGGGACTCGGCGACGCTGCGGTTGACGTTCTTGGCGTTGTGGCTTTCCGACGCGGAGACGAACAGCACCACCGAATCCACTCCGGCCTCGAGGGCACGCTCGGCTCCACGGACATTGGGCACCAGCGCCGAGAGATGGAGGTTTGGCGTATCACGCAGAGCGGCCACGACAGCGGCGGCATCGGCAAGTGCCGGCACCGCCCGAGGGCTGACGAAGGAGGTCACCTCGAACTCGCGCACCCCGGCCGCGATCAGGGCGCGGGCAAGCGAAAGCTTCTGCTCGGTGTCGAGCATCACCGGTTCGTTCTGAAGGCCATCGCGCAGCCCCACCTCGGTGACATGGATGCGGCTCGGGGTGACGTCGGAGGCGGAGGGCATCGCGATGTCCTATTGCATGACAGGTTGCCGATACAGCGACGCTACGGCAGCCCGATACCCCCAACAATGCACCTTTCGTTGTAGCCTCAGTTGCCGGAAAAGACGCCGAGGCTGGCAACCTGCCACCCCACATGACCAACGTGGCCCTACTCCCCCTCCGCCAGGGCCGGCAGCAGGGTCTTGAGCTTGCGGGTGAGGGTGTTGCGCCCCCAGCCCAGCAGTTCGGCGGCCTCGCCCTTGCGGCCGCCGGTGTGGCGCAGGGCGGTCTCGATCAGGATGCGTTCGAAGTCGGGCACCGCCTCCTCCAGCAGGTGGGTGTGGCCGGCGGCCAGGGCACGGTCGGCCCAGTCGCGGAAGGCCACCCGCCAGTCGCCGCTGGCGCCGGCCGTCTCGTCGCTCTCGCCGCGCAGCTCCGGCGGCAGGTCCTCCACCAGGATCTCGCGCCCCGAGGCCATCACCGTCAGCCAGCGGCAGGTGTTCTCCAGCTGGCGCACGTTGCCGGGCCAGGGCAGCCGGGTGAGGTGGCGCTCCGCGTCGGGAGTGAGCACCTTGACGTCGGTGGAAAGCTCCTTGGCCGCCTCGGCCAGGAAGTGGTTGGCCAGGCGCGGGATGTCCTCGCGCCGCTCGGCAAGCCGCGGCAGGTGCACACGGATGACATTGAGGCGGTGGAAGAGATCCTCGCGGAAGCGGCCGTCCTCCACCAGGCGTTCCAGGTCCTGGTGGGTGGCGGCGATGATGCGCACGTCCACCTTCACCGGGGTGTGCCCGCCGACGCGGTAGAACTCGCCGTCGGCCAGCACCCGCAGCAGGCGGGTCTGGGTCTCCGCCGGCATGTCGCCGATCTCGTCGAGGAAGAGGGTGCCGCCGTTGGCCTGCTCGAAGCGCCCCTGGCGCTGGGACGTGGCCCCCGTGAAAGCCCCCTTCTCGTGGCCGAACAGCTCCGATTCGATCAGGTCCCGGGGGATTGCCGCCATGTTGAGGGCGATGAAGGGCATGCCGGTGCGCGGGCTGTGCTGGTGCAGGGCGCGAGCCACCCGCTCCTTGCCGGTCCCGGATTCGCCGTTGATCAGCACCGTGATATGCGAATGGGAGAGGCGGCCGATGGCGCGGAACACCTCCTGCATGGCCGGCGCCTCGCCGATGATCTCGGCGTCCAGTCCCTCCGGCACGCTGACCGGCTTCTTGCGCTCCCGGGCATGGGCCACGGCGCGGCGCACCAGGGCCAGCGCCTCGTCCACGTCGAAGGGCTTGGGCAGGTACTCGAAGGCGCCCCCCTGGTAGGAGGCCACGGCGCTGTCGAGGTCGGAGTGGGCGGTCATCACGATCACCGGCAGCTCCGGGTGGGCCTCGCGCACCCGGGCCATCAGGTCGAGGCCGTCGATGCCGGGCATGCGGATATCGGTGACCAGCACGTCGGGGGGCTCGGCCAGCAGCCGCTCGAGGACGGTATCGGCGCGCTCGATGCACTCCACCTCGAGGTCGGGCTGGGCCAGGGCGCGCTCCAGCACCCAGCGGATGGCGCGATCGTCATCGACGACCGCCACGCGTGCAACGTCAGTCATGGCACGTCTCCAGAGGAATCAGCAGGCGGAATTCGGTGTGGCCGGGCACTGAGTCGCATTCGATCAGGCCCTGATGGCGGTGCAGGATGCCCTGGGCGATGGAGAGCCCCAGGCCGCTGCCGTCGGGACGTCCGGAGACCATGGGGTAGAAGAGGGTCTCCTTGAGCGCCTCGGGCACGCCGGGGCCGTTGTCGAGGATCCCCACCTCGCAGACCAGCCGGTGGCGCTCGGCGCCCAGGGTAAACTGACGACGCGCCCGGGTACGCAGCACCAGGCGCGGCTCGGGCGTGCCTGCGCCCTGCATCGCCTCCTCGGCGTTGCGCGCCACGTTGAGCACCGCCTGGATCAGCTGTGCCTCGTCGCCGGCGAGGTCCGGCAGGCTGGGATCGTAGTCGCGCTCGATGCCCACCTCGGGATGCTCGGCGATCAGCAGGGTGCGGACCCGCTCCAGCACCTTGTGGATATTGACCGGCTCGTGGCGCGCCACCCGGTTGGGACCGAGCATGGAGTCGACCAGGTCGCGCAGGCGGTCCACCTCCTCGACGATGATCCGGGTGAACTCCTTGAGCGCCGGGTCGTCCAGGTCGCGTTCCAGCAGCTGGGCCGCGCCGCGGATGCCGCCCAGGGGGTTCTTGACCTCGTGGGCGAGCCCGCGGGTCAGTACCTTGACCGTCTCCTGGCGGGTGAGCAGCGCCTCCTCCCGGGAGATGCGCATCAGGCGGTCGCGGGGCTCCACCTCCAGCAGCAGCTCGTCGCGGGAGAGCGGGGTCACGGTGTAGTCCACCATCAGCGGCTCGCCGCCCAGCATCGCCAGGCGCGCCTCGCGGCGGGTGAAGGGGTGGAAGGCGTCACGCGCCTTGGTCAGCACCTCGGCCAGGCCGTCCTCCTGCTCCATCAGCGAGCAGAGCGATACCCCCTGCACTCGGCTCAGGCTCACCGAGAGCAGCGCCTCGGCGGCCGGGTTCATCCATGCCACCCGCAGCTTGCCATCCAGCAGCAGCACGGCGGTGGTGAGGTGTTCCATCAGGCGTTGATACATCGCAGGGGCCATGTCGCGTCCGGGGTGATCTCTCTGGCCAGTCCAATTGCAAGAAGCAGGTGCAAGAAGCGGGCCAGGCGTGGAGGCCCCATGATGGCGCGGTCGGCGACGCCGCGCGGCGCCCCTTTCGCACCAAAATAGTGCACCGGCAGAAGGCGTGCACCCCCCGTGATCAGCCGCGGGGCAGAAGCGTAACGCCTCAGCGCCGCTCGTCGCTCTCGTCCTCGGGCGGACGTCGCCGTGAGCTGGGCTCGTCGGGCAGGCGTCGCGTCGGAGCGTCGAGGCGACGCTGGGGAGAGCGCGCCTCGTCCTCCTCGGGAGGCAGGGCCGGCGGCTGGACCGGAGGATGGGGCGGGTGAGGCTCCCCGGAGGGCGGGGCGCAGGGCCTCGGGCTGCCGTCCGGGCACCACGGCCAGGGTTCCCGGCGAGGGGGCAGCTAATCCGCCGGCTGACGATTCACATTGGCCCGCTGAACATAGACAGTCACCGGCGAGGTACGGTGGCGCACCTCCCCCCCGGCATCCAGCAGCTCGGCCTGCAGAACGTGCTCGCCGGGATTCATGTTGGGCACGATGAAGGCATCGGTGTGCATCGCCGACTGACTCACCTCGCCATCCACCAGCAGCCGCACGCGATGATCCTCGCGCAGCCCCGGCTCGATGCCGAGATCCACGGCGATATTGCCGGCGGCACCCACCGGGAACGACTGCTCGTTAGCCGGAGAGGCGATACGAAAGCTGTCGTAGGGCATGAAGGGCTGGCCCGGCGACGCCTCCGATGACGAGGACGCCGACTCCTCGACCCGCGGCTCGGCCTCGCCGGTACGCACCTCGCCCGTGGCGGGCACCACGGTGACGGGGGCCAGCTCCACCTCCTCGCCACCGCGATCGGGGTTGTCGGTGAAGACCACATTGCCCTGGGAGTCGGTGGTGCGGTAGATGGTCTGCGCCTGAACCCCCAGGCTCACGCTCATGCCCACCAGTAGCACCAGCAATGTCTTGTTCATGGAGAATCCCCTGCGTCTCGGCTCTGCATCGGAATGGATCGACGTCGTCCTGTCGGGATCATGCTCTGGACCGTGTAGAGAAGAAAGGGGTTCCGCCGGTAGCGGAACCCCTTCACGGTTCTCCTGGCGCCGGCGCCCCGCGGGGCGCTCGGCATCAGCAGCTGTAGTACATGTCGAACTCGACCGGATGGGTGGACATGCGGATGCGCTCCACGTCCTCCATCTTCAGTTCGATGTAGGCATCGATCATCTCGTCGGTGAAGACACCGCCTTCGGTAAGGAAGGCGCGATCGGCGTCCAGCGCCTCCAGGGCCTGATCCAGACCGTTGGCCACGGTGGGCACGGCCTTGCCCTCTTCCGGCGGCAGGTCATAGAGGTTCTTGTCCATGGCGTCGCCGGGGTGGATCTTGTTCTTGATGCCGTCGATGCCGGCCATCAGCATCGCGGCGAAAGCCAGGTAGGGGTTGGCGGTCGGATCCGGGAAGCGCAGCTCCACGCGCTTGCCCTTGGGGCTCGCGGTGTAGGGGATGCGGATGGAAGCGGAGCGGTTGCGGGCGCTGTAGGCCAGCATCACCGGCGCCTCGAAGCCCGGCACCAGGCGCTTGTAGGAGTTGGTGGAGGCGTTGGCGAAGGCGTTGAGGGCACGCGCATGCTTGATGATGCCGCCGATGTAGTAGAGCGCCATCTCGGAGAGGCCGGCATACTCGTCGCCCGCGAACTGGTTGACACCGTCCTTCCAGAACGACTGGTGCACGTGCATGCCGCTGCCGTTGTCGCCCACCAGCGGCTTGGGCATGAAGGTGGCGGTCTTGCCGTAGGCGTGGGCCACGTTGTGGACCACGTACTTCATCTCCTGAAGCTCGTCGGCCTTCTTCACCAGGGTGTTGAACTTGACGCCGATCTCGTTCTGGCCGGCGTTGGAGACCTCGTGGTGGTGCACTTCCACGGTCTGGCCGATCGCCTCCAGGGTGTTGCACATGGCGGTGCGGATATCATGGAAGCTGTCCACCGGCGGCACCGGGAAATAGCCGCCCTTGACCCGCGGCCGGTGGCCCAGGTTACCCCCTTCGATGGGGCGGTCGGTGGACCAGGCGCCCTCCTCGGAGGAGATCTTGTACATGGCGCCCTCGATATCGGCCTTCCAGTGCACCTCGTCGAAGATGAAGAACTCAGGCTCAGGGCCGAAGAAGGCGGTGTCGCCCAGGCCACTGGACTGCAGATAGGCTTCGGCACGCTTGGCGATGGAGCGCGGGTCGCGCTCATAGCCCTGCATGGTGGCCGGCTCGATGATGTCGCAGCGCAGCACCAGGGTAGCGTCTTCGGTGAAGGGGTCGAGGAAGGCGGTACCGTCTTCCGGGCGCAGGATCATGTCGGACTCGTTGATGCCCTTCCAGCCTTCGATGGAGGAGCCGTCGAACATCTGACCGTTCTCGAAGAACTCCTCGTCCACATCACGGGCCGGGATGGTGACGTGCTGTTCCTTGCCTTTGGTGTCGGTGAAGCGCAGATCGACCCACTTGATGTCGTGTTCTTCGATCAGGGCGAGAGTCTTGGCAGACATGGTGTCCTCCGATTGAGCATGGCTCGATGGTTAGGGTGATGCGTCGACCGCGAAGCGTATCCTCGGCGATCTTTTGTAGCACGCCGCGGGAGCTCTGCCCACGACCGCCCGGCCTCGCCGAGCGCTGGCCATTAGGATGCACGCCACGTGCCAATCCTGCACCCATCGACACCACTTTCGATTCAACTGCATGAAAAATATCGGATTTTATCGCAACGCTTCATTGCACCCCGATGACGCGGCCGCGCCGGAAGGGGAAGCAACCCCGGAATGATGCACCTTTTATGTGCAAGGCGACCCTTTTCTGCACCACGATGGCCAAGAGGCGCCATGAAACGAGCCTTTGATACATCCATTAACCCGAGGCTACACTTGCTTACATCACCCACCCGGCTGCGACCTCCCCGGCCGCCATCCGGAGCTTAAGGCGCCTGGCCTCGGAGCTCGCATGACCCCCACCCTCGCCACCCTGCTCATCGATGCTCGCGGCGCCGGCCCGCGACTGCCGCGAGAGCTTGCCCGGGTGGCGTCGCTTGCCGGCGACCAGCCC
Organism: Halomonas sp.; assembly: GCA_046540755.1. Taxonomy (GTDB): domain Bacteria; phylum Pseudomonadota; class Gammaproteobacteria; order Pseudomonadales; family Halomonadaceae; genus Halomonas. The sequence continues at coordinate 611 of JBKHEO010000018.1, read as the reverse complement.
CTGGAGGTGGTGGTGATCGACGATACCAATGACCGCCGGGTCGCCGGCATTGCCCGTCGCTACGGGGCGCACCACCTGCCTCTCTCCCCCGCGCGGCTGGGAGAGCGCCTCGCCACCGCCATCCCCCGCACCGCCGGGGAGGTGCTGGTGTTCCCCGTGCTCGGCTGTGTCGACGCTGCCCCGACACTTCTGCGGCTGGCTCGCCGGGTCGGCGCCGGCGAGATCGATGCGGTGAGCCTGACCGATGCCCGCCCGAGACTCATCGACCGCCTACTCGGACGCCGCCGAACCGAGGGAGAGGTGGGGGTCTGCATGACCCGAGAGTGGTATGAACGCATCGGCGGCTGCGACGCCCGCCTCGACCGCGAGGCCCTGCCCGACCTGCTCACCCGCCTGCGCCTGTGTGGCGCCCGCATCGCCCCCGCCCAAGCCATTGAAAAGGCATGACACGGCGGCGGTGAGCGCAAAGTTCACGAGACAATGCTGGCAGGGACCGCACGACAGCCCCTATAATGCGTCCCCGTTTTTCCCAGCAGGATCCCGTCGTGATCGAGAATCTTCGCAACATCGCCATCATCGCTCACGTCGACCACGGCAAGACCACCCTGGTC
>JBKHEO010000017.1:0-37271 GCA_046540755.1 Halomonas sp. | reverse complement strand
CACGCGAGGAGTGGGACGCGCGGCTGGGCGAGGGCATGCAGGCGGCAGATCTGGGGGCGGCGCCGGGCGGCTGGACCTGGCAGCTGGTAGAGCGCGGCATGCACGTCTATGCCATCGACAACGGCCCCATGGACACGGCCCTGATGGCCAGCGGCCAGGTGGAGCACCTGAGCGAGGACGGCTTCACCTGGGTGCCTCCCTATCGCCTCGACTGGCTGGTCTGCGACATCGTCGACAAGCCCTCACGGGTCGAGGCGATGGTGGAGCGCTGGCTGGTGCGGCGCTGGTGCCGGGAGGCGGTGTTCAACCTCAAGCTGCCGATGAAGCGGCGCTGGCCCGAGGTGGCGGCCTGCCTCCAGCGCCTCGATTCGGCCCTGGAGGCGGCCGGTGTCGGCGCCGAGGTCGCCTGCCGCCACCTCTATCATGACCGCGAGGAGGTGACCGTCCACGTGCGCCTGACGGCCTGAGCTCAGTGGGAGGTGGGCTCGTAGATGCGGATCCGCTCCTCCTCGGTGAGCAGCGGCAGCAGCTGCTGCATCACCCGGGCACGGGCCTCGCTGGTGTACCATTCCTTCCAGGCGCGCATGTCACGCCACTTGGTGATCATCAGCCGGCGGTCGCTGTGCCCCAGCTCGACGAGGCTCTCGCCGCCGACGAAACCGCGGGCTCCCAGCGACTCTCGCATGGCATCGCGGGCGGCCTGCTCGTACTCCTCCTCGAGACCGGGCATGATGCGGCGTTCGATAATGATCTTGATCATCTGACTGGCTCCGACTGATTTCTTTGCTACCACGAGGCCCACGATGGCGGAGACACCCGACTTCACTGCCGAGCTCGACACCACCGGGCTCTACTGCCCCGAGCCGATCATGCTGATGCACAACAAGGTCCGCGACATGCAGCCGGGCGAGGTACTCAAGGTGATCGCCAGCGACCCGGCCACCACACGCGACGTGCCGAAGTTCTGCCGCTTCCTGGGACACGAGCTGATCGATCAGCAGGAACGCGAGGACAGCTACCTCTACTTTATCCGCTTAGGCTAATCCTGTCCCCAACGCCCTGGCTCACGCTCCGGTGTCGGGCATCACCATCAGGGCCAGTGCCTCGAGGGTGGCGGGGTCCTCGCGGCGGATGCGGTTGGCGATCTGGCGCTGGAAGAAGTAGACCACGCGGTGGCGGCTGTGGCCGGGGTAGAGGCAGGGGTCGCCGAGCAGGATCGGCGTCTCCTCCACGCGGCGCTCGTCGGCGAGCAGGGCCTCGACGCTGCCGTCGCTGTAGAGGCGCCAGCCGAACACCTGCTTGAGCTGCCAGGGGGCATCGCCGTCGTCCATGCACAGGGCATGGGTACCCTGGGTCTCGGGGAGCTGCTGGATCAGGGTGACCTGGTCGGTCTCCTCGTAGTCGAAGTAGGCGGCGGCGTGCTCGAGCTCCATCAGCTTGTGTTCCGGCGCCGTCTCGAAGAGCTCCTCGGTCTCGGGGTCGCGGTAGCCGACGAAGCGCCCGTGCTCGTCGTCGTCGAGCCGCTGGCAGGGAGTCAGGGTCTCCATCCAGGGTACCAGACCCACTACCTCGCCATCCTCGCGCAGGCCCCAGGCCAGCAGCGGCATGCCGTAGAGGGTGTCGGGGCTGGCACCGAGACGGTACACCATCTCGAGCCCGTCGAGTTCCGGCGCCAGCCGGATCAGACGACGCCTGGCCTGCTGACGCTGGCGCCTGGCTTCCAGGTCGATCACCCGGGCGGGGCGGGGTGACATCGGGATTCCCATGGTGTCCCTCCACGTGCTGCTTGATCACGGGACCGAACCGGGCAGCAGGCTCCCCGGGTCGGCGCGGAAGCGCTCTGCGTCTCTCAGGCATCACCAATAGCATAGACCCACCCCGAGGTTAAGCCCCGGACAGGCGACACGCTCCCTGAGGCGCCTCAGCAGCGCTCGGCGAGGGCCTGGCGGCGCTCGCGGTGCTCTGCCAGGGCGCGCCGGAAGGCGGGCAGGGGGGCCTCGGCATTCTCGAGCGAGAGCCAGGCCCGGCGATAGGCCGCCACCTCCTCTGGCGGTGCCTCCAGGGAGGCGAAGAGCGGGGCGAGCCCCTCGAGCCAGGTCTCGCCGGCATCGTCCAGGCGCGCCAGCCAGTCGGCCAGCGCCGGGCCGGCGCTGGCCTCCTCGAGCGAGGCGGGAAAGCCCCCAGCGGGGCAGGCGTCGTCCCGGGCTAGCCGCGTCTCCAGCAGGGCGGTGGCCTCCGCCAGGCGCCTCTCGGCGAGCGTCAGGGTGCGCAGCAGCTCCGCCGTGTAGGGGCGTTCCCGTAGCGCCTGCAGGTGCCCCTCCAGGGCTTCGGGGTCAGGGTGCGACACCTCCGGGTCGAAGGGGGCTTGGCCGAGCCGGCGCAAGTAATCCAGGGCCTCACGCTGCGCCCGGGGCGGTGCGAGGGCATCCGGCGGCAGGGACGAGCTTACCCGGGAGAAGTTGTCCGCCCACTCCTCGGAGGCGAACAGGCCATTCCAGGAGGCCGCCGGCAGCTGCTCGCGCTTGGTCGCGGCGAGGCGTTCGAGGCGGGCCAGGTCCTGCTCGGCGAGGCGGTCGGGCACCTCGCCGTCCAGGCAGGCCTCCAGGCGCTCGAGCAGCTTGAGCTCGTAGCGCCAGCGTTCGCTGGCCGGCGCGACCCGTCCCAGGGCACTGTTGCGCTCGGCCACCAGGGTAGCGATATGGCACTCGCGCAGGGCGTAGACGTCCAGCAGGCCCTCGCGCACCTCGGGAATCGCCACCCGGCGCTCGCGAAGCTCGGGGAAGGCGCCGATGTTGTCGGGCGCGGTGGGCTCCGGGGGTGGCAGCTCCAGGCGTTCGGCCAGTCCCCGCTGGTAGTCCCGCAGCAGCGCCTCGTTGTCGTCGCTGCCGCCGCAGCCGGCGAGTCCCAGGGCCACCAGGGCGAGGAGCGCCGCGGCCAGCCGCCGCGGCCCGGCGCGGGAGCGTAGCGGCTCGGAGTCGGAGCGCCGCGGCTCAGGGAGATAGCGCATCGTGGGTGCCATGGGTCACCGCCTTGGCGATTCGTCGCAATCGTTCGCCGAGCATCACCGCCGCCGCGGTCAGCCCGGCGATCAGCCCGATCCAGTAGCCCTGGACCCCCAGCGGCCCGGTCAGGCCGGGCACGCCGCGGGTACCCAGCCAGTGGCCGCCGGCCATGCCGATCAGCCAGTAGGAGACCAGGGTGATCAGCATGATGATACGCGTGTCCTTGTAGCCGCGCAGGGCGCCGGCCAGGTTGACCTGCAGGGAGTCCGAGACCTGATAGAGCATCGCCAGCACCACCAGCGACAGCGCCAGGCCCGCCACCTCGGCGTCGTGGGTGTAGAGCGCGATCACCGGCTCCGCCGTGACGTGCAGCAGCAGACCGTTGAGCAGGGCGACGGCCAGGCTGACGGCGATGCCGTGCCAGGCCACGCGTCGGGCGTGGCGCGGCCGGCCCTGTCCCAGTACGTTGCCCACGCGCACCGTCAGCGCCATGCTCAGCGAGAGTGGCAGCATGAAGAGGATCGAGGTGTAGTTGAGCGCCACCTGGTGGGCGGCCACGGTAATCTCGCCGAGGCTGGCGATGAACAGGGCGATCAGCGTGAAGAGGGTCACCTCGACGAAGATCGCCACGCCGATGGGCACCCCCACGTAGAGCAGCTCGCCGATCGCACGCAGGCGGGGTGGGGTGGGGGAGTGCCACAGCCTCACCTCGCCGTAGGCGCGGGAGCGGCGAGTATAGAGCGCCATGGCCAGGCACATGGTCCACAGCGAGAGCGCCGTGGCGATGCCGCAGCCCAGCGCCCCCAGCGCCGGTAGGGAAAGGGCCCAGCCCGGCAGCCAGTCGCCCGCCAGGCCACCGAGGCCCTCGCCGCCATAGATCAGCACGAAGTTGCTGGGCACGTTGACGGCCAGGCCCACCAGGCTGATCCATAGCGAGGGGCGGGTGTGGTTCATGCCGTCGGAGAAGGCGCGCAGCGCCTGGAACAGCGCCGCCCCGGGCATGCCGAAGGCCACCGCCGCGAGGTAGGCATGGGAGCGCTCCGCCACCGCCTCGGGCACCCCCATCAGGGTGAAGATGGGCCCGACCGCGAACCACAGCAGGGCGGCGGCCAGCGCCCCCAGCGCCAGGGCGACCCACAGCCCCTGGTGCACGCCGGGGCGGATCTCGGCGGTGCGGCGCCCGCCCAGCAGCTGGGCGACGATCGGGGTGAGTCCCATCAGGGTGCCGGTCATGAACAGCATCAGCGGCAGCCACAGGCTCGAGCCCACCGAGACCGCGGCGAGGTCGGTGGCGCTGAGGCGCCCGGTCATCATGATGTCGGCCACGCTCATGCCCGCCTGGGCCAGCTGGGCACCGCAGATGGGCAGCGCCAGCATCAGCAGCGGGCGAGTCTCGCGGCGGGCGGTGTCGAACAGGACGGCGGGCAGGCGGCTCAAGTCTTGCGCTCCATGCAGACGGGTCGGCGGGAGGCCCATGCTAGCAAGTCGGCCCGTTTTTCGCCCGCGCCGCGCCGGGTATACTGCTGTCCCGTCATTCTTTACCGCGTCAGCCCAGGGAGGTCGCGTGTCGCACCGTCTCGAGGAGATCATCGCCCTGTTCGACGGCCTCTTCGCCGAGCGCTATCGCACGCGCCTGGTGCGTGGCGGCGACGAGCCGCTCTATCTGCCCGCCGATGACGAGACCCCCTTCCATCGGGTGATCTTCGCCCGCGGCTTCTTCACCAGCGCGCTGCACGAGATCAGCCACTGGTGCATCGCCGGCGCGCGGCGTCGCCGGCTGGAGGACTACGGCTACTGGTACCTGCCGGACGGACGCGACGCCGCCCAGCAGCGGGACTTCGAGGCGGTGGAGGTGGCGCCCCAGGCGCTGGAGCTGCTGTTCTCGCGGGCCTGCGGGCTGGCCTTCCACGTCAGCGTCGACAACCTCGAGGGCGATGCCGAGGTCGACCGCCACGCCTTCCGCGCCAGCGTCGAGGCGCGGGCCGCGCGCTACGAGCGCGAGGGGCTGCCGCCCCGGGCGGAGGCGGTGCGCACCGCCCTGGCAGCCTACTACAGCCGCGGCATGGCGCTTGGCGAGGCGGTGGCAGCGGGGCGTGCCTGCCTGGAAGGGGCGCCGGCGTGAGGGGCGGGCCTGTCGCGGACGGCCGCCTTCGGGCTAGGGTATAGGCACATTCGCCGGCACAGGGAGATGGCGTGAGCCACGATGCCTTGCCCCAGGAGCAGCGCTTCCTCGACGCGCTGGAACGGGACGCCTGGCCCACCCCCGAGCAGGCGCTGACGCCGGAGGCGGTGGGGCTCGCCCCCGAGGCGCTGGTCGAGCTCTACGAGTCACAGCTGATGAGCCGCCATCTGGACCTTGCGGCGCGCCGCCTGCAGGCCCGAGGCGAGGGCTTCTACACCATCGGCAGCGCCGGCCACGAGGGCAATGCCGCCCTGGCGCTGGCCCTGCGCGCCAGCGACCCCGCCTTCCTCCACTATCGCGATGCGGCCTTCTTCATCCAGCGCGCGCGTCGGGTGCCGGGGCAGGATCCCCTGCGCGACCTGCTGCTGAGCTTCGCCGCCTCCGCCGAGGACCCCATCTCCGGCGGTCGCCACAAGGTGCTCGGCTCGAAGGCCCTGGCCATCCCGCCCCAGACCAGCACCATCGCCTCGCACCTGCCCAAGGCGATGGGTACCGGCCACGCCCTGGCCCTGCTGCGGCGCCTGGGGCTCGAGGGGGCCTGGCCCCACGACGCCGTGGTGCTGTGCAGCTTCGGCGACGCCTCCTTCAACCACTCCACCGCCCAGGGGGCGCTCAACGCCGCCGGTTGGGCGGCCTACCAGGGCCTGCCCATGCCGGTGGTGTGGCTGTGCGAGGACAACGCCATCGGCATCTCCACCCCGACCCCCGAGGGCTGGGTGGCCGCTAGCATGGCCGCGCGGCCGGGCATCCACTACCTCGCCTGCGACGGCCTCGACCTGCTCGACACCTGGCGCGCGGCCAGCGAGGCGGTGCGCATCGCCCGGGGCCGGCGCCAGCCGGTGTTTCTGCACATGCGCTGCGTGCGCCTCTTCGGCCACGCCGGCTCCGATGCCCAGCAGGCCTACCTCTCGCCGGCGCGGATCCAGGCCGACGAGGCCCGCGACCCGCTGCTGGTGGGCGCCGGCTTGCTGCGTCGCCATGCCGGCCTCGACCCTGAGGGGATCGCCGCCCTCTACCACGGGGTGCGCGAGCGGGTGGCCGACCTGGCCGAGCAGGCGATCCGTCGCCCGCGCCTGGAGCGCGCCGAGCAGGTGATGGCCAGCATCGTGCCGCCGGCGCGGCCCGGGCGCGCGCGGCCCTGGGAGGGGCGGGTCGATGCCGCCCCCGACACCCTGGCGCGGCGCCTCAACCAGGCGCTTGAGCGGCTGATGACGCGCTACCCGCACCTGGTGATGGCGGGCGAGGACATCGGTCGCAAGGGGGGCGTCTACGGGGTGACCCAGAAGCTGCAGGCGCGCTTCGGGGCCCACCGGGTGATCGATACCCTGCTCGACGAGCAGAGCATCCTGGGGCTCGGCATCGGCCTCGGCCAGAGCGGCCTGGTGCCGATCCTGGAGATCCAGTTCCTGGCCTACCTGCACAACGCCGAGGACCAGCTGCGCGGCGAGGCGGCGACGCTGAGCTTCTTCTCCCGCGGCCAGTACACCAACCCCATGGTGGTGCGTATCGCCGGGCTGGGCTACCAGAAGGGCTTCGGCGGCCACTTCCACAACGACAATGCCATCGCCGTGCTGCGCGACATCCCCGGCCTGCTGGTGGCCTGCCCCTCCAACGGCGCCGACGCCGTGGGGCTGCTGCAGGAGGCGGTGCGCCTGGCCGACGAGGCGCAGCGGGTGGTGGTGATCCTCGAGCCCATCGCCCTCTACCACACCCGCGACCTGCTCGCCGAGGGCGACGGCGGCTGGTGCTTTCCCGACCCCGGGCCCGAGCATCGCCTGCCGGTGGGGGAGCTCGGCCGCTGGGGCGAGGGGCGCGAGCTCGCCATCCTCACCTACGGCAACGGCGTCCATCTCGCGCGGCGGGCCGCGGCGACGCTCGAGGCCGATGGGGTGTCGCCGAGGATCCTCGACCTGCGCTGGCTCACCGCCATCGACCACGACGCGGTCCACGCCGCCGTGGTGGCGTGCGAGCGGGTGCTGATCGTCGACGAGTGCCGCCGTACGGGGTCGGTGAGCGAGGAGCTGGTCACCGGCCTGGTGGAGCGGGGGGTGCCCGGCGAACGCCTGGCGCGGCTGACCGCCGAGGAGAGCTTCATCCCGCTGGGCCCGGCGGCCACCGCCACGCTGCCCTCGGTGGCGGGGATCCTGGCCGAGGCGCGGGCGCTGCTGTCGCGCAAGGCCTGAGGCCCCTTACGCCTCCTCGCCGCCGTCGAGGCGCCGGTGCAGGCGCAGCATTACTTCCACCTCGTGCTCGGGGCGCAGCGGCTCCAGGCCCAGCTCACCGAACAGCTCGCCGCGGGCCCGGGACCAGTCGCCCGAATCCAGGGCGTCATAGAGGCTCTCCGCCGGGGCCAGCTCGACGAAGGGGTCGAGGCCGTAGGTGTCGAAGAGCCGTGACAAGGCCGCCTCGTCGTCGCCCACCCCGGCGGTGTAGAGGGTGGCGCTGAAGTGGTCGTTCTCCAGTTCGCGGATCACGTCCAGCGGGCTCACCCCCATGCCATTGAGCTCCTCCAGGCTGTATCCGCCCAGCGAGATGAGCTCGTCCTCCAGCCAGTCGTCCTCGGGCTGGATCAGGGTGTGCTTGACGCGCCCGTCGGGCAGCGTCCAGGCGATCGCCAGCGGCAGGCCGCCGTCGTCGCCGGTCTCCACGGCGATAAAGCCGGGCATGTCGGCCATGATCAGTTCTCCTTGTGTGGCGCTGGTGCCGCATCCGCCAGCCGGAAGAAGCGTCGTGCCGTGGCGCTGGTGGCGCGGGCCAGGGTGGCCTCGCTCTCGCCACGCCAGCGGGCGATCTCGCGCACGATCCACGGCAGCAGCGCCGGTTCGTGGCGTCTGCCCTTGAGTCTGGCAGGTAAATTGCGCGGCAGCAGGTAGGGACAGTCGGTTTCCACCATCAGGCGCGCGGCGGGGATCTCTCCGACCAGCTCGCGCAGGTGGTGGCCGCGGCGCTCGTCGCACAGCCAGCCGGTCAGGCCGATATGCAGGTCGAGGTCCAGGTAGCCGAAGAGCGTCTCGCGGTCGGCGGTGAAGCAGTGCACCACGGCATCGGTGAGGTCGTCGCGCCAGGCGTGGAGCATCTCGCGCAGGCGCCGGCCGGCGTCGCGCTCGTGGAGGAACAGCGGCTTGCCGCACTCCGCGGCGATCGCCAGCTGGGCCTCGAGGGCGCGCTCCTGGTCGACGGGCGGGGAGAAATTGCGGTTGAAGTCGAGCCCGCACTCGCCCACCGCCACCACCTCGGGATGGCGCTGCAGCTCGGCCATGGCGGCGGCCAGGTCGGCGTCCCAGCGGCTGGCGTCGTGGGGGTGCACGCCGGCGGTGGCGTGAAGGGCCAGTCCCGCGCCGCCCTGCTCGCGGCACAGCGCCACCGCCTGCTCGGCGTGCTCGCGGTCGGTGCCGGTGAGGATCAGGGTGGTCACGTTGGCGGCCCGGGCCCGGGCCAGCACCGCCGGCAGGTCGCGGGCGAAGCTTGCGTGGGTCAGGTTGGCGCCGATGTCCACCAGCGGGGCGGGCGAGGTGAAGCGCAGCGCCTCGGGCAGGAAGTCGTCGAAGGTCTCGGCCACGCCGGGGCTCCTGTCGGGGTCGCGGGTTGGGGAGGCGTATTGTACCCGCGGGGTGGACGCCGCGGCCACGGCGCGCGCCGCTTGCGTTACACTGGCGGCCTTCACGATCAAGAGAGGTTCGCGCGTGACCCTGCTACGTCTGGAACAGCTGCAACTGGCCTATGGCCCCCAAGTGCTGCTCGACGGTGCCGACCTGGTGCTGGAGAAGGGCGAGCGGCTGGCCCTGGTGGGGCGCAACGGCAGCGGCAAGTCGACCCTGCTGCGCCTGGTGGCCGGCGATACCCAGCCCGACGCCGGCACCATCTGGCGCGCCCCCGGCCTCAAGGTCGGGGTGCTGGCCCAGGAGCTGCCCGAGGCGGACGGCCAGACCATCTTCGACGTGGTGGCCGGCGGCCTGCCCGAGGCGGGCGAACTGCTCTCCGAGTACCACCACCTGGTGGGCGAGGCGGAGCCCGACATGCGCCGCATGGCGACCCTGCAGACGCGCCTGGAGGCGATCGACGGCTGGTCCTTCCATCAGCGCATCGACGTGGTGCTCACCCGCCTGGGACTGCCCGCCGATGCCGAGATGGCGGCGCTCTCCGGCGGCTGGCGCCGGCGCGTGGCGCTGGCCCGGGCGCTGGTGGCCGAGCCCGACCTGCTGCTGCTCGACGAGCCCACCAACCACCTCGACCTCGACACCATCGCCTGGCTGGAGGAGCAGCTCGCCGCCTTCGACGGCGCGGTGCTCTTCATCACCCACGACCGCGCCTTCCTGTCGAAGCTGGCCACGGCGATCCTCGAGCTCGACCGCGGCCGCCTGGGGCGCTACCCCGGCGACTACGCCGCCTATCAGGCCCAGAAGGCCCATGAGCTTTCGGTCGAGGCGCGGGAGAACGCCGAGTTCGACAGGAAGCTCGCCCAGGAGGAGGCGTGGATCCGCCAGGGCATCAAGGCCCGGCGCACCCGCAACGAGGGGCGGGTGCGGGCGCTCGAGCAGATGCGCCGCGAGCGCAGCCAGCGCCGCGAGCGCCAGGGCAACGCCAGCCTCGCGGTGGACAGCGGCGAGCGCAGCGGCAAGCGGGTGGTGGAGCTCAAGCACGTCACCCAGCGCTTCGGCGACGAGGTGGTGATCCGCGACCTCTCGCTGGAGCTCCAGCGGGGCGACCGCATCGGCTTCATCGGCCGCAACGGGGCCGGCAAGACCACATTGCTCAAGATCCTGCTCGGCGAGCTCGCTCCGACGGAGGGGGAGGCGCGCCTGGGCACCAAGCTCCAGGTGGCCTACTTCGACCAGCTGCGCGGGGGGCTCGAGCCCGAGAAGACGGTCTACGACAACGTCGCCCAGGGCAGCGACCGGGTCACGGTGGGCGGCCGCGACCGCCACGTGATGAGTTACCTGCAGGATTTCCTGTTCACCCCCGACCGGGTGCGCCAGCCGGTCAAGGCGCTCTCCGGCGGCGAGTCCAACCGGCTGCTGCTGGCCAAGCTCTTCACCCAGCCGGCCAACGTGCTGGTGCTCGACGAGCCCACCAACGACCTGGACGTGGAGACCCTGGAGCTGCTCGAGGAGCTGCTGCTCGACTTCGACGGCACCCTGCTGCTGGTCTCCCACGACCGCGCCTTCATGGACAACGTGGTGACCAGCGTGCTGGCCTTCGAGGGCCAGGGCCGGGTACGCGAGTACGTGGGCGGCTACAGCGACTGGGTGCGCCAGGGCGGCAAGCTGCCGCCGGCGCCCTGGGAGGGGGCGGCGCGCCAGCAGGCCGAACCGGCACAGAGTGCGGCCGAGGCCCGCGCGGCGAGCGAGGGCGAGGCACCGGGGGCCGCGCCCCACAAGGAGGCCGCCAGGAAGCCCGCCAAGCTCTCCTACAAGCTGCAGCGCGAGCTCGACGCCCTGCCCGGGCAGATCGAGCGGCTCGAGGAGGAGGTGGCCGAGTTCGAGGCGAGGGTCGGTGACCCGGACTTCTACCAGCAGGAGGCCACCCGGGTCACCGCCACCCTGGAGGCGATGGCGGCCAGGCAGGCGGAACTGGATGCCGCCATGGAGCGATGGATGGAGCTGGAGGCTCAGGCCGCGGGGGAGTAAGCGAGGTTTCACTCCGGGCCTGCGCCGTCGAGGAGTGGGGCGGTCGCCCGCAATGCCCGAGCGTCGGTCCGTCGGCACCCACATGGCAGGCGAGACATGAAAAAGGCGCCCCCGGGGGCGCCTTGCGAGGCTGAGGCGAGGGCGGTGGGTCACTCCTCGCTCTTCTCCCCCTTCTTGCCCACCCGCACGGCCAGCACGTCGCACTGGGCGCCGTGCAGCACGCCGGTGGAGGTGGAGCCCAGCAGCAGGGCGAAGCCGTGGCGGCCATGGGAGCCGACCACGATGAGGTCGACGTCATGCTCCTCGGCGAAGCGGTGGATCTCGGTATCGGGCATGCCCACCACCACGTGCTGGTCCTCCTTGGCCACGTGGGGGTCGGCGATCTCCGCCAGGCGCTGCTTGGCGTGCTCGTCGAGCTGATCCTGGATGCTGGTCAGGTCCATGGGGATGTCGCCGCCGTAGGCGAAGCCTAGCGGCTCCAGGGTGTGCATGATGGATAGCTTGGCGTGGTTGCGGTCGGCGATCTGGTGGGCGCGCTCCAGCACCTTGTGGGAATCCTTGGTCAGGTCGACGGCGACCAGGACGTGACGATACTCGTTGCTCATGGCGGGCTCCTCGGCGAATGTCTCGGGATGCCTTCACTCTAAGACGCCTGGGCGGCCAAGACAACGATCTATATCAATCATTTCGGATCAATCGGAGGAGAGGAACGCGATGATCTGGCTCTATATTCTGCTGGCCATGCTGCTGGTGTTCTCGCCGGTGATGTGGCTTAAGCCGAGCCCGCGCCAGAAGCGCGTGGTGGCACTGCGCCAGGCGGCCATGAAGCAGGGGGTGAAGGTGTCGCTCCAGCGTCCGCCGCTGCACGACGACAGGGTGCCGATGCCGGCCTACCGCTGGCACTACCCGGCGCAGCGGCCGGGGCCGGACTTCATGCTGGTGCGCGAGACCCATGCCGCCGAGGCGCTCAAGCCGTTCACCCACGACTGGCGCTGGCGCAAGGAGCCACTGCGGCCGCTGCCCGAGGCGTCGGCGGCGCGGCTCAAGGCGCTGCTGGAGCGGCTGCCCCAGGACGCCCTGGTGGTGGAGTCCGACCCGCGCGCGCTGACCCTGTGGTGGCGGGAGTCCCAGGGCGTCGAGCGCTTCTCCACCTACCTGCCGGACTTCGAGGCGCTGCGCGACGGCCTGGCGGGGCGCCCCGACGACCCGGCGGCCGCAGGCCCTCCGGCCCCGCCGGTCTCCTAGGCCTCCTCGCCCTCCCGGGCCTGGATGGCGAGGCCGTTGTTCTCGATGCGTGACAGCAGTTCGGCCAGGGTGGCGACCTCGGCATCGCTCAGGCCCGCCAGCATCTCGTTGCGGGCCTGGCGCACCACGTCGTCGATGCGCGCCAGCAGCGGGCTGGCCTCGTCGGTCAGGAAGACCCGCTTGGTGCGCCGGTCCTGGTCGCAGGGGCGGCGTTCCACCAGCCCCTGCTCGGAGAGCTGGTCCAGGGTGCGCACCAGCGAGGGCGCCTCCACGCCGATGGCGCGGGCGAGGTCGCACTGGGGCTGGCCGTCGCCCAGGCGCCACAGGTGATAGAGGGTGACCCAGCGGGTCTGGGTCAGCCCCAGCGGGGCGAGGCGGCGGTCGATCACCGCCCGCCACAGGCGTGGCAGGCGGCTGAGCTGGAAACCGATGTTCTCGTGCATGGGGCAGTCGCCGTCGGTGCGTGGAATCAGGGTGGATTGTCGGAAGCCGCAGCGTGGATTGCAAGCGGGCTTATCATTCGCCTTTCGCCCTACCGGCCGATGCTGGCGACGGCGCCGCGGCGGCCTGCGCCGTCTCGGATGACGCCTCCTCCACGTCGACCGACGACTCTTCCCCTGTTTCCTTTTCCCTCTCGTCCTCGCTCGCCGGTGCCTCCTCCTCAGCCGCCTTGTCGTCGGGCACCCCGGGCCACCACTCAAGGCCCGGGAGCCCGACCGGGCGCTGGATGCTTCCGTCGGCAAGCGTCGCCGCCTCGCCCTTCGCCACCCGGAAGCGGATCACCCCGATGCGCTGGCCGCCCTCGGTCATGATGTCGATCCGCCAGCGCCCCGTGCTCTCCTCGGGGAAGTTCCGCTTGTGGCTCCAGGCACGATAGCCCGCCTCGCGGCCGCCCTCGATGCTCAGCGCGATGCGGTCGACCTCCTCGCCCTCCAGGCGCCAGACGTGATGCACCTCCTCGCGCAGCCCACGCGGGGCATGGATCGCGGTGAAGGCATAGAGTCCCTGCTCGGAGAGCGCCTCGGGGGCCAGGGTGAGTTCCCCTTCGGGGGTGCGCGAGGCCTCGTCGAACCCTGGCGAGAGCGCCGTGACGGTGATCCACAGGCTCGCCGGGGGCACCCAGAGGCGCCCCGCCCAGGCGACACCCGCCAGCACCGGCAGCAGGACGATCACCATCAGCCAGCGCCGCCCGCGCCGGGCGGCGGTGAGGTGAAGCAGGCTCGGCAGGCTGAACAGCAACATGGCGGCGATTGCCAGCAGCAGGCTCTGGTAGGTGGTCAGGTGCAGCAGAGTGGGCAGGGTGACCAGCACCACCAGGAAGACGCACTGGGCGTGGAAGACGAAGTAGAGCCAGCGCAGCCGCTCGGCGAGCCGGTAGTAGAGCGGGTCGAGGACGGAGAACAGCGCCATGGCGATGATCAGCAGGGTGAACAGCGCCTGGCCGCTGCTCCACACCGTGGTGGCCAGCAGGAAGGGCAGGCAGAAGAACAGCGTCTCCTGGTGGATCATCTGGGTGATGAACTGGGTCGCCGTGGGGGGCAGGGTGGGGTAGCCGCGTCGTGCCAGCAGTCGCCCGATCAGGCTCTCCGAGAGCAGCAGCAGCCAGGCGCCAAGCATCCCCAGCGCCAGCAGTGCGCCGAGCCACTGCTGGCGCTCCACCAGTAAGAAGCTGCCGAGCCCCGCGGCGAAGGCGGCCGGCGGCCACAGCCAGCTCCAGGGGCGCAGGCGCTGCACCAGGCGTTCGACACCGCTCTGCAGGCGGGCCAGGCGGCCGTCGGGGGCCGGAGGGGTGGCGGATGGCATCTCGCTCTCGGGGGACGGTTCGGGAGTGAGCTGCCATCCTAGCAGGGACGGGCGAAAGAGACGGAGTCGCCGGGCGCCGACGCCCTGTCGCAACCAGGGCTTGACGCCGGCAGCGGGCTGAACCAAGCTGTGCGCATTCAAACGGCCGTATGAAATCGGGAGGTTCGCGGCATGATCTATCAGGGCAACGCCATCACGGTGGAGCGCGGCGATGATGACATCGCCACGCTCACCTTCGACCTGAAGGAAGAGTCGGTCAACAAGCTCTCCAGCGCGGTGATCACCGAGCTGGAGGAGGCGGTCACGGCGCTCAGGGGCGAGCCGGGGCTCGAGGGCCTGCTGCTCGAAAGTGCCAAGGAGGCCTTTATCGTCGGCGCCGACATCACCGAGTTCCAGGCCATGTTCGGCAAGGGCGCCGACTTCCTGGAATCGATGCTGATGCGGGTCCACGGCATCTTCAATGCCATCGAGGACCTGCCGTTCCCCACCGTCACCGCCATCAACGGCCTGGCGCTGGGCGGCGGCTGCGAGGTGCTGTTGACCACCGACTTTCGCGTCATGGCCGAGGAGGCCCAGATCGGCCTGCCCGAGACCAAGCTCGGCATCCTGCCCGGCTGGGGCGGCTGCGTGCGCCTGCCCCGGCTGATCGGTGCCGACAACGCCATCGAGTGGATCGCCGGCGGCACCCAGAACAAGGCCGACGCCGCGCTGAAGATGGGCGCCGTGGATGCCGTCGTGCCGGGCGAGGCGCTGGAGTCCGCGGCCCGCGACATCCTGGCCCGCGCCATCGCCGGCGAGCTCGACTACCGCGCCCGCCGCGCGGAGAAGCGCCAGCCGCTGAAGCTCGGCCCCATCGAGCAGATGATGGCCTTCGAGACGGCCAAGGGCTATGTCAAGGGCAAGGCGGGCCCGCACTACCCGGCGCCGGTGGAGGCGATCAAGGTGATCCAGAAGGGCGCCGGCGAGGAGCGCGGCCGCGCCCAGGCCATCGAGGCCAAGGCCTTCGCCAGGCTGGCGATGACCGAGGTGGCCTTCAACCTGGTCGGCCTGTTCATGAGCGACCAGGTGGTCAAGAAGAAGGGCGGCCGCTACGAGAAGCAGGCGAGCCCGGTGCGTCAGGCCGCGGTGCTGGGGGCCGGCATCATGGGAGGCGGCATCGCCTACCAGAGCGCCTCCCAGGGCACGCCCATCCTGATGAAGGACATCAAGGAGGAGGCCATCGAGTCGGGCCTCAAGGAGTCGCGCAAGCTGTTCGCCAAGCAGGTGGAGCGCGGCAAGCTCTCCAACGAGCAGATGGCGGAGAAGCTCTCCAACATCCGTCCGACCCTCTCCTACGGCGACTTCGGCCATGTCGACCTGGTGGTCGAGGCGGTGGTCGAGAACCCCAAGGTCAAGGCGGCGGTGCTGGCCGAGGTGGAGGCCGAGGTGGGCGAGGAGGCCATCCTGGCCTCCAATACCTCCACCATCTCCATCACCCGCCTGGCGGAGAGTCTCAGGCGCCCCGAGAACTTCTGCGGCATGCACTTCTTCAACCCGGTGCACCGCATGCCGCTGGTGGAGGTGATCCGTGGCGAGAAGACCGGGGAGGCCGCCGTGGCGGCCACCGTCGCCTATGCCCGCGCCATGGGCAAGACCCCCATCGTGGTCAACGACTGCCCCGGGTTCCTGGTCAACCGCGTGCTCTTCCCCTACTTCGGCGGCTTCAGCCGGCTGATGGAGCAGGGCGCCGACTTCCAGCGCGTCGACAAGGTGATGGAGACGTTCGGCTGGCCCATGGGCCCCGCCTACCTGCTCGACGTGGTGGGCCTGGATACCGCGGTGCATGCCGGCGAGGTGATGGCCGAGGGCTTCCCCGAGCGTATGGGAAGCCTGGGCGGCGATGCCAAGGGGGAAGGTGAGAGCAAGAGTGCCATTCAGGTGATGTTCGAGAACGACCGCCTGGGGCAGAAGAACGCCCGGGGCTTCTACGCCTACGAGGAGGACCGCAAGGGCAAGCCGAAGAAGGTCATCGACGAGGCCGCCGTCGAGCTGGTGCGTGGCGTGGCGAAGGAGAGCCGCGAGTTCTCCGACGACGAGATCATCGCCCGCATGATGGTGCCGCTCTGCCTGGAGGTCGTGCGCTGCCTGGAGGACGGCATCGTCGGCAGCGCCGCCGAGGCCGACATGGCGCTGATCTACGGCATCGGCTTCCCGCCCTTCCGCGGCGGCGCCCTGCGCTACATCGACGCCATGGGCGTGGCCGCCTTCGTCGAGCTGGCCGACGGCCTGGCCGAGGAACTGGGTGCCCTCTATGCGCCCACCGAGCGGCTGCGCGAGATGGCCGCCGCCGGCGATCGCTTCTATCCCGCCCCGGCCCAGGGCTGATCCCACCACCACAACAGGAGTCGCAAGATGAGACTGAATCCGAGAGATATCGTGGTGGTCGACTGCGTGCGCACCGCCATGGCCAAGGCCAAGAACGGCGCCTTCCGCCACGTGCGTGCCGAGACCCTCTCCGCCGCGGTGATGCAATCGCTGTTCGACCGCAACCCGGGCCTCGATCCGGCCGAGGTCGACGACGTGATCTGGGGCTGCGTCAACCAGACCCTGGAGCAGGCCATGAATATCGCCCGCAACGCGGCGATCCTGACCGGCATCCCGCGCAGCGTGCCGGCCCAGACGGTCAACCGCCTGTGCGGCTCCTCGATGAGCGCACTGCATATCGCCGCCGCCAATATCAAGGCCGGCATGGGCGACTTCTACGTGGTCGGCGGGGTCGAGCACATGGAGCACGTGCCCATGACCCACGGCGTCGACATCAATCCGGCGGCCAGCAAGCACGCCGCCAAGGCGGCGATGATGATGGGCCTGACCGCGGAGCTGCTGGGCAAGATGCACGGCATCTCCCGCGAGGAGCAGGACGCCTTCGGCGTGCGCTCCCACCAGCGCGCCCAGGCGGCCATGGAACGCGGCGGCTTCGACCGCGAGATCATCGGCGTGGAGGGGCACGATGCCGATGGCTTCCGTGCCATGATCCAGCGCGATGAAGTGATCCGCAGTGACGCCAGCCTGGAGAAGATGGCCGAGCTCAAGCCGGCCTTCGACCCGCGCGGCGGTACCGTCACCGCCGGCACCTCCTCGGCGCTCTCCGTGGGGGCCGCGGGCATGGCGGTGATGAGCGCCGAGCGGGCGCAGGCGCTGGGGCTTGCGCCCATCGCCCGGGTGCTCTCCACCGGGGTGGCCGGCTGCGACGCCTCCATCATGGGCTACGGCCCGGTGCCGGCGTCGAAGAAGGCGCTCAAGGTCGCCGGCCTCACCGCCGACGATATCCAGACCGTGGAGCTCAACGAGGCCTTCGCCGCCCAGGCGCTGCCGGTGCTCAAGGATCTGGGCCTTCGCGACGCCATGGACGAGAAGGTCAACCTGCACGGTGGGGCCATCGCCCTGGGCCACCCGCTGGGCTGCTCCGGCGCGCGCATCTGCACCACCCTGCTCAACGTGATGCGCGAACGCGACACCACCCTGGGCCTGGCCACCATGTGCATCGGCATGGGGCAGGGCGTGGCCACGGTGTTCGAACGCCTGAAGTAGGCGCTCACCCGCGTCGGAAAGCTGCGGCGGCGCCCCTCGGGGCGCCGCTAGAGGATTCCTCCCTCGAGCCCCGCGGCCATGGCCATGGCGAGCTCCTCCACCTGCTGGACGAAGCTCTCCTGCCACTCGCCGCGCAGGATCAGGGGCTCCTGCACCCAGCGCCAGCGCAGGCCGGTGACGATGCCCTCCACGGCGCGGCGCGTGCCGGTGCCGTCGTGGCCGGCGCGGACGTAGAGCGCACAGGGCAGCCCCTGCTTCTCCTCGAGCACCGGGTAGTAGCTGCGGTCGAAGAAGTCCTTCAGGGCCCCGCTCATATAACCCAGGTTCTCGGTGGTGCCCATCAGGATGGCGTCGCAGGCCCGGACGTCGTCGGGGCCCGCCTCGAGCGGGGGCTTCACCACCACCTTCACGCCGTCGATCTCGGGGTGGCGCCCACCGCGCTCGGCGGCATCGCGAAGCCGTTCGGTGTTGGGGGAGGGGGCATGGGCGACGATCAGCAGACGCCTGGACATGTTGACAGCTCCTCGGTTGTTTCCCACGCTGAATCGGCGAAGTTCCCGTGTTCAATCAGGAGGATCCACGATGGCCTTTGCCCTGTCGACCCTGCGAGTGACCAGTCCCGCCTTCGATGACGGTGCCGCGATTCCCGTCAAGTATACCGGCGAGGGGGACGACATCTCCCCGGCGATCGTCTGGCAGGACGCCCCGGAAGGCACCAAGGGCTTCGCCCTGATCTGCCACGACCCGGATGCCCCGCTGGTGCAGAACGGCACCTACGGCTTCGTCCACTGGGTGCTCTACAACATCCCGGCCTCCACCACCAGCCTCGAGGAGGCCAGCCGCGTGGGCACCCGGGGCAAGAACGACTTCGGCAAGCTGGGCTATGGCGGCCCCATGCCGCCCGAGGGCCACGATGTGCACCGCTACTACTTCTGGGTGCTGGCGCTGGACAAGCCCACCGATGACCTGCCCGAAGGGCTCTCGCTGCGCGACCTGCTGATCAAGGTCGAGCCGCACCTGCTGGGCATGAATCGCCTGGTGGGCACCTATCGCCGCGGCTGATCGGCGCCGGCCCGGACGACGACGCCCCGACATCCAGGCGATGCCGGGGCGTCGTCGTGTCGGGCCCAGGGCGGGGCCGGCAGGGCGGTCAGGCGCTCACTCGGCCAGCGCCTCCAGCAGCATCCGCGCCACCGGCTCGGAGGAGGGCGGGTTCTGGCCGGTGATCAGGCGGCCGTCGCGGCAGGTGTGGGGAGCGAAGTCGTCGGCCTTGGAGTAGTCGGCGCCGGCGGCCTTGAGCGCCTCCTCCACCCGCTGGGGCACCACCCCGGTCAGGCCCACGGCGTCCTCCTCGCCGTTGGTGAAGCCGGTGACGCGGCGGCCGCGCACCAGCGGCTGGCCCTCGGCGTCGCGCGCCTTGAGCAGCACGATGGGGGCGTGACACACCGCCGCCACCGGCTTCTCCTGGGCCCAGAAGGTCTCGATCAGGCGGATGGAGTCGGGGTCGTCCACCAGGTCCCACAGCGGGCCGTGTCCGCCGGGATAGAAGACGGCGTCGAAGTCGTCGGCACTGACCTCGGCGAGCCGCCGGGTGCTGGCCAGCTGTTTCTGGGCCTCCGGGTCCTGCTTGAAGCGGCGGGTGGCCTCGGTCTGACTCTCCTCGGCGTCGCTCTTGGGGTCCAGCGGCGGCTGGCCGCCGGCGGGGGAGGCCAGCACCACCTCGGCGCCGGCGTCGCGGCAGGCGTAGTAGGGCGCTGCCAGTTCCTCCAGCCAGAAGCCGGTGGGCTCGCCGGTGTCGCCCAGACGGTCATGCGAGGTCAGGACCATCAGGATACGTTGGCTCATGTCACTCTCCTTCCGTTCGTGGCGTTGCCTTGGGAAGCGTCGGCCACCAGTGTGACGCAACCTCCCGCCGTTGGGGAACTGCAACCTGGCTATCGCCGGTATGCAGCGCCGCCATCGGGCGGCGGCGACGCCACCGCCTCGTTGTCGGTGACGATTGCCGTGAGCTCCTCACAGAAGGCCTCCAGCGCCTCGCTGGTGTGCCCGGGACGCCGATGCAGTTCCACCTCCACCTGTCCCAGTACTGGCAGCCCCTCGGCCTCGCCGACGATCCGGCAACCTGCGGGCACGCTGCGCGGTGTCTTGACGGTCGCCGCCAGTCCCGCCTGCACCGGCAGGTTGATGCCGGTGGGCGAGGGGCTGACATAGCGCAGTTGCCAGCGGCGCTTCTCGCGCCCCAGCGCGGCCAGTGCATGGGCGCGGAAGATGCACCCCTCCGGGTTGAGCGCCAGCGGCAGCTCCGTCCAGCGCTCGGGTGACACCTGCTCCGCCACGACCCACACCATCGGCTCCCATCCCAGCAGCTGGCCGGACTGGGTCGGCCCGTGGCGAATGGATAGCACCACGTCCAGCACTCCCTCCTGGAAGGCCTCCACCAGCGAGCCGCTGATGTCGCAATGCATCTCGAGTCGGGCCGCCGGGTAACGCTGGGCGAAGCGCGCCAGCAGCGCGGGCAGGTAGGTGGCGGCCTGCTCCTCCGAGGTCCCGAAGCGGATCAGCTCCCCTCGCGCCAGGTCGCCGAGTGCCTGACGCGCCTCGTCCTCCAGGGTAAGCATGTGGCGGGCATAGGGCAGCAGTCGTTCCCCGGGGCCGGTCAGCATGACGCTGCGGCTGGTGCGCTCGAACAGCGCCTTGCCCATCTGGTCCTCCAGGCGCTTGATCTGCAGGCTGATGGCCGACTGGGTGCGGTGCAGGACCTTGCCGGCGGCACTGAACCCCTCGCACTCGGCGACGGTGACGAAGGCGCGCAGCAGGTCGGTGTCCATATCAATGAGTCTCCGCAATGGGTCGTATCTCAAGCATTCATTTAAATTATGGATTCGTCGTCACTACCCTGTCCAGACGACATGCCAACCATGATCCCCCTGACGACAGGAGCGATGACCGATGCACGCCACGGCAGAGCGACAAGCGAGCGACTCCCTGGACGGCCTGATCGACCTGGGCCGCTATCCCATCCATGACCTCGACGGCAGCGCCGGACGCGGGCTGATCGAGCGCTGCCGCCGCCAGCTCGACGAGGATGGCTGCGTGGTGCTCAAGCACTTCGTCCCGGAGGACGCTCTGGCGCGGCTGGAGCGCGAGACGGAACGCCTCTCGCCGGAAGCGCACTACAACCAGACCGAGACCAATCCCTACAACAGTGCCGGTGACCCCGAGAAGCCGGCCAGCCATCCGGTGAACCGCTTCGACGACCGCACCAACGGCTTCGTCGCCGGCGATCGCATCGATGGCGACACCATCATCCGCCAGGTCTACGAGCATCCCGACTTCCAGCGCTTCATCGGCGCCGTGGTGGGCATGGAGGAGATCCACCAGTACGCCGACCCGCTGGCCGACCTGGTGGTCAACGTGCTGCGCGAGGGCTGCCAGCATCCGTGGCACTACGACACCAACGAGTTCATCGTCACCCTGATGACCCGCCAGTCCCACGGCGGCGGCCGCTTCGAGTACGTGCCGGGCATCCGCAGCCCGGAGGGCGAGAACTTCGCGGAGGTGCAAAAGGTGATCGACGGCGACCGCACCCGACTCAAGAGCCTCGACCTGGCGCCCGGCGACCTGCAGGTCTTCTTCGGCCGCTATTCGCTGCACCGGGTCACCCCGGTGGAGGGCGACCGCGAGCGCCACACCGTGATCTTCGCCTATGCCAAGGAGCCGGGCTTCATCGGCCGTCCCGAGCGTGCCCAGCGCATCTTCGGGCGCATGGCGCCGGTCCACGAGCGGCTCCTCGAGGAGGGCAGCATGAGCCGCACCGACAGCCTGGCCGACTGAGCCCCTCCGCCTTCTGCCCCTTGCCGATGGCCGCGCGCGCCGGCGGCCATCCCCCCGACACCACAGCGAGAGACCCCATGAGCATCGTAGAGTCAGAGAAACTGACCGACAGCGAGCCGGACCGCATCCCGGTCGTGCCGTCTGCCCCACAGGCCTGCGGCGACAGCATCCCTACCGCCTTCGACCCCGTGCAGCTGCGCGCCGGGCGCCTGGCACGGCTGCGCGCCATGATGGCCGAGCAGGGCTATGCCGCCCTGGTGCTGTTCGACCCCAACAACCAGCGCTACGCCACCGGCTCGCGCAACATGTTCGGCTACTTCCTGCGCAACTCCACGCGCTACATCTATGTGCCGTTGGAAGGTCCGATCATCCTCTTCGAGTACCCGGGCAGCGCCCACATCTCCACCTGGCTGGAGACCATCGACGAGTCGCGCACCTCCAAGGTGGTGTGGTCGGCGGTGAACCAGCGCGACAACCTCTCCTCGGACCCCTTCGGCCTGGAGATCGCCGAGCTGGTCCAGGAACACGGACGTGGCAACCGGAAGGTGGGCCTGGACCGCTGTGCGCTCAACCTGGCCCGCTCGCTGGAGGCCCAGGGCCTGGATGTCTTCGACTGCATGCAGGACACCCTGCACTGCCGGCGCATCAAGACCCCCGAGGAGATCGCCTGCCTGGCCCAGTCCATGGCGGCGAGCGAGGCTTCGGTGGCCGAGGTGGAGGCCGCGATCAAGCCCGGCGTCACCGAGAACGAGCTGTTCGCCATCATGTACGGCGAGGTGATCCGCGGCGGCGGCGAGTTCATCGAGACCCGCCTGCTCAACTCCGGCCCGCGCACCAACCCCTGGTTCCACGAGGCCAGCGACCGCAGGATCCGCCCCGGCGAGCTGGTAGCGCTGGACACCGACACCATCGGCTGCCACGGCTACTACTCCGACTTCTCGCGCACCTTTCACGTCGGGCCGGGCCGGCCCAGTGCCTACCAGCGCGAGCTCTACCGCATGGCCTACGACCAGGTGCACCACAACATGGGCATCCTCGAGCCCGGCATCAGCTATCGCGAGATCGCGGAAAAAGCCTGGAAGATCCCCGAGCGCTTCCTGGACCGCCGCTACCCCTCGATCATCCACGGGGTGGGCATGCACGGCGAGACACCGCTGGTGGCGCACCACATGGACTTCGACCGCTTCTCCAAGGACGGCGTCCTCGAGCCCGGCATGGTGGTCTCGGTGGAGAGCTACATCGGCGAGGTGGGCGCCGACGACGGCGTCAAGCTCGAGGAGGAGGTGCTCGTCACCGACACCGGCATCGAGAAGCTCTCCCGCTACCCCTTCGACGAGGCCCTGCTCGGCCGTGAACTCTGACCCACAAGGACGCAAGATGCAGACCCTGACTCACTGGATCGGCGGCGACCCGGCCCCGGGCGAGCGCCACCTGGATGTCACCGACCCCGCCAGCGCCGAGGTGGTCGCCCGCGTGCCCCTGGCCGACACCACCACCGTGGCGCGGGCCATCGACGCCGCCCGGGCGGCCCTGCCCGCCTGGCGCGACACCCCGCCGGCCAGGCGCGCCCAGGTGATGTTCCGCTTCAAGGCGCTGCTGGAGCGCGACGCCGACGGGATCTGCACGCTGATCAGCCGAGAACATGGCAAGGTGCTCGAGGACGCCATGGGCGAGCTCAAGCGTGGCATCGAGAATGTCGAGTACGCCTGCGGCGTGCCGGAGCTGCTCAAGGGCGAGTACTCCCACAACGCCGGCCCGGGCATCGACACCTGGTCCAACCACCAGCCGCTGGGCATCGTCGCCGGCATCACCCCTTTCAACTTCCCGGCCATGGTGCCGCTGTGGATGTTCCCCATGGCCATTGCCTGCGGCAACGCCTTCATCCTCAAGCCCTCCGAGCAGGTGCCCTCCACGGCCATCAAGATGGCCGAGCTGCTGGAGGAGGCGGGGCTGCCCGCCGGACTCTTCCAGGTGGTCCACGGCGACCGCGAGACCGTGGAGGCGCTGATCGACGCCCCCGAGGTGAAGGCGCTCAGCTTCGTCGGCTCCACCCCGGTGGCCAAGGCGATCTACCGCCGCGGCGCCGACAATGGCAAGCGCGTGCAGGCGCTGGGCGGGGCCAAGAACCACGCCGTGGTGCTGCCCGATGCCGACCTGGACAACGCCGCCAGCACCCTGGTCGGTGCCGCCTTCGGCAGTGCCGGCGAGCGCTGCATGGCGGTCTCGGTGGCGGTGTGCGTGGGTGATGCCTCCGCCGATGCCCTGGTGGCGAAGGTCGGCGAGCAGGCGCGCACCCTGAAGATCGGCCCCGGCACCGAGTCAGGCCTCGACATGGGTGCCCTGGTCAACGCTGCCCACCGCGACAGGGTGGCCGGCTATATCGAACAGGGCGAGGCGGCCGGCGCCGAGCTGGTGGTCGACGGACGTGAGCACCCGCTGGTGAAGGCGTCGCCGGGCTACTTCCTGGGCGCCACCCTGTTCGACCGGGTGACCCCGGAGATGGGCATCTACCGCGACGAGATCTTCGGCCCGGTGCTCTGCGTGGTGCGGGTCGAGACCTTCGAGGCGGCCATCGCGCTGATCAACGCCCACCAGTACGGCAACGGCACCTGCGTGTTTACTCGCGACGGCGAGGCGGCCCGGCGCTTCAGCGATGCCATCGAGGTGGGCATGGTGGGCATCAACGTGCCGCTGCCGGTGCCGGTGGCCTTCCACAGCTTCGGCGGCTGGAAGGAGTCGCTGTTCGGCGACCTCCACGCCTATGGCCCCGACGCGGTGCGTTTCTACACGCGCCGCAAGGCGGTCTCGCAGCGCTGGCCGGCCCGCCACGTCGAGGAGCGGGCCCAGTTCAGCTTCCCCGTCGGCTGAGACAGCCTCGCCCCGGTGACGATGTCGCCCTCCCCCGCGGCGGGGGCATCGTTGTGAACGTCTCGGGCGGCGTCGGGTCTTCCCTGATACCCTCTGCCTGACGTCCACGGTGAGGAAGGCTGCCATGTCCGTTACCCCTCCGCTCAAGGTCTACTACGACGGCATCTGTCCCGGCTGCCGCCGCGATCGCGCCCGCTACGAGCGCTGGGCCGGGGAGGCCGGACGGGAGGTGGCGTGGTGCGACGTGACCGAGCACCAGGCGATGCTGCGCGAGAAGGGCGTCGACCCACAGGCGGCGCTGCTCTCCCTGCATGTGGAGGAGGAGGGCGACGGTCGCATCGTGGAGGGCATCGATGCCTATATCCTGCTGATGCGCCGGGTGCCGCGCCTGCGACCCCTCGCCTGGCTGATCGGTCTTCCGGGCATCAAGCCGCTGCTGCGCCGGCTCTACGATGCCTGGGTGAGGCGCCGTCTGGCGCGGGAGGGCCGCCTGCCCTGAGGTCCAGTGGCAATCGGCGGGCCGGGCTGACATAGTGACGGGATGACTTGCCCTGGCACCATGTCCCGCTTCGCGAAGGCCGCCCATGAGACGCCACCCCGCCAGCTCTGCCCCCCCCGCGGCACCGGATGCTGCCCCTTCCACTCCGGGCGCCGAGGACCTGCTGCGTATCCTCGACAGCCTGGATGCGGCGGTCTATGTCAGCGACATGCGCTCCTACGAGCTGCTGTTCCTCAACGCCTATGGTCGGCAGCAGTGGGGTGAACCGGCGGGACGCAAGTGCTGGCAGGTGCTGCAGGAGGGGCAGAGCGGTCCCTGTACGTTCTGCAACAACGCCGAGCTGCTGGATGCCGAGGGGCGTCCCGGCACGGCGGTGGTGTGGGAGTTCCGGAACACCCAGGATGGACGCTGGTACCAGTGCCGGGACCAGGCCTTCGAGTGGAGCGACGGGCGCCTGGTGCGGGTCGAGATCGCCACCGACATCACCGCGCGCAAGGCGCTGGAGGAGGCGCTCCAGGCCTCCCATCGGCGGGTGGAGAAGCTGGCTTTCCGCGACGAGCTGACCCAGCTGCTTAACCGTCGCGCCTTCTTCGCCGCCTGCCGCGAGTCGCTGCAAGGTCGCGATCCGTCTGCCCCCTTCGCGGTGGTGCTGATCGACCTGGACCGCTTCAAGTCCATCAACGACAGCCTTGGCCATGCGGCGGGGGACCAGGCGTTGCGCCAGGTGGCCGAACGCCTTCAGGCGCAGCTGCGCGGCGGCGATATCCTGTGCCGCTTCGGCGGCGAGGAGTTCGCCCTGGCGCTCCCGGGTGCCGGGGGCAAGGAGGCTGCCGAGCTGGCCGAGCGGTTGCGTCGGGCCCTGAATGCCGAGCCCCTCATCCTGGCGGGGAGGGAGCTTCCCGGGACCGCGAGCTTCGGCGTGGCGTCGGCCCAGGGGCCTGAGGTCGACCTCGATCAGCTGATCGGCGAGGCGGATCAGGCCATGTACCGCGCCAAGGAGACGGGGCGTGACCGGGTCTGTCTCGCCGAATCGCCGGGCCGCGTCCCCGACGGCTAGGTTCCCGCCGCCTACACCTCACCGTTCAGGGTGGCGACCAGCCCCCTTGGCCCGCCGTGATCGCGGTGCTCTCCCAACCAGAGTCCCTGCCAGGTGCCCAGCGCCAGGCGGCCATCGCGGACTGCCAGGGTCAGTTGGGTGCCCAGCAGGCTGGCGATGACATGGGCCGGCATGTCGTCGGGGCCTTCCAGGGTGTGGCGGAAGTAGGGCAGGTCACCCGGGACCAGCCGGCGCAGGAAGGCGTCCATGTCGTGGCGCACGTCGGGGTCGGCGTTCTCGTTGAGGGTCAGCGAGGCCGAGGTGTGCTGCAGCTGCAGGTGCAGCAGGCCCACTCGGCAGCGGGCCAGATCCGGCATGGCCCCGACGACGCGCTCGGTGATCAGGTGGAAGCCCCGCGCCAGGGCGGGGAGGCGGATCTCCTGCTGGTGCCACATCGTTGGCCTCCTTTCGTTCAGCGATAGCCCGCCATCAGCTCGCGGACCAGCGGGGTGTCGGCGTCGCGGTGGGTGGGCAGCTCGAAGCGGGCCCTGGCGATGGCGGTGCGCGACAGCTCGGCGGTGATCAGTGTCTCGCGATCCTCGGCCTCGGCGAGCAGCTCGCCGCGCGGGCCGAGGATGCGCGAGCCGCCCCAGAAGTGGCTCTGCCCCTCGGGGCCGAAGCGGTTGGCCATGATCACCGGCGTGCCGTAGGTCATGGCGTAGAAGCGCAGGTTCAGCGCCCAGTTCTGCTCGTTGGAGAAGTCGTCGCTGACGATGCCGCTGGCGGAATTGATCGGCGCGCAGAGCACCGTGGGGCGGGGCAGCAGGGCGGCGTGCACCAGCGCCGGGTTCCACAGGTCGGCGCAGATCAGCTGGGTCGCCGACCAGCCGGGTCGCACCGGCGTGTGGGTGAGCTCGCTGCCGTGGGTGAACCACTTGCCCTCCTCGAGACCGCCGTAGGTGGGCAGGTTGAGCTTGCGATGCACCGCGGCGATCTCGCCGTCCTGGAGGATGGCCAGGGCGTTGTAGTACTCGCCCGGGCTCGCCTCCTCGATGAAGCCCACCACCGTCTGCATCCCTCGGCAGGCCAGGGCCAGCTCGTGCAGGCGCGGGTCCTCCAGCGGCATGGCCACCTGCATCACCCGGCTGCCCAGGCCGTAGCCGGTCAAGGAGAGTTCGGGGAAGACCAGCAGCTCGATGCCACGCTCGCAGGCCTCGCGGAGGGTGGTGAGGTGCCGGGCCAGGTTGGCATCCACCTCGCCTAGGGTGGCGTTGATCTGGGCGGCGCCGACGCGCAGCCTGTCCTGATAGTGCATCGCTTCCCCTCGTAAGCAAGACGGAGGGCCGCCCGCGGGCGGCCCTCCTTGGCACAGGCGACGGCCGGCATTATGCCAGCCATGCCGGTGGCCTCACAGCAGGTCGTTCTCCTCGAGGAAGGCCTCGGCGACGTCCTCGATGCCCTCGCGCTCGACATCGATACGGGCGTTCAGTTCGGCCATGGTCTCATCGTCGAGCAGCGCCGAGAGGGCGTTCATCTGCTCGGCCAGCTCCGGGTGCTCGTCCAGGGTCTCCTCCCGCACCACCGGGGTCAGGGCATAGGCCGGGAAGAAGTTCTGGTCATCCTCCAGCACCTGGAAGTCGAAGGCGGGGATGCGGCCGTCGGTGGCGAAGACGAGGCCCACGTCCACCTCCTCGTCGCGCAGCGCCTGGTAGACCAGGCCGGAGTCCATGCGCTTGACGTCGCCGCGGGGCGCGCGGAAGTCGTAGGCCTGCTGCAGCGGACGCCAGCCATCCTCGCGGGCATAGAACTCGGCGTTCATGGCGAAGGACAGCGACTCGCCGTCGTTGACCGCCTCGGCCAGCCCGGAGAGGGTGTCGATGCCCGTCTCCTCGATGCTCTCCTGGCGCATCGCCAGGCCATAGGTGTTGTTGGCCTCCGACGGCTCGAGCCACACCAGCCCCTTCTCGGCGTCGAGCTCCTTGACGCGCTCGTAGGTCTCCTCGGGTGAAAGGCTCTCGGTCACGTCGTTGTAGTTGATCAGCGAGGTTCCCGTGTACTCCCAGTAGAGGTCGACCTGGCCGTTCTCCTGGGCCTGGCGCAGCACGGCGGAACCCATGCCGGAGCGGCTGTCGACCTCGTAGCCCAGCCCCTCGAGGTACTGGGCCGTCATGCTCGCCAGCAGCTGCTGCTCGGTGAAGTTCTTGCCGCCGACCACGATCTCCTCGGCCTGGGCGGCGGTCAGCGATCCGGCGAAGGCCAGGCCGGCGAGGGTTGTCATCAGATGCTTCATGGGATCTCTCCTTTGTGTTGTCGGTATATCACGCTGGGCGTTGCGGTGGTGGCGCCTCCTTCAGGCACGGTTGGGGTTGACCCCGCGAGGGACCACGAGGAAGGCGATGGTGGCGATCAGGGCATCCACCATGATCGCCAGCAGCGCCGTGGGGATGGCGCCGGAAAGCATCATCACCGGGTCGTAGAGGTCGATGCCGGTGAAGATCAGCTCGCCCAGCCCCCCGGCGCCGATCAGGAAGGCCAGCGGGACGGTGCCCACGTTGATGGTCAGGGCGGTACGCATGCCGGCGAAGATCACGTAGAGGGCGTTGGGGAGTTCGACCTTGAGCAGGCGCTGGGTGGGCGACATGCCGATGCCGGCGGCGGCCTCCATCAGCGCCGGATTGACGCCCTTGAGGCCGGCATAGGTGTTGCGCGTGATGGGCAGCAGGGTCGCCACGAAGAGCCCGAACACCGCCGGCACCGTGCCGATGCCCAGGAAGCTCATGGAGAGTGCCAGCACCGCCAGGGTGGGGATGGTGGTGCCGACGTTGAGCACCTGCATCAGCGATTCCGCCCAGCGCGCCATGCTGGGGCGCGAGAGCAGGATGCCCAGGGGGATCGCCACGGCGATGGCCAGCCCGCCCGAGATGGCCGTCAACCACAGGTGCTGCACCACCAGGAACTGCACGTCGGGCAGATACCACAGGAAATCGTCGATCACCCCGCTCGACTGGCTCCAGACCCCAGCCAGGAAGACGGCGACCAGCAGGAGCGCCTGCAGGGCCCCTTTGAGGCTCTGTATCGGCATCGGCTTACTCCTTGCTCGTGGTCTCGGCGGCTGCCTGGGCCATGCGCTCGGCGGCGCGGAAGCGGGCGCCGAGGTGGTGGGTCATGGCCCGCTGGGTGATCTGGCCGCAGACGCGCCCCTGGTCGTCCACGCAGGGCAGCCAGGTGGTGTCCTGGGCGAACATCAGCGAGGCGACCTTGCGCAGGTCGTCGTCGAGCCCGACGGTGGCCGGCACGTTCTGGAAGTGGTCGCGGCAGTAGCCGCGGGTGGTGCGGGCCACGGCGCGGGTGATCAGGCCTACCGGCTGGCGCTGGTCGTTGACCATCAGGATGGAGTTCTGGTAGCCGAAGTCATCGATGCGGGCCAGCGCCGTCTGCAGGGTGTCGGCGGGCGTCACAGTGCCGATCTCGTCGGAGACCACCTCGCGCACCTTGACCAGGTTGAGGCGCTTGAGCGCCCGGTCCTCGCCCAGGAAGGATTCGACGAAGGCGTTCCTGGGGGCCGCCAGCAGGTCGTCCGGCTCGGAGTGCTGGACCAGCTCGCCCTCGCGGAACACCGCGATGCGATCACCCATCTTGATCGCCTCGTCGATGTCATGGCTGACAAACATGATGGTCTTCTTGAGCTCCTGCTGCATCTTGAGGAACTCGTCCTGGATCACCGCGCGGTTGATGGGATCGATGGCACCGAAGGGCTCGTCCATCAGCATCACCGGCGGATCGGCGGCGAGCGCCCGGGCCACGCCGATGCGCTGCTGCTGGCCACCGGAGAGCTCGTTGGGATAGCGCTTGAGGAAGGCGTCGGGCTCCAGGGCGATCATCGCCATCAGCTCGCGAGCCCGCTCGCGGTATCGGGCCCTGTCCCAGCCCAGCAGCCTGGGCACCACCGTGATGTTCTCCTCGATGGTCATGTTGGGGAACAGGCCGATCTGCTGGATCACGTAGCCGAGGTTGCGGCGCAGGCTCTGGGTGTCCATGCCGGTCGTATCCTCGCCGTCGATGAACACCTTGCCGGAGGTGGGTTTCACAATACGGTTGATCATCTTCAGGGTGGTGGTCTTGCCGCACCCGGAGGGGCCGAGCAGGATGCAGATCTCGCCCCGGGGGACCTCCATGCTGATATGGTCGGCGGCGACCACGGGGCCCTTGGGGGTATCGAAGACCTTGGTCAGGTTATCGAGCTTGATCATGTGGTTTCCTTGTCAGGGGAACGCGGAACGGTGTCGCGAAGGCTCAGGCTGTCTCGGCGGCGCGCTCCATGCCCCTGGGGGTGAGGCGCTTCTGCACGTAGAGCAGGGTGTAGTCGACGACGATCGCCAGCAGGCTCACCGCCACGGCGCCGACGATCAGCTGGCGCGGGTCGGACTGGGAGATGCCGCGGCTGATGAAGGTGCCCAGTCCCCCGGCGCCGATGTAGGCGGCGATCGCCATCACCCCGATGTTGAGCACCACTGCGGTGCGCACACCGGCCATGATCACCGGTACCGCCAGCGGAATCTCCACCATGCGCAGGCGCTGGTTGGGGCTCATGCCGATGCCGCGGGCGGCCTCGCGCAGCGCCGGGTTGACGTTGTTGATGGCGGTATAGGTGTTGCGGATGATCGGCAGCTGGGAGTAGAGCAGCACCGCGATCACCGCGGGCACATAGCCGATGCCTTGGCCGATCAGCGACAGCACCGGGATCATGATCCCGAACAGGGCGATCGAGGGGATGGTGACGATGATCGAGGCGAGGTAGAGCACCAGCCGCGCCACCCGCTCGTTCTTGGTGATGGCGATGCCGATGGGGACGCCGGTGAGGGTGGCGATGCCCACCGCCACGCCCACCAGGGAGATATGCTCCAGGGTGCGCATGAGCAGCAGGTCCAGATTGTCCAGCGCGTACTGAATCAACTCCAAGGCGACTCTCCTTTTATGGTGGCGTCACGCCGCGTTCCGGGCTGCCTCCCGAGCCGCGGTGCCCGGCGTGTGGTCCTTTGCCTCACTCGATGATGCGGCAGCTTACCAAACCCCACGTTCTATTTTGGTCGGTCATGGATGACGATGCGTAATGGCACGAATTGTCATCGCTGATACGGGCGCCTTCGCTGCGGGCCGCTTCGATGCGTCGCGAGGCGAGACCGCCCGGGCAGTCGCTGCCCATGATCGTGAAATGCCTGCCTATCTCCTTTCGGCGGGGCGTGGCCAGAGCCTACACCGCCGCGGCCCCCGGCGCATGGCCCACCCCTCACGGCTTGCGGCGAGACGACCAGTGGCGCTGCATCTCGAGGAAGGTGAGTGACGCCGACCAGGTGATCAGCATGAAGCCGAGAAGCGACTCGCTGGCGGTGATGATGCGGATCGCCCCGGTGGGGAAGAGGTCACCATAGCCCAGGGTAGTGTAGGTGATGGCCGAGAAGTAGACGTAGTCGAGCAGGTTGACGGTCTCGAGGCCCACCAGCTGGCCCGCCAGGGGGTGCTCGCCGAGCAGGGCCATGGCCATGCCGAAGATCCAGATCTCCGCCACATGGGCGCCGAACAGCACGAAGCTGAGCTTGAGGAAGCGACGGCGCAGGGTGCTGCGCGACTCCTCGAGCCCTCGCCACAGCCGCATCGATACCTCGTAGTGCAGCAGGATGCAGAGCATCACGGCGATCAGGGTCGCGGCCATGGCCCACAAGTGGCCGGCATCCAGGTGGGCATCGAGCACGGGCAGGGCTCCACAGGGCGGGAAGCATCAGCCTAGCGTGACAGGCGGGCGGCGTTAAGCCCGGCGTGACGCCATGACGCCCCGTCGGGGCGGCTGGTAGGATGAAGGCACTCGACCGCCCCGTGATGGTTCGGCCCCAGGCCCGGCCGCCATGCCTCCCTGGACGTTGCCATGAAGAAGAGCTCCCCCGCGGTGGCACCGCTGGATGACACCCTCTCGCCGCTGGTCCTCAAGCGCGTGGGGATCGATACCTACCGCGAGAACGTGGCCTACCTGCATCGCGAGTGCCACCTCTATCGCGCCGAGGGCTTCCAGGCCCTCTCCAAGGTGGAGGTGCGCGCCAACGGCCAGCGCATCCTTGCCAGCCTCAACGTGGTCGACGATCCCAGCATCGTCGACTGCCAGCAGCTCGGCCTTTCCGAGGACGCCTTCGCCTCGCTGGGGCTCGAGGAGGGGTGCCCGGTGAGCGTCTCCCAGGCCGAGCCGCCGGCCTCGATCCCCGCGCTGCACCGCAAGATCCGCGGCGAGCGCCTCGAGCGCGACGACTACCGGGCGATCATCCAGGACATCGCCGAGCTGCGCTACTCCAAGATCGAGCTGACCGCCTTCGTGGTGGCCTGCGACCTGGGCGAGCTGGATCGCGAGGAGATCTTCTACCTCAGCGACGCCATGTGCCGGGTGGGGCGGCGCCTCGACTGGCACGAGCAGCCGGTGGTCGACAAGCACTGCATCGGCGGCATCCCCGGCAACCGCACCTCGATGCTGGTGGTGCCCATCGTCGCCGCCCACGGACTGCTGTGTCCCAAGACCTCGTCGCGGGCCATCACCTCGCCCTCGGGTACCGCCGATACCATGGGGGTGCTGGCCAACGTCGACCTGCCCTTCGACGCCCTGGGCGAGATCGTGCGCACCCATCGCGGCTGCCTCGCCTGGGGCGGCACCAGCAAGCTCTCGCCGGCCGACGACGTGCTGATCTCGGTGGAGCGCCCGCTCTCCATCGACTCGCCGGGGCAGATGGTGGCCTCGATCCTCTCCAAGAAGGTTGCCGCCGGTTCCACCCACCTGCTGCTGGATATCCCCGTGGGCCCCCATGCCAAGGTGCGTTCCATGCCCGAGGCCCGCCAGCTGCGCAAGCTGTTCGAGTTCGTGGCGGGGCGCATGGGCCTGACCCTGGACGTGGTGATCACCGACGGCAGCCAGCCCATCGGTCGCGGCATCGGCCCCATGCTCGAGGCGCGCGACGTGATGCAGGTGCTGACCCACCATCCCGATGCCCCCATGGACCTGCGCCAGAAGGCGCTGCGGCTGGCCGGGCGGATCCTCGAGTTCGACCCCGACGTGCGCGGCGGGGACGGCTTCGGCATCGCCCGGGACATCCTCGATTCCGGCCGCGCCCTGGACAAGATGCGCGCGATCATCGAGGTCCAGGGGGCGAAGCCCTTCGATCCGGAGCATCCGCCCCTGGGGCCGCACCGGTTCGAGGTGGTGGCACCCGAGGATGGCGTGGTAGTGGGTATCGACAACCTCAAGCTGGCGCGCATCGCCAGGCTGGCCGGGGCGCCCAAGGCCGTCGCGGCGGGGGTCGACATGGCGGTGCGCCTGGGCGACACGGTCGTGGCCGGCCAGGCGCTCTATACCGTCCATGCCGCCTTCCGCAACGAGCTGTCGCTGGCCCACCAGTCCAGCGAGCGCGACAGCGCCGTGACCCTGGGCGAGCGCGACGAGATTCGGTACCTCAACGTGGAGATGTGATTCCGTGACACCCGACAAGGAGCGTTCCCTGCTGTACCTTGCCGACGAGGCCGCCCCCGCGCGGCGCCTGGCCGAGGCCGCCGGGCTCCCGGCGCAGGCCGTCGAGCGCCACCGCTTCCCCGATGCCGAACTCAAGCTGACCCTGCCCTTCGGTGAGACGGGCGCCGTCCCCGAGACCCTGGTGGTCTATCGCAGCCTGGATCGGCCCAACGACAAGCTGGTGGAGCTGCTGCTGCTGGCGCGCCACGCTCGTCGGCAGGGTGTCGAGCGGCTGGTGCTGGTGGCGCCCTACCTCGCCTACATGCGCCAGGACATCGCCTTTCATCCCGGCGAGGTCGTCAGCCAGGGGATCGTCGGCGGCTTCCTGGCCGAGCTGTTCGATGCCGTGATCACCGTGGATCCCCACCTGCACCGCATCGAGCGCCTCGACCAGGCGGTCCCCCTCGAGCACGCCATCGCGCTCTCCGGCGCGCCGCGCCTGGCCGAGCTGGTGGCCGAGAGGCGCCCCGGGGCCTTGCTGCTGGGGCCGGACGAGGAGGCGCGGCAGTGGGTGGCCCAGGCCGCGGCGGTCACCGGCGGCGACTTCGGGGTGTGTCGCAAGGAGCGTCGCGGTGACCGCGACGTGACCATCCACTTGCCGGCGCTGCCCGTGGCGGGTCGCGCGGTGGTGCTGATGGACGACGTGGCGAGCTCCGGCTACACCGTAGCGCGCGCCGCCGAGGCGCTGCTTGCCGCCGGTGCGGCCTCGGTGGATGTGGCCCTGACCCATGCGCTCTTCGCCGGGGATGCCCTGGCGGTGATCCGCGCGGCGGGGGTGGGAGAGGTGTGGAGCACCGACTGCATCCCCCACGACAGCAACGCCATCGCCATGGCGCCGGCGCTGGCCGAGGCGCTTACCGCGCTGGGCTAGCGTCGCGCCACGGTTACAGGGCGGGCCCCAGGCCCACCCTGCGGGATGCGGGTCACGCCCCGGGCGCGGTTACTCGTCGCCGGTCTCGGGCTTGTCACCGGTCTCGGGCTTGTCGCCTCCCTGATGCGCCAGCGTCCCGGCCTGGTCCAGGCGCGGATGGTGGTCGAGGAACTCGCGGTGCGGGTCGGGCAGGGCGTCCAGCGCCTGGAGGCTGCGGGTGATGGCGTGGATCGCCGCCACCACGTCGCGGGTGTTGCCGCTCTCCGAAATGGTGTGCATGTTGCGGATCGGGAAGCCGATGGAGGTGGCCACGCAGTCCACCGCGGCGAGCACCCCGGCCATGCCGTCGGTACCGGTGTCGACGCCGGCGACGTCGCGCTGCATGGGAATGCCGTGCTCGCGTGCGGTGCTCTCGATGATGCGGTTGAGCTGCTCGCTGGCGATGGAGCCCACCGAGAGGGTGAAGCCCTTGCCCATCTCCAGCGGCTGCATGCGCCGGTCGCCGATGCCGGGGGCGGCCACGTAGTCGTGGTTGACGTCCACGGCGATGATGGCGTCGGGCTCGAGCTCCCCGGCCAGCACCCGGCTGCCGAAGCGGCCGATCTCCTCGTAGCTGGCGATGGCGAACATCACCCGCACCTGCTCGGTGCCGCCTGCCTCGGCGATCAGCCGCGCCACCTCGGCGGTCACGAAGCAGCCCAGGCCGTTGTCCAGGTAGGCGCCGTAGAAGGTGTCCGGGCTGAAGCCGTGGCGGATGGGGCGGTCGAGCAGGATGCTGTCGCCGGGGCGCACGCCCAGGTTCTCTACCTGCTGCTTCTTGTTCTCGCCGTGGATCTGCAGGTCGAGGTAGAGCTGCTCCTTCTTGATGCCCTTTTCGCCATTGCGCTGGGCCGGGTCGGAGAAGTGGATGGCGCCCAGCGCCTCTACGGTGCCGCCCTCGATGCGCCGGTAGCGGCCGGGTGCCTCGGGATCCTCGCTGAACAGCGTCACCTCGTGGCCGACCAGCACGTTGGGCAGGAAGGAGTCGCTGTTGATCCAGATCTTGCCGTCCTCGCCGATGGAGCGCACCTGCATGCGGATCTTGTCGGCGTGGCCGATGATCATCACCTTGAACAGGTCGTCGCGGCCCGGGTGGGTGTCCAGCACCACCCCGGCGTGGCCCTTGAACTGGTGCAGCTTCCACCCGGCGGGGGCGAAGCGCTCGAAGTGGGGCTTGAGCACGCCATAGGTCATGGCGGCCTCAAGGCCCACGGGGCTCGGGGCGGCGAGGATCTCGCGCATCAGCTCGAACTGTGCCTCGGGCATGGGGGCGGTCCAGGGGGTATCGGACATTCGGGCGTTCTCCTTGTACCGAAGGGGTGGGCGATGCCACCAGCTTATCATGCCCGAGACACTCGGCCGCAGTGGCTGCACGGCGGGCGGCGAATCTGCCAAGCTTGAGGCACAAGGGTAAGGGCAAAGCGAGGCGAGGAGGAGCGGCATGTCACGACACAAGCGTCAGGCGCTGGAAGCGGAGCACCACCCCGAGGCGATCCGCCGACGCCTGAAGGGAGGCGGGGAGCAGAGCCTGCCCGATGCGATCCTGGGCGGCATCGACGGCTGTGTGACCACCTTCGCGGTGGTCTCGGGGGCCTTCGGGGCGGGCTTCTCCGCCACCGTGGCCTTGGTGCTGGGCTTCGCCAACCTGCTGGCCGACGGCTTCAGCATGGCGATCAGCAACTTCGAAGCGATCAAGGCCCAGCGCGAGCATGTCGACGGGGTGCGACGCGACGAGCAGCGCCATATCGACGTGATTCCCGAGGGGGAGCGCGAGGAGATCCGCCAGATCTTCCTTGCCAAGGGCTTCACGGGGGAGATCCTGGAGCGGGTGGTGGAGACCATCTGCAGCGACCGTGAGCTGTGGGTGGAGACCATGCTGCGCGAGGAGCATGGCCTGAAGACCGAGGGACTGAGCCCCCTGCGCTCGGGGCTTGTGACCTTCGTCGCCTTCCTGGTGGTGGGCGCGGTGCCGCTGCTGCCCTACGCGCTGCCGGGGCTGGCCACCGATACCCAGTTCCTGGCCAGCCTCGGCCTCGCCGGGGTGATGTTCTTCCTGATCGGCATGGGCAAGAGCCTCGTCTACCACCAGCCGGTGCTCGCCTCCGGGGTGCGCACCCTGCTGATGGGGGGCATCGCGGCGGGGCTGGCCTTCCTCACCGGGCACCTGGCCCAGGCGCTCTTCGGGGTCGGTGTCTGACGGCTTGACGCGCATCAAGGCGATTCGGCGAGGCTGGACTACGCTTGGTGATGCGGCCAGGCCGCTCGGGCGTCTCGTCGTCGGCGACGTCCGACTTCCCAGTGTATCGTCACGAGACAGGAGTCCATCGTCATGGCCAAGAAGTCCAAGGAAACCGCTCCCGCCACCCAGGCGCCGGAGTCCCGGAGCATGAGTCCCTTCCACGAGTTCGACCGCTTCTTCGACGGTGTCTTCGACCGGGGCTGGATGCCCATGCTGCGCCGCGACCATCCGCTGTGGGATCGCTTCGCCGCCTTCGAGGGGAAGATGCCCAAGGTGGATGTCATCGAGCGCGACGGCGAGGTGGTGGTACGTGCCGAGGTGCCCGGCTTCGATCGTGAGGACCTCGAGGTGTCGGTCACCGATCGCAGCGTCACGGTCAAGGGCGAGCACCGCCAGGAGCAGAAGGAGGAGGAGGGCGAGTACTACCGCTCGGAGATTACCTCCGGCTCCTTCAGCCGCACCGTGGCGCTGCCGGGCGATATCGATGCCGACAAGGCCGAGGCGAGCTTCAAAAACGGCATCCTCGAGCTGACCCTGCCCAAGCTCAACAAGGCCAACCGGCGCAAGGTCGAGGTCAAGTGAGCTAGCCGACGAAGGCGCCGCGGTGGAAGGCCGCGGCGGCTTCCACTTCCGCGATGCCTCGCCGGCCGGGTTCCGGCGGTGTCTCGCCGGCCAGTACCTTGAGCACCGAGCGGACACCGCGTGACAGGGAATGAGGTTGTAGCCCCCTCCAGCACGAACACCAGCCGTCCGCCGCACTGTTCCCGGGCCAGGGTCTGGAGGATGCCGGCCATGGCGGCAAAGCCGTCGTAGGAGACATTCAGCGCCAGGTCGTGGCTGTGGGGGTCGAAGCCCGCCGAGACCAGGATCTCGCGGAACGCCTTGAGGTAGGCGGCGTCACCGGCATCGGCCGGCA
>JBKHEO010000016.1:0-38037 GCA_046540755.1 Halomonas sp. | reverse complement strand
AGCCGCCGTCGAGGCTGTAGACGTCCTGGAACCCCTGGCCGGCAAGCCAGGCGGCGGCCTGCTGGCTGGAGTGGCCGTGGTAGCAGACCACCACCACCGGCCGCTCGGCGGGGGTCTCGTCGAGGAAGGCGGCGACGCTGTCGTTGTCGAGCCGGCGGCTGGCGGGGATATGGCCCTGGGCGAAGCTCAGGG
This sequence comes from Halomonas sp., assembly GCA_046540755.1. GTDB lineage: Bacteria > Pseudomonadota > Gammaproteobacteria > Pseudomonadales > Halomonadaceae > Halomonas. Next base: position 37,845 of record JBKHEO010000016.1, on the reverse strand, counting down.
GGTCGCGGATATCCACCAGCGCCAGTGCCTCGCCCGCCTCAAGCCAGGCCGCGAGGGTGGCGATATCAAGATGCTGGAAGTTCATGGGGGCCTCGTCTCGGGGGAACCGGTAGGGAGAGAGCCTAGCAGGCCCGGCGCTGGCGGCTGGGCACCGAGGTGCGCTCGCCGCCCTCCAGGTCCAGGGCGGTCAGGCTGCCGCCCCACACGCAGCCGGTATCCAGGGCGCAGGCCTCGACGCGGCTGCCCGGGGTCTCGCCCTGGAGGGCCGCCCAATGGCCGAACACCAGCCGGGCGTCGTCGTCGCGAGGGAAGCGGAACCAGGGGGCGAAGCCCGCCGGGGCGCTGTCGAGCCCCTCCCTGGCGGCGAAGTCCAGGCGCCCCTCGGCGTCGATGAAGCGCATGCGGGTGAAGACATTGACGATGGCACGCAGGCGGTCGATGCCGTCGAGGTCGTCGCGCCACAGCGCCGGGGCGTTGCCGTACATGCGCTCGAGGAAGGCGCCGGCAAGCTCGCCGCGCAGCACGTCTTCCACCTCGCCGGCGAGCGCCAGGGCCTGCGCCAGGGACCAGCGCGGCAGCAGGCCGGCATGGGTCATCAGGGTATCGCGGCCCGCGAAGGTCTCGCGCACCGCCAGCGGGCGCGCCTGCAGCCAGTCGAGCAGCCGCTCACGGTCCGGGGCGGCGAGGATGGCGTCCAGGGTGTCCTTGGCCTTGAGGCTGGCACCGCCCCGGGCCACCGCCAGCAGGTGCAGGTCGTGGTTGCCGAGCACTGCCTGGGCGGCATCGCCCAGCGCCTCGACCTCGCGCAGGCAGTCGAGCGAGCCCGGGCCACGGTTGACCAGGTCGCCGGCCAGCCACAGCCGATCCCGGCGAGGGTCGAAGTCGAGGGCCTCGAGCAGCTCGACGAACTCGGCGTGGCAGCCCTGGAGGTCGCCGATGGCGTAGGTGGTCATGGACTCTCCCTGTTCATAGTGCCGTCGTCAGTGGACCTGGTTGGGGCAGGCCAGGCGGAAGGGGGCGATGGCCACCTCGAAGGGGCGCTGGGTGGCAGTGTCGACGCAGGTGTAGTCCCCCTGCATCACCCCCACCGGGCCGTCGAGGATGGCGCGGCTGGTGTAGCGGAAGCGCTGCCCGGGGCCGATCACCGGCTGCTGGCCGACCACCCCCTTGCCGCGCACGTCCTGCACCTTGCCGCTGCCCTGGGTGATGGTCCAGTGGCGCGCCATCAGCTGGATGCTGTGGCGCCCGGCGTTGTGCACCGTCACCGTGTAGCTGAACACGTAGCGCCCCTCGGCGGGGGCCGACTCGTCGGGCCGGAACTCCGGCGCCACCTCGACGCTGACCCCGTCGGCGGGGCCCGCCAGTGCCTCGCTCATGACGCCACCTCCGCGTCGGCCAGATGGTTGGCGATACGCACGAACTCCGCCACGTCGAGGGTCTGGGGGCGGCGGCCGGGATCGATGCCCAGCGCCTCCAGCGCCTCGGCGGAGAGGCGCCCCTTGAGGTTGTTGCGCAGGGTCTTGCGGCGCTGGCCGAAGGCCTGCTTGACCACCGCCGCCAGCAGGGCCTCGTCGCGGGCCGGATGGGGCAGCTCGGCGCGGGGAGTGAGACGCACGATGGCGGAGTCCACCTTGGGCCGCGGCACGAAGGCCTCCGGCGGCACCACGAACAGCGACGCCACCCGGCAGCGGTACTGGGCCATCACCGACAGCCGCCCCCAATCGGCGCCGCCCGGCTCGGCGGCCAGGCGCTCCACCACCTCCTTCTGCAGCATGAAGTGCATGTCGGCGACGGCGTCGCCCGCCTCCAGCAGGTGGGCGATCAGCGGGGTGGAGATGTTGTAGGGCAGGTTGCCCACCACCCGCAGCGGCGCCCCCTCGCCGCGCAGGGCGCGGAAGTCCACCTTGAGGGCGTCGCCCTCGTGGATCACGAAGTCGGGGTAGTTGAAGAACTGCACCCGCAGCCCGGGGATCAGGTCGCGGTCCAGCTCGATCACCTCCAGGCGGCCGCCGGCGGCCTCCAGCAGCGGTTCGGTGAGCGCCCCCTGGCCAGGGCCGATCTCGACGATCCGCTCACCGGGGCGCGGCGCGATGGCCCGCACGATGCGCGAGATGACGCCCGGGTCACGCAGGAAGTTCTGGCCGAAACGCTTGCGGGCCCGGTGGACCGGGGGGCGAGATGCCATTCAGGGGTGTCCTTGTGTCATTCAGATATTGATGTCATTTCCTGAACCGGAGCTTGTCCGGCGACAGGCTATGCCCCGCGGCCCGCCATCTCGGCGGCCAGCGCCACGGCGACCCGCAGGCTGCCGGGGTCGGCACGGCCGCTGCCGGCCAGGTCCAGGGCGGTGCCGTGATCCACCGAGGTGCGCACCAGCGGCAGCCCCAGGGTGACGTTGGCGGCGCGGCCGAAGCCGGCGTACTTGAGCACCGGCAGGCCCTGGTCATGGTACATGGCGAGCACGGCATCGACCCCCGCCAGGTGCCGCGGGGTGAACAGGGTATCCGCGGGGAGCGGCCCGTCAAGGGCGAGCCCCTCGGCGCGCAGCGCTTCCAGGGTCGGGGTGATCACCTCGAGCTCCTCGCGCCCAAGGTGGCCCTCCTCGCCGGCGTGGGGGTTGAGCCCGCACACCGCGATGCGCGGCGCGGCGATGCCGAACCGGCGGCGCAGGTCGGCATCGAGGACGTGCAACACCCGGGTCAGTCCTTCGGCGGTGATGGCGTCGGCCACCCGGCGCAGCGGCAGGTGGGTGGTGGCCAGCGCCACCCGCAGCGAGCGCCCGCCGGCCCAGCCGGGCCGCTCGGCGTGCAGGGCGGCATCGGTGGCGAGCATCATCACCACCTCCTCGACGCCGCAGGCATCGCGCAGGTACTCGGTGTGGCCGGTGAAGCCGGCATGGCCGGCCTCGATGATCACCCCCTTGTGCAGGGGCGCGGTGACCATCCCCGCGGCCCGGCCCGCGCGACAGGCGCGGATCGCCACGTCCAGGGTCTCCAGCACATGATCGGCATTGGCGCGCTCCAGCACGCCGGGGCGCGACGGCGCGCGCAGCGCCACCGGCCATACCGGCAGCCGTCCGGGGCGCGCCTCGGGCACCGGCTCGCCGGGGGCGAGCTCGAGGAGCTCCAGCGCCAAGTCGAGGGCAGCGGCGCGCTCGGCCAGCAGGCCGGGATCGCCCACCGCCACCGGCCGGGCGCCGGAGACGCCCTCGGCGGCCAGCATCAGCACCAGCTCCGGGCCGATACCCGCCGGCTCGCCACAGGTCAAGGCCAGCACCGGGGCATGCGTCGCCATCAGCGGTCGTCGAGGCGGTTGTCGACGAAGGCCTGGGAGCGGATCTCCTGCAGCCAGGCGTCGAGCTCCTCGTTGGCGCGGCGCTGGAAGAGCTGCTGCTGGGCCTGCTCGCGGCCGAGGCCCTCCTGCTCCATGACCCGCTCCACCTCGCGCTCGGAGAGGTTGATACGGCTGCCTACCTGGCGCTGCTGCAGCTGGCGCAGGGTCAGCTCGCGGCGGACCTCGTCACGCACGCTGGCCAACGTCAGGCCATCCTCCTCCAGGGCGTCGGCGAACGCCTCCAGGCTCATGTCGTTGCGCTCGGCGATGCCCCGCACCTGGCGGTTGAGCTCGGTGTCGTCCACCGAGAGACCCGCCTCATCGGCCATCTGCAGCTGGATCTCCTCGAGGATCATCTGCTCCAGCACCTGCTCGCGCAGGTTGCCCTCCGACGGAGGCACCTCGTCGCGGGCGCCCAGCTGGCTCTCCACCTGGGCGAGGCGGTCCTCGAGCTGGCTCTGCATGATCGCCTCCTCGTTGACCACCGCCACGATGCGGTCCAGGGACTGGCGCTGGCTGGACTGATACTCCTGGTCCTGGGCGCCGACCGGAAGGGCGGCGAGGCCCAGGGCGAGCGCCAGGCCGGTGGCCAGGAAGGGGGTGCGGCGAGTGCGCATGGTGTGCGGTCCTCTCATCGTTGTGGGATGCTCGGCCATCCGGCTCAGAAGGCGGTACTGCGGTAGCCGGGGATGGCCTCCTCGAAGTAGCTGTCCGCCTCGCGGCCGACGCCGCCGAGGCCCTTGAACACGAAGCGCAGGAAGATCCCGCGCTCGGTGAAGTCGTCGGCCACGAAGCCGGTGTCGTTGTCGTCGACCCACTCGCGCCACACCAGCTGCACGCCGTAGCAGCAGTCGTTCCACTGCACCCCGGCGAGCTGCTCCAGGGCGCGGTCGTTGGTGTTGTCGTAGAGCAGGCGGCCGATCAGGTCGGCCCGCCGCGTCGCCTTCCAGGCGAAGGAGACGTCGAACTCCTCGCGGTCGTAAGCGCGAAAGTCGTCATCGCTGCGATCCAGCGAGGGGTCGAAGCCTTCGAGCTCCCAGCGGTAGCCGAGGTTCAACGCATGCCCCTCGGGCGAGCGATACTGCAGGTCGACCCCGGTGCGCTCGGTGCGCTCCCGGTCGTCGTCGTAGAGCCACTGCCAGCCGGCGCGCCAGCGTTCGGTGACCTGCCAGTCGGCGTTGGCGACCAGCGGCGAGCGGTCGCGGGTGGCGCGGTAGAAGTCCTCCTCGTTGGCGGGCAGGGTGTCGGGGTCCCCCGCCATGTCGATGCTGCGATCCTCGAAGTAGACCGCCTGGCCCAGCCCCAGGGAGAGGCGCTGGCGGCCCTCCTCGTCCTCCAGCAGGCGCGACTCGACGCCCAGGGAGAGGCGGTTGAGGTCGCCGACCCGGTCGCCGCCGGAAAAGCGGTGCGGCGACCACAGCTGACCCCAGGAGAAGCCGCGCTCGCTGCTGTCGAAGTCGGGGAACTCGCGCTGGTCGCGGGCCGGCACGTAGGCGTAGTTGAGGCGGGGCTCCAGGGTCTGGCGGTAGTCACGCCCCGCCAGGTCGAGCTCGCGCTCGAACACCAGGCCGCCGTCCACGGAGGCCACCGGCACGCTGCGGGTCAGGGAGGTGTCGCGGTCGGTGTCGCGCTCGCCGTAGTCGAGATCGTAGGCGGTGCCCAGCCACTCCAGGCGCGGCTCCAGGTGGCCCCAGGGCTGGTCGAACCGCCAGCCCACGGCCGGCGACAGGTGCAACCGCGAACCGGTGGCCGACTCCCTCGCCAGCGGGATCTCGTCCTCCTCCACGTCGCGCCAGAAGTAGCTGTAGTGGCTCTGCCACTGCTGATAGAAGCCGCTCGCCTGGTTCCAGCGCGCCGCGGCGCTGAGGCTGGGCAGCCGATAGAAGGGCTTGTCCTGGTCGAGCAGCGGGTCGTCGAGCTTCTGGAAGCCCTGGGCGCGGGCGTCGAGGTGCCAGGTGTCGCCACGGTAGTCGACCTGGGCCAGGCGCTGCATGGCCGAGGTGCCCTGCTCGGCGAAGTCGCTGCCGAAGTCGTCGAAGTAGCGGCCGTCGCTGGCCGCGCCGTAACGCAGCCGGTAGCGGCTGCGCGGGCTCAGGGTGCCGGCGTGGCGGTAGTCGAGGTACCAGCGGTCCTCCCCCTCGAAGCGGCGGGCCGCCGCGTTGGGGTTGTCGCTGTCGCCGCCGTCGTCGCTGCCCAGCCAGGCCCCCTCGATCTGCCCCGCGGCGTCGGCGAACAGGTAGCGGTACTGGCCCCCCAGCAGCACGCCGCGGTCGCTGATCCAGCGCGGGGTGATGGTGGCGTCGTGGTTGGGGGCGATGTTCCAGTAGAAGGGCTGGGCGTAGTCCAGGGAGTCGCTGGAGACGCCCACCGCCGGCCACAGGAAGCCGGTCTGGCGACGGTCGTCGAGGGGGAAGCGCACCCAGGGCCAGTAGAAGACCGGCAAGTCCTTCACCTCGAGCCGGGCATGGCGGGCGGTGCCGACACCCTGCTCGCGGTCGAGCTCCACGTCGCCTCCCACCAGGCGCCAGAGGTTGTCGCCAGGGTCGCAGGTGGTGAAGGCGGCCGAGGTGAGCCGGTAGCGGCCATCCTCCAGGCGGGCCAGGCGCTGGGCGTCGCCGCGCAGGTGGCGGTCATGGAGGACATAGTGGGCCTGGTCGATGCTGGCGGCATCGCTGACCAGGGAGAGCTCGCCGGCGTCGCCGCGCACCAGCAGGCCCTGGTCGCGCAGCGCCATGGGCCCCTCGGCGAAGGCGCGCTCGCGGCTGGCCGGCACCCGCACCTGGGGGGTCTCGAGCTGGGCGCCGTCGTGGCGCAGCACCACCTCGCCGCGCAGCAGGGTCTCGCCATCCTCGCCGTAGTTGGCGCTCTCGGACTCGCTGGCCACCCTGCCGGGTTCGGGGGGAGGCAGCCGATAGTCGGGCATCACGTAGCGCCCGCGGCACAGCGCATCCGCCGGCCGCTCATCGCCCCAGGGGCGAAAGTCGAGCCGCTCGGCGGGCAGGGGCTCGGGAGGCGCCGCCAGCAGCGGGCCGCCGGCGAATGACGAGGCCGCGAGGCCTGCCAGGGCCGTCCATGAGAGTCGCTTGCCCATCTTGGTCGATGTCCTCGGCGGGGTGAAACGCTATTATACAGGCCGTCGTCGGCCTGTGCTGCCGGCGCAAACGGCGCAGCGCCCAGCATGCGGCGCCCGCCCACCACCGTCAACCGGCCCACCCCAGGAGCCCCATGCCTTCCAGGAGCCCCATGACGACCGACGCCGCCCACGACGCCCCGCGCCGCGAACGGCTCGCCCGCTGGGCCGCCGAGCGCCACGGCCTGGCCCCCGGGTCCCTCGACCTGCGCCTGGCCGCCGGCGACGCCAGCTTCCGCCGCTACTTCCGCCTGACCCTGCCCGACGGCGCCACCCGCATCCTGATGGATGCCCCGCCCGAGCAGGAGGACTCGCGCCCCTTCGTGGCCATCGCCCGCCGCTGGGAGGCCGCCGGGCTGCCGGTACCGCACCTCTTCGCCGACGACCTGGCGGCGGGGTTCCTGGAGCTGGAGGATCTCGGCGACACCCCGCTGCAGCGGCGCTTCGACGACGAGGAGGCGACGGCGGCCTGGCTCGAGCGCGCCATCGGCCTGATCCATGCACTGCAGAACCGTGCCGGACCCGACGACCTGCCGCGCTATGACGCCGCCCTGCTCGGCCGCGAACTGGATCTCTTCCCCGAGTGGTGCCTGGGCGAGTGGCTGGGGCTGGCGCCGCCGCCGGGCTGGGCGGCGCTGCGCCGGGCGCTGATCGACGCGGCCCTGGCCCAGCCGCTGGTGACGGTGCACCGCGACTTCGACGCCATGAACCTGATGGTGCGCGACGATTCGCTGGTGCTGATCGACTTCCAGGACGCGGTGGCCGGCCCGATCACCTACGACCTGGTCTCGCTGCTGCGGGGACGCTACCGCCGCCTCGACGCCGAGGCCTTCGCCGCCCATGTCGAGGCCTTCCGACGCCGGGCCGTGGACGACGGCCGCCTGCCCGCGGCCACCGACCCGGCCGGTTTCCTGGCCCGGGCCGACGCCATGGCCGCCCAGCGCTCGCTCAAGGTGCTGGGCATCTTCTGCCGCCTGACCCTGCGCGACCACAGGACGGGCTATCTGGAGCGCCTGCCCCACTTCCTCGCCCACCTCGAGGATAGCCTGGCGGGACTGGGCGGCCACGACGCCTTCCAGGCCTGGCTGGCCGGGACCTTCCGCCCCGCCCTGGCGGCGCGCCTGGAGGGCACGCCATGAAGGCGATGATCCTCGCCGCGGGGCTCGGCACCCGCATGCGCCCGCTCACCGACCGCTGCCCCAAGCCGCTGCTGCCGGTGGGGGGGCGGCCGCTGATCGTCCACCATCTCGAGCGCCTGCGCGCGGCGGGCATCACCGAGATCGTGATCAACGTCAGCTACCGCGCCGAGCAGATCATCGCGGCGCTGGGCGACGGCGCCGACCACGGCGTGCGCATCGCCTGGAGCCGCGAGGAGGTGCCGCTGGAGACCGGCGGCGGCATCCACCGGGCGCTGGGGCTGCTCGGCACCGCCCCCTTCCTGCTGGTCAACGGCGACGTCTGGTGCGACCTCGACCCGGCCTCCCTGGCGGCGCTTAATGAAGGCGACCTGGCGCGGCTGGTGCTGGTGGACAACCCCGCGCACCACCCTTCGGGTGACTTCCGCCTGGACGCCGCCGGCCGCATCCATGCCGGAGGGGAACCCAGGCTCACCTACGCCGGCATCGGCCTGCTCGACCCGGCGCTGGTGGCAGGCGAACCCCCCGGCGCCTTCGCCCTGGCGCCGCTGCTGCGCCGTGCCATGGCCGAGGGGCGCGTGGCCGGGCACCACCACCGCGGCCGCTGGGTGGACGTGGGCACGCCGGAGAGACTGAAGACGCTGGACGAGTCACTAGCGTCGAATCGTCCTCAAAGCTGAGCGAGAGGCGCCGGGGGTTGGCCGTAGAGGGGGTCCGAGGACCGAGGACGGCCAAGGTAGCGTACAGGGACGTATTCACAGCGCCCCCTCGCAGGCCAACCGCCGGAATAGCCTCGAGCGGATTTGCTCCGCGAGGGTGAGGCTGAGCTTGAACGATGCAGCTGCTATGCTGACCGCCTTTTTCATCGCAGCTTCGACAAGAGGGGCGCCGGGAACAGCCCCGACTATTCTCCAAGCGACTCAACAAGGACCCTAGCGATATGAAAGCCACCGTGAAATGGACCGACGGCCGCCAGTTCGTCGCCGAATCGGGCAGCGGCCACAGCGTGGTCATCGACGGCCCGCCCGACCACGGCGGCCGCAACACCGGCCCGCGCCCCATGGAGCTGCTGCTGATGGGCATGGGCGCCTGCACCTCTTTCGACGTGCTGGAGATCCTCGAGAAGTCCCGCGCCCCGGTGAGCGACTGCATGGCAAGCCTCGAGGCCGAGCGCGCCGACGCCACCCCCAGCGTCTTCACCAGGATCCACGTCCACTTCACCGTCACCGGCAAGGGGCTCAAGGAGAAGCCGGTGGCGCGCGCCGTGGAGCTCTCCGCCGAGAAGTACTGCAGCGCCTCGATCATGCTGGTCAAGGGCGGGGTCGAGGTGACCCACTCCTACACCATCGTCGAGGAGTAGATCCCCTGGGAGGGCAAGGACGACGGCGCCACCCGGGAGGGTGGCGCCGTCGTGATGGGGAGGGTGCACCCGATGCGCCGAACACCGTGTATCGCGCGGTTGCCCGCAGGAACGCCGACTACCCAGCCGGCCAGGTAAAGCGTCGGCCGCCCATCAGGTGCATATGGATATGATAGACGCTCTGGCCGCCCTGGTCATTGCAGTTCATCACCACCCGATAGCCCTCCTCGGCGAAGCCCCCTTCCCTGGCCATGCGCGCTGCGACGAGGGACAGATGGCCGACCAGCGGTCGGTCGCCCTCCTCGAGGTCGTTGAGGGTGGCGATATGCTTCCGGGGGATGATCAGCAGGTGGGTCGGCGCCTGGGGGTTGATGTCCTCGAAGGCCACCACCTGGTCATCTTCGAAGACGATCTCGGCGGGGATCTCGCCGTTGACGATCTTGCAGAACAGACACTCCATCTCGGGCCTCCTCGTGGGAATGAAAGCGCTCAGCGGAAGCGCCGCTGGGCCAGCAGGTGGCGCACCAGCGGCCCCAGGATCAGCTCCATGGCCAGCGACAACCGCGAGCCGGGCACCACCAGGGTGTGGGGGCGGCTCATGAAGGCATCCTGGATCATCGCCAGCAGGTAGGGGAAGTCCACCGTGGCCGGGTCGCGGAAGCGGATCACCACGAAGGACTCGGCGTCGGTGGGGATGTCCTGCACCTCGAAGGGGTTGGAGGTGTCCACCGTGGGCACCCGCTGGAAGTTGATATGGGTGCGCGAGAACTGCGGCTGGATATAGCGCACATAGTCCCCCATGCGCCCCAGGATGGTGTCGATCACCGCCTCCTGGGAGTAGCCGCGCAGCTTGGTGTCGCGGTCGATCTTCTGGATCCACTCCAGGTTCATGGTGGGCGCCACCCCCACCAGCAGATCCACATGGCGGGCGATATCGTGCTCGGCGGTGACCAGACCCCCGTGGAGCCCCTCGTAGAACAGCAGGTCGGTGCCGTAGGGCAGCGGCTGCCACTCGGTGAAGGTACCGACCCGGTAGCCGGCCTCGATCATCTGCTTGTCCTCGGCGTGGATATAGTGGCGATAGGTGCCGCCACCGCCCTCGCTATACTCCAGGAACAGCGCCTCCAGCTCATCGAGCAGGTTGGCCTCCACCGCGAAGTGGGAGAGCTCGTCCTTGCGCTCCGGCTCCTCGCGGAAGATGCGACCCAGCTCCTCGCGGGTATAGCGGTGGAAGGCGTCGCCATCGACGAAGGCGGCGTGGACGTCCTCGCGGGCGAACATGCGCTCGAAGGTACGCTTGACCGTGGTGGTGCCGGCCCCCGAGGAGCCGGTCACGGCGATGATCGGATACTCGCGCGACATCAGGCCTCTCCCACCCGGGCGAGGGCCGCCTTCACCGCCTCGGGCACCGCCACCGGGCGACCGCTCGCGGGATCCACCAGCAGCAGGTTGAGGCGCGCCGTCGCCACCGGGCGGCCGCCTTCGGCGTGGACCACCCGCTGGAAGACGACGAGCGCCTTGCCCTGCGGGACGGGGATCGCCGTCTCCACCACCAGGGCGTCGGGCCAGCGCGCCTCGGACTGGTACTGCACCGCGAGGTCGGCCACCACGCTGGGGTAACCGCCCAGGTCCCACTCGCTGAGCCCCAGCGCGGCCAGGGCCTGGATGCGCGCCTCGTGGAGCAGCGACACCAGGGCGTCATGGCCCAGGTGGCGGCCGTAGTTCATGTCGGTGACACGCACCGTCAGCGACTGACGGTGGACGATGGCCGTCTCGGGAAACTCGAGCCTGACGCGCTCCATGCTCGCCTCCTTGTGGGTCTTGTTTTGGTGGGTCGAGGCCTGGGCTCAGCGCTCGCCGCGCTCCCGGGCTATGGCCCGGTGGGCGATGTCGCGGCGGCAGAAGGCGCCCTCCCAGCGGATGGCGTCGACGCCACGATAGGCGTTGGCGGCGGCGGCGGCCACCCCCTCGCCCAGGGCGGTGACGCAGAGCACGCGCCCGCCGGCGGTGACCAGCCGCCCCTCCTGCTCGGCGGTGCCGGCATGGAACACCTTGCAGCCGGTGGCTTCGGCGGCCTCGATGCCCTCGATGGCATCCCCCTTGCGGTAGCGGCCCGGGTAGCCGCCGGCCGCCAGCACCACGCCTACCGCGGCGCGCGGGTCCCAGTCGCAGGCGTGGCCGGCGAGTTCGCCGCGCGCCCCGGCCAGGCAGAGCCCGGCGAGATCCGTCTTGAGGCGCAGCATGATCGGCTGGGTCTCGGGGTCGCCGAAGCGGCAGTTGTACTCGATCACCCTGGGGTTGCCCTCGGCGTCGATCATCAGCCCGGCATAGAGGAAGCCGGTATAGGGGTGCCCCTCGGCGGCCATGCCTTCCACCGTGGGGCGGATCACCCGCGCCATGATGCGCTCGTGCACCGCGTCGGAGACCACCGGCGCCGGCGAGTAGGCGCCCATGCCGCCGGTATTGGGGCCGCTGTCGTGCTCCCCCACCCGCTTGTGGTCCTGGCTGGTGGCCATGGGCAGTACCGTCTCGCCGTCCACCATGACGATGAAGCTGGCCTCCTCGCCGTCGAGGAACTCCTCGATCACCACCCGGGCCCCGGCGTCGCCGAAGGCGTTGGCCTCGAGCATGTCGCGCACCGCTGCCTCGGCCTCCGCCAGGCTCATGGCGACGATCACGCCCTTGCCGGCGGCCAGGCCGTCGGCCTTGATCACGATGGGGGCGCCCCTCTCGGCGAGGTACTCGAGGGCCGGCGCCACCGCGGTGAAGGTGCGGTACTCGGCGGTGGGGATGGCGTGGCGGGCCAGGAAGTCCTTGGTGAAGGCCTTGGAGCCCTCGAGCTGGGCGGCGCCGGCGGTGGGTCCGAAGATGCTCAGGCCGGCCTCGCGGAAGCGGTCCACCACCCCGGCCACCAGGGGCGCCTCGGGACCGACGATGGTGAGGTCAATGGCCACCTCGCGGGCGAAGGCCACCAGCCCCTCGAGGTCCTCGGCGGCGATATCGACGTTGGTCAGGCCCGGTTCCCGGGCGGTGCCGGCATTGCCCGGCGCCACGTAGGTGATCGTCACCGCGGGTGACTGGGCAACCTTCCAGGCCAGGGCGTGTTCGCGGCCACCGCCGCCGATGATCAGCACCTTCATCCTATCCACCTTCATGCTGCTGGCCGCCGGGGCGGCGTTTCGAATCGAGGCGGCATTATGTCAGAAAGCCGGGGCGGATGCGTGACGGCCGGCTCAGCCCTTGCCGTCACCCTCCTTGTCCTGCTTGCCTTCCTGGCTGCCGGCGCCGGTGGCCTGGCCGATGGTCTGCTGCCAGAACTTCATGTTCTCCTCGGCCATCTCGCGCATCAGCTCCATGGGGGAGTGGCGCATGGCCTGCTGCCACTGGTCCTGCATGCGCTGCTGCTGCTCCATCATCAGCTTGGTGCCCTGCTCCAGGTAGCGGGCCAGGGGCAGCGGCTGCGCCATGTCGTAGACGCGGATGAACTGGGCCAGCAGGTCGTTGGAGAAGACCTCGGCATCGCCGTCGGCCTGCTCCTGCTCGATGATGATGGAGAGCAGGATGGTGCGGGTCAGGTCCTCGCCGCTCTTGGCATCCTCGACGCGGAAGGGCTCGCTGTCGAGCACCAGCTGGCGCAGATCCTCGAGGGTCACATAGCGGCTCTGTTGGGTATCATAGAGCCTGCGGTTGGCATACTTGCGAATCACGCGCACGGCGCTGCTCCTTGTTGGTCGTGGGAAAGCCCCATCGTGCCACCATTGTGCACCGCGACACCCGCCATGCAAGCCGAAGTCCACTTTCCATCCTCAACGCGGCGAGTCCCCGATGAACCTGATCCTGCTCGACCCCGACGACATCGCCAACGACCGCCTCGCCCGGATCACCGACCCGCGCCGCCTGCGCCACCTGCGCGAGGTGCATCGCGCCACCCCGGGCGACCGCCTGACCCTGGGCGTCGCGGGGGGCGGCATCGGCCAGGGGGAGTTGCTCGCTCTCGACGAGGACGCCGCCACCTTCGCCTTGGAGGGGCTCGACCAGGTGCCGCCGCCGGCGCTGCCGGTGCACCTGGTGCTGGCCCTGCCGCGCCCGCGCATGTTGGCGCGCACCCTGGAGCACGTCACCGCCCTGGGCGTGAAGCGGATCACCCTGCTGCACTGCCGGCGGGTGGAGAAGAGCTACTGGATGTCGCCGGAGCTCGAGGCGGAGAAGATCCACCGGCACCTGGTGCTGGGCCTGGAGCAGGCCCGCGACACCCGGCTGCCGGAGGTCACCCTGGCGCGAGGCTTTCGCCCCTTCGTTGAGGACGCCCTGCCGGAGCTGCTGGCGGGGCGCCGGGGCCTGCTGGCCCACCCCGGCATGCCGGCGGCCTGCCCCCGTGGCCTCGACCAGCCGACGCTGCTGCTGGTGGGGCCCGAGGGGGGCTTCATCCCCTGGGAGGTGGAACGGCTGCTGGCGGCGGGCTGCGAGGGCATCCACCTGGGGCCGCGCATCCTGCGGGTGGAGACCGCGGTCACCGCCCTGCTGGCGCGGCTCTTCTAGTCATCGATCTCCTCGACCGCCTCGTCCTCGTCCGGGTCGTGCTCCACCAGCGGCGAATCGTCGTCGCACGCCGGTTGGGTAAGGAAGGTCTCGCGCACGTCCAGCAGGCCGAGATGGCCGATGGTGCGCCGTCCCAGCAGCAGCGGGTAGTTCATGTCGCCGCGGTCGCGCAGGCTGAACTGCTCCTCGTAGAGGGTGCCGCCGAGGCAGACCTTCATCAGCACCACGGGGCGACGGTCGGTGCCGCCGGCGCCCCGCAGCCTGAGGCTGCGATGGAGGGGCAGCTCCATTCGTTCGCTGACCACCTCGCCGCTCTCTTCATCTTCCAGCTTGAGGCGGAAGCGCACCCAGCGCTCGTCGTCGCGCTTGAAGCGCTCGATGTCGCGGGCATCCAGCGACGAGGTGAGCGCGCCGCTGTCCAGCTTGGCCTTCACCTCCACGCCCAAGGGCTCCACGACGGCCTTCTCGACCCAGCCGAACACCTTGTCATCGGCCAGGGCCGGTGTGGCACCGGCCAACAGCGCGGCCGCCAGGGCCCAGCTCTTGAATCGCGTGGTCATGCCTCTCTCCTCGGGATCATCGGGTCAGGCGCTCCAGCAGGCGGCGGGTGGCGAAGCCATCCGGCTCCTCGCCGATCGATGCCTGGAACTGGCGCAGGCCGCGCCGGGTATTGGGGCCCGGCACCCCGTCGGGGGTGCCCACCTCGAAGCCCCGGGCGTTGAGCTCGCGCTGCATCTCGCGCACCTGGTCCCGGGAGAGCGGCTGCTCCTCGCGGGGCCAGCCGCCGACGATGCCCTCGCGGCCGGCGATCTCGTCGGCCAGGCTGCCCACCGCCAGGGCGTAGCTGGTGGCGTTGTTGTAGCGCAGGATGGCGCGGAAGTTGGGCCCCACCAGGAAGGCGGGGCCGGCCGCACCGGCCGGGGTGATCACCGAGGCGGCCTCGAAGCCGGGCAGCGCGCCGCCCTCCAAGGGGCGCACGCCCATCTCGGCCCACTCCCGGGACGGCCGATGCCTCTCCAGCTCGGCCAGGGCGTAGTCGAACCCCTCCGGCAGGCTCACCTCGACGCCCCAGGGTTCGCCTTGCCGCCAGCCGGCACGCTCCAGGTAGTGGGCGGTGGAGGCCATGACGTCGGGGATGCTGCCCCAGATATCGCGCCGGCCGTCGCCGTCGCCGTCCACCGCATAGCGTTCGAAGCTCGAGGGGATGAACTGGGTATGGCCCATGGCGCCGGCCCAGGAGCCCAGCATGCGCTCCGGGGCGATGTCGCCGGCCTCGATGATGCGAAGGGCGGCGAGCAGCTCGCCGCGGGCGAAGTCGCTGCGCCGGCCGTCGTAGGCCAGGGTGGCCAGGGCCTCCAGGGTGGAGAAGTCGCCGAAGTTGCCGCCGTAGTTGCTCTCGATGCCCCAGATGGCCACGATCACCTCGGCGGGCACGCCGTAGCGCGCCTCCATGCGGCGCGCGGTATCGCGGTGCTCGGCGAGGCGCTCGCGCCCGGTGGTGACCCGCTGGGCGGAGACGGCGCTGTCCAGGTACTGCCAGATGGGACGCACGAACTCCGGCTGGGAACGGTCGAGCTCGATCACCCGGGGGCGATAGCGCACGCGATCCAGGGCGCGCGAGAGGGTCGCCTCCGAGATGCCCGCCTCGCGCGCCTCGCGGCGGAAACCGGCCAGCCAGGTGCCGAAGTCCGCCTCGGCGCGGGGGGCGGCCTCCTCGCCCGCCTGTCGGGACTCGCCGGCGGGGGTCCGGGGCTCGGCGGCGTTGCCGGCCCTGGCCTCCCGGGCCGGGCCGCTCTGGCAGCCGGCCAGCAGGCCGAGGGCCAGGCAGCAGGTCAGGGTCATCCGTAGCATGGGGCTCTCCGTGGCGATTCGGGCGACGAGGAGGGATCATCGCGCAGTTGGCGCGCGGCGGGAAGCCCGTTCAGCTGCCGGCGAGGCGCCAGATCACCGCGCCATGGCAGGCCAGCACCACCGCGGTCAGCACATTGCGCAGCGACTGGAACCAGTCGGGCAGCAGCTCGCGGCTGTCGCGCCCCAGTTCGTGCAGGCGCACCACCACGAAGCCCAGCGCCAGCACCCAGGCGCCGGTGAAGGGGTGCAGGAGCAGTGCCGGCCAGGCGATCAGGCTCGGCGCCATGCTCAGTACCAGGCGCGCGCGGAAGCCCGGGCTGCCGGCGGCCTCCAGGGAGATCGCCACCCCCCACTGGATGCCGCCCAGGAAGGAGAGGATCACCGCGGCGTAGTAGAGGAAGGCGTTGATGGCGACCACCTGCCAGGCGATGGGGGCCAGCCAGGCCGCCGCGGCGCTCGCCAGGAAGGGGAGCAGTCCGGCCAGGCCCAGCAACAACGGCAGGCAGGTGGCACGGCCTCGAGCGTCGGTGATGGTACCGGGAAGGGGCATGCGGACTCCTCAGGGGTCGATGGCAGGGCGTGGGTCGAGCGGCGACGGGAAGCGCTCGGGGGCGTGACGCCAGGGGCGATGGCGGGCCTCACTGGACAGCTCGGCCAGCGCCGGCTGCCAACGCGCCAGGTAGGCCCCCTCGGGGTCATGGCGCTCGGCCTGCCACAGGGTGTCGAAGTGCCGCCCGCGGCGGTCGCGTCCCACCCCGGCCACGTAGCGCCAGTTGCCCCAATTGCTGGCCGCATCGTAATCGATCAGGCAGTGCTCGAACCAGGCCGCACCGAGTCGCCAGTCGCCCCCCAGGGCGTGCACCAGGTAGCTCGCCACGTTCTGCCGTGCGCGGTTGGAGAGCCAGCCGGTGGCAGCCAGCTCGCCCATGGCGGCGTCCACCAGCGGCATGCCGGTGCGGCCCTCCCGCCAGGCGTCGAAGGCCGCATCGCCGGCGGGCAGCGGCCGTTGGCCGAAGAGCGCAGCCCCCTCCTGGCGCGCCGCCCAGTGGAAGTAGTCGCGCCACAGCAGCTCGAAGATGACCCAGTAGCTGGAGTCGCCGGCACCGTGCTCGGCCTCCCAGGCGCGTACCGCGTCGCGCACCTGGCGCGCCGAGAGGCAGCCATGGGCCAGCCAGGGCGAGAGGCGGGTGGAGAAGTCGGGACCCATCAGGGCGTCGCGGGTCCGCTTGTAGTGGCCGGGACCGCCGCACTGGAGGAAGTACTCCAGGCGCTCGCGCCCTGCCGCCTCGCCACCGGCGAAGTGGAACTCGCCGCGCTCGTCGGGTGCCCAGGCGGCCGCCTCGGGACACACCTGCTCCAGCGGTGGCAGGCCGCGGGAGGCACCCTCCGGCCAGGGTGGCAGGGTCACCGGCGCCGGGGTGGCGGCGGGCACCGTGGCGTCGCGCTCGGCGCGGCGGCGGAAGGCGGAGAAGCTCGGCGGCAGCTGCTCGAGCGGGGTAGGCAGGCTCGCCTCGTCCAGCAGCGTGCCGCCATCGGGCTGTCGAAGCGCCACTCCCGCCCCCAGCCGCTCGGCCAGGCGCTTCACCGCGCGGGCCTCCTCCCAGCCGGCCTCGCGGCGCACCCGCACCTCGTCGATGGCGTGGCGCTCGGCCAGCGCGGCAACCTCCGCCGCCGGGTCCCCCAGGCGCACCAGGAGGTCGCTGCCGCGGCTGAGCAGCTCGCCACGCAGGGCGATCAGGCTCTCCCACAGGAAGCGCAGGCGGGCTGACCCGATGCGCGGAATGCCGGGCGCCGCCGCCACCAGCCAGTCGCGATCCAGCACAAAGACGCACAGCAGGGTCTCGGGCGGCGAATCGAAGCGCAGCAGGGGGTTGTCGGCCAGCCGCAGGTCGGCGCGCAGCCACACCAGCACGCGGCTCATGATGCCACCTCCTGGCGGCGGGCCTCGCGCCGGCAGCGCTCGCTGCAGAAGCGCACCTCCTCCCAGCAGCGCAACCACTTGCGGCGCCAGGCGAAGGGGCGCCGGCAGTGCCGGCAGGGCTTGTGCGGCAGATGGGGCTTGCGGTGCATGACAAGGCCTCTATATATGGACAAGGAAGAATAATAGTATAGATATTGTACAAATATAATACCCCGCCGCTCGCCGCTCGAGCGCACAGGAACCCACGGGGCCGCCCGCAGGCGGCCTCGTGGATGGCGGGGCATGACCTCGTCAGGGAGGGTCGGCTGGGTCATCCGACCGCCGCTCGCCCTCGAGGCCGCTCTTGAGCTCGTGGGTGAGGGGGTCGTAGTGGGGCTTGAGCTCGTCCTTGACGGTGCCGTCCCACAACCGAGAGCCGACGAAGTAGCCCGCCCGGCCGATCACGTGGGCGGCCACCGGCGCGGTCATCAGGATGAACAGGATCACCCCCAGGGCGCGGGCCACCACCTCCACCTGGGCGAAGTGGATGGCCACCGCCAGCATGATCAGGGTGGCCCCCAGGGTGGCGGCCTTGGTGGTGGCATGCATGCGAGTCAGCAGGTCCGGCAGGCGCACCAGGCCAAGGGCGGCCAGCAGCATGAACAGCGCCCCGACCAGGATCAGCAGCTCCTTGAGAATCTCAGTCATCTCGCGGCCCTCCCCGTTCCAGGAAGCGCGCGAAGCCGATGGCGGCCATGAAGGCCATCAGCGCCATGACGATCGCCACATCGAGCAGGCTGGCGACGTCGGTGGCGATGGCCACCACCCCGATGATGCCCACCAGGATCGACGAGAAGAGCTCCAGGGCCACCACCCGATCGGGCAGGCTGGGGCCCCGAAAGAGGCGCACGAAGGACAGGCACAGGGCGAGCGCCATCAGCGTCAGGCTCAGCAGGATGATCGGCGACATGGGCAGCCTCCTCTCGGGCTCGACACGGCAATCAATGGAACAGTTCCAGGGCACGGCGCTCCAGCTCCGCCAGGTTGCGGCGCAGCTCCGCCTCGTCGTCGAGGAACATGGCGTGGATATAGAGCACGCGGCGGTCGTCTGAGACGTCCAGGCTCAGGGTACCCGGGGTCAGCGAGATCAGGTTGGCGACGAAGGCGATCTCGAACTCGGTGCTGGCCTTGAGGGGCATGGCGATCACCCCCGGCTTCATGTACCAGGGCGGGGTGATGATGTCGAAGGCCACCTTGAGGTTGGCCATCACCAGCTCCTTGATAAAGAAGCCGATGAAGGCCACCAGCCGTGGCAGGCGCTGGGCATGGCCGGCCAGCGCCGGCACCTGGGGCTGGATCAGCGCCAGCACCAAGTAGCCGAAGACCAGGCCGGCGAGCAGGTTGAGGCCGCTGAAGTCGCCGGTGAGCACCACCCAGGCGCCACCCAGCAGCAGGTTCCAGGCCGCACCGATCATGGCGCGCCCTCCCCCCGGGCGCCCAGCACCGCCCGGATGTAGCCTTCCGGGTCGAGCAGCTGGGCCGCCGAGGCCTCGGCCAGGGCGTGGATCGGCGCCGGATAGAGGCCGATGAACAGGGTGCACAGCGCCAGCCCCGCCACCGGCGCCACCATCAGCCACAGCTCGCGCTGGCGTACCTCGGGGTAGGGGTCGACCTCCCCCTCCGGCGGCACCGACTTCCAGAACACCTCGGCCCAGATCTTGATCATGGAGTAGAGGGTCAGCAGGCCCACCAGCAGGGCGATGGCGGTGACCCCGTAGGCCCCGGCCTCGATGCCGGCGCGGATCACGATGAACTTGGCCACGAAGCCCGAGAGCGGCGGGATGCCGGCTAGCGACAGCGCCGGGATCAGGAACAGCACCGCCAGCCAGGGGTGGCTGCGGTAGAAGCCGCCCAGGCGCTTGAGACGGTAGCTGCCGCGCAGCCGGTGGATGATGCCACTGACCAGGAAGAGGTTCGTCTTCACGATGATGTGATGCATGATGTAGAAGACCCCGCCGACGATGGCCAGGGGCGTGAACAGCGCCAGCCCCAGGATCATGTAGCCTATCTGGCTGACGATATGGAAGGAGAGGATGCGGCGGAACTCGAACTGGGCCGCCGCCCCCAGCACCCCGGTGAGCATGGTGAAGCCCGCCCCCCACAGCAGGATCTCGTGGGTATAGCCCGGACTGTGGTGGAAGATCAGCGTGAAGACCCGGAACAGCGCGTAGACCCCCACCTTGGTCAGCAATCCCGCGAACAGCGCCGAGACCGCCACCGGCGGGGTGTGGTAGGAGGCCGGCAGCCAGAAGAACAGCGGGAAGGCCGCCGCCTTGATGCCGAAGGCGACCATGAACATCATCGCCAGGGCGTCGACCATGCCCTGGTCCTCCACCTCTGCCATCCGGCGCGCGATGTCGGCCATGTTGAGGGTGCCCACCATGCCGTAGAGCAGCCCCACCGCCATCAGGAAGATCACCGAGGAGAGCAGGTTCAGGGTCACGTACTTGATAGCCCCCTCCATCTGCGGCTTCTCGCTGCCGAGTATCAGCAGCGCGAAGGAGGCCACCAGCATCACCTCGAACCACACGTAGAGGTTGAAGATGTCGCCGGTGAGGAAGGCACCCGCCACCCCGGCCAGCAGCAGGTGCATCAGCGGGAAGTAGCCGTAGGCCTCGTGGCCGCGACCGGCGGTGGCCAGGGAGTAGATCGCCACGGCGAAGCCGATGATGCCGGTGAGCACCACCATGATGGCACCCAGCAGGTCGGCCACCAGGCTGATGCCGAAGGGCGCGACCCAGCCGCCCATGTGCATCACCAGGATCCCCTCGCGGTTCACCGAGGCGAGCAGCCAGACGCCGGTGACCAGCAGGGCGGCGGTGCCGCCCACGGCGACCAGCCGCTGCATCAGGCGCGAGCGCCAGAACAGCAGCGACACGGCCCCCGCCATCAATGGGATCAGGATGGGCAGCGCGATCTCCGGGTTCACGTGTCGGTATCCTTCATCCGGTCCAGGTCATCGGCGCGCACGACCTCCCAGGCGCGCCGTACCAGCACCACGGCGAACGACAGCACCCCGAAGGCGATGACGATGGCAGTGAGCACCAGCGCCTGGGGCAGCGGGTCGGCCACCACCCCCTCGGGCGCGGTGAGCCCCTTGGGCACCAGCGGCGGCGCGCCACGGGTCAGACCGGCGGTAGCGAAGATCAGCAGGTTGGCGGCGTTGGAGAGCAGCATCAGGCCGATCACCAGCTTGACGATGGAGCGGCGCAGCATCATGTAGATGGCGGCGGCGAACAGGGTGCCGATGGCGACGGCCAGCAGGGGTTCCATGGCACCTCCTCAGTGTCGGGTGTCGTCTTCTTCCTGGTCGGTCTTGACCAGGGCGGTGATGGCGGTGAGAACCGAGCCCAGCACCACCAGGTAGACGCCCACATCGAAGATCAGCGGCGTCGAGGCCTTGAAGTCGATCACCGGGATCGTCCACCACTGGGCGGTGAAGAAGGGCTGGCCGTGCCACCAGGCCGGCAGCGTGGAGACCACCCCCAGCACCAGCCCCAGCCCCACCAGGTCGCGGGGCGAGACCTTGAGCATGGCCCCCAGGGCGCGCCGCCCGTAGGCGAAGAGGTAGAGGGCGAAGGCCCCGGCGGCCACCAGGCCGGCGATGAAGCCGCCGCCGGGCTCGTCGTGGCCGCGCAGCAGCAGAAACAGCGAGAACAGCAACTGCAATGGCAACAGCAGGCGCGCCGCCACGTTGAGGATCAGGGTACCGGATCTAACCATCGTCGCCCCTCCGGGTCTGGGCCGCGCTCCTGGCGTCGTACTCGTCGGCATGGAAGCGCAGCATGGCATAGACCCCGACGGCGGCCAGCGCCAGCACGAACATCTCGCCCAGGGTATCCAGGGCGCGGAAGTCCACCAGGATGACGTTGACGATGTTGTGGCCGTGGCCCAGCGGCTGGCTGTTCTCCACCATGTAGTCGGAGATGCGCGGCAGCCGCTCGCCGGAGAGCACCGCCAGCATCAGCAGCGTCACCAGCCCCCCGGAGAGCCCCGCCACCACCAGGTCGCGCAGCCGCTCGGTGGGCGTGGAGAGGGTCGCGAAGCGCGGCAGGCGGAACAGCACCAGCACCAGCAGGATCACCGTGAGGGTCTCCACCAGCAGCTGGGTGATGGCGAGATCCGGGGCGCTGAAGAGCACGAAGGTCAGGGCGACGGAGAAGCCCATGACCCCCACCGCGGCGACGGCCGCCAGCCGCGAGCGCATCACGCAGGCGGCGATCGCCCCGGCCACCATCAGCCCGACCACCATCGCCTCGTGGAGGTAGACATCGAGCGAGAAGGAGAGGGTCGGCGAATGGCGCACCAGCAGGGCGTGACCCACCAGTCCCACCAGCACCAGCAGTGTCATCACCAGGTAGTTGCGGATATAGCCGTTCTGCAGGAGGCGGGTCTGCCACTCGGCGAGGCGTACCATGCCCGCCATCAGCGCCTCATAGCCGGCCTCGGGCCCGCGGGCCATGACGGGCTCCAGGCGCGCCAGCCGGCCACGCAGGCGGTCCCAGTGGCGGAACACCAGCGCCCCCAGCAGCAGGCTGGCCAGCGAGAGCGCAAGCGGCAGGTTGACCCCGTGCCACAGCGCCAGGTGCACCTCGGCACCGGCCACCCCGAACCCCGCCAGGGTGGCCTCGACCAGCGGATCGAGTAGCCCCGGCACCAGCCCGAAGAGCAGCGACAGCGCCGCCAGCAGGGCCGGCCCGGCGAACATGCCGCCGGGCGCCTCGTGGGGCGCCCGTGGCGTCTCGCGGCGCGGCCCGAAGAAGGGGCGCAGCACGACGATGGCCGCCACCGCCAGGGTCAGGAAGGCCGCCAGGAAGGCCAGCAGCAGGATCACGCCGCGATAGTGGGGCGCCCCCAGCACCGCCTCCAGCATCAGCTCCTTGCCGAGAAAGCCCAGCAGCGGCGGCAGCCCCGCCAGCGACACCCCCGCCACCACGGCGACCAGGGCAGTGCGCGGCATCGCGTGACGCAGCCCGCCCATGGCGGTGACGTCCTTGGTCCCGGTCTCGTGATCGAGGATGCCGGCGACCATGAACAGCGCCCCCTTGTAGAGGGAGTGGGCCAGCAGGAAGACCACGAAGGCGCTCAGGGCATACTCGGTGCCGATGCCGAGCAGCATTGTAAGGGCACCCAGCGCCATCACCGTGGAGTAGGCCAGCAGCTTCTTGACGTTGGTGTGCTGGATGGCCAGGAAGGCGCCGGTGGCCATGGTCAGGGCCCCCACCAGCGACAGGGTGATCACCCAGGACTCGGTGCCGCCCAGCGCCGGATGCAGCCGCGCCAGCAGGTAGACCCCCGCCTTGACCATGGTCGCCGAGTGCAGGTAGGCCGAGACCGGCGTGGGCGCTGCCATGGCGTTGGGCAGCCAGAAGTGGAAGGGAAACTGGGCCGACTTGGTGAAGGCGCCGAGCAGCACGCATACCAGCAGCGGCGTGTAGAGGGCGTGGGCCTTGAGCTGCTCGCCCCGGGTGTTGAGCTCGGCCAGCGACCAGCTGTCGCCGGCCAGGGCCAGCATGGAGAAGCCGGCGAGCAGCGCCAGGCCGCCCCCAACGGTGACGAAGAGCCCCTGCTGGGCCGACTTGCGCGCCGCCAGGTCGGTATGATTGAAGCCGATCAGCAGGTAGGAGGTGATGCTGGTCAGCTCCCAGAACACGAACAGGGTGACCAGGTTGTCGGCCAGCACCAGGCCCAGCATCGACATCATGAAGGCGGTGATCACCACCAGGAAGCGCGGCAGGTCACGGTGGCCATGCAGGTAGTCGCCGGCGTAGACCAGCACCAGGGTGCCGATCACCGAGATCAGCATGGCGAAGAGCCAGGCCAGGCCGTCGATCATGAAGGTCAGGGTGATGTCGAGGCCCGGCACCCAGGCCCATTCGAGCCACAGCGTCTCTCCCGCGGCGATGACCGGCCACTGGGCCAACAGCCAGGCGGCGATGGCCGCCGGCAGCAGCGCCATCACCCGCGCGGTTCTCGGCCCGAACCAGCCATGCAGCAGCGGGGCCAGCCCCGCCACCACGAACCCTCCCAGCACGGCGAGTTGCATCGTGCTCCCTCCCGTCGGTGAACCGCATCACATTAGCCACACAAGGTGTTGAAACTCAAGGGTCGCGCGTGAAAGAACGCTTTGCGGTAGGATGAACGGCACACCGCCGTGGACGGGCCAGCGCCCCGAGGACGGGATGCGACCCGATGTCGCTTGCATCCTTCGTCCCAGCGGGCATCCTGCGCCCTCCCCCGACTCCACCCTCGCAGGACAAGCGACCGATGACACTGATGTGGATAGCCCTGCTGCCGCTGGCGGGGATGCTGGTGCCGATCGCCACGGCCCGCCTCGGCCGGCGACGCTGCTCTCTGGCCAGCGCCGCGCTGCCGGCGCTGGCCCTGCTGCTGATGCTCACCCAGCTGCCGGCGCTCGACGCCGGCGAGACGCTGCGCGCCTCCCTCGACTGGGTCCCCTCCCTGGGGCTCGAGCTGGCCTTCCGCCTGGACGGCCTGTCGCTGCTCTTCAACCTGCTGATCCTCGGCATCGGCCTGCTGATCCTGCTCTACGCCCACTTCTATCTGTCGCCGGAGGAGCCCTTCGGGCGCTTCTACGCCTACCTGATCCTGTTCATGGCCTCCATGGTCGGCATCGTGATGGCCGACAACCTGATCCTGCTGTGGCTCTACTGGGAGCTGACCAGCCTCTCCTCCTTCCTGCTGATCGGCTTCTGGTCCCACCGCAGCGACGCCCGCAAGGGGGCACGCATGGCGCTGACCGTGACCGGGGCCGGCGGCCTGGCGCTGCTCGCCGGCCTGCTGCTGCTGGGTGACATGGTGGGCAGCTACGCCATGGACGACGTCCTGGCCGGCGGCGAGGCGATACTGGCCGACCCGCGCTACCCGATCATGCTGGCGCTGGTGCTGCTCGGCGCCTTCACCAAGTCGGCCCAGTTCCCCTTCCAGTTCTGGCTGCCCCACGCCATGGCGGCCCCCACGCCGGTCTCGGCCTACCTGCACTCGGCGACCATGGTCAAGGCGGGCATCTTCCTGATGGCGCGCCTGCATCCGGCCATCGCCGGCAGCGAGCTGTGGTCGGTGGTGGTCTCCCTGACCGGCACCGCCACCCTGCTCTACGGCGCCTGGTTCGCCCTGCTCAAGACCGACCTCAAGGGCATCCTCGCCTTCTCCACGGTGAGCCACCTGGGGCTGGTCACGGTGCTGCTGGGCATCGGCAGCCCCATGGCGGTGCTCGCCGCGCTTTTCCATATCCTCAACCACGCCACCTTCAAGGCGGCGCTGTTCATGAGCGCCGGCATCATCGACCACGAGGCCGGCACCCGCGAGCTAGGGCGCCTCGGCGGCCTGAGGAGGGCCATGCCGGTCACCGCCCTGCTGACCAGCGTGGCCGGGGCGGCGATGGCCGGGGTACCGCTGTTCAACGGCTTCATCTCCAAGGAGATGTTCTTCACCGAGACCCTGGAGACCCCGGTGCTGGCGGGGCTGAGCTGGGTGCTGCCGGTGCTGGCGACGCTCGGCGGCATTCTCTCGGTGGCCTACTCGCTGCGCCTGGTGCACGCGGTGTTCTTCAAGCCCGCCAGGGAGGGCCCGCCGAAGTCGCCCCATGAGCCGCCGTGGCTGATGCGCGCCCCGGTGGCGCTGCTGGTGGTGCTCTGCGTGCTGGTGGGCCTGGCGCCGGTGCTGGCCGAGGGGCTGCTGGGCCTGGCCGTCGCGGCGGTGCTGGGTGAGACGTTCGACTTCCACCTGGCGATCTGGCACGGCGTCAACCTGCCGCTGGGGATGAGCGCCATTGCCATCGTCGCCGGGGTCGCCGCCTACTGGCGTCACGCCGACCTGCGCCACTTCCATCGCGGCTTCCGCCCGGTGGACGCCCGGCTGGTGTTCGAGGGTGCGGTACAGCGCCTGGCCTGCCTCGCCCAGCGCGGCCTGGCACGCTTCGAGGGTGGCTCGCTGCAGCGCTACATGACCTGGCTGCTGGTCGCCTCCCTGGTGATGGGCGGCCTGGGGCTTGCCCGCATGAGCGGGCTGACCGGCTCGCTCGGCAACCAGCCGGTCGACGGCGTGGTGCTGCTGGGCGCCGCCCTGCTGGTGTTCGGCGGCATCGCCACCGCGGTCACCCACCGCTACCGCCTGATCTCGCTGCTCATGCTCTCGGTGGTGGGCCTGGTGGTCTCGCTCACCTTCGCCCGCTTCTCCGCCCCCGACCTGGCGCTGACCCAGCTCTCGGTGGAGGTGGTGACCATGATCCTGCTGATGCTGGCGCTCTTCTTCCTGCCCCAGAAGACCCCCACCGAGTCCTCCAACCGCCGCAACCTGCGCGACGTGGTGCTGGCCGGGTCCCTGGGCCTGGTGGTGGCGAGCCTCAACTACGCGGTGCTGACCCGCGACGCCGCCTCCATCTCGGGCTTCTTCCTGGAGAACAGCGTGCCCGGCGGCGGCGGCCACAACGTGGTCAACGTCATCCTGGTGGACTTCCGCGGCTTCGATACCCTGGGCGAGATCACCGTGCTGGCACTGGCGGGTCTGGCGATCTTCAAGCTGCTCAACCGCCTGCGGGTGTTCATGCCCCACAGCGACGGCGAGGGGCGCGTCTGGTCGCCGGACCGCTACCCGGCGATCCTCACCTCCATCTCCATGGCCCTGCTGCCGCTGGCGCTGCTGGTCTCGGCCTTCATTTTCCTGCGGGGCCATAACCAGCCCGGCGGCGGCTTCATCGCCGGCCTGGTCACCGCGGTGGCGCTGATCCTGCTCTACATGGCCCGCGGCGTGGAGTGGGCCCAGCAACGCCTGGACTTCCCCTACCAGCCAGTGGCGGTGGCCGGCGTCGGCATCGCCACCCTCACGGGGCTGGGCAGCTGGCTGTTCGGCTATCCCTTCCTGACCTCCTCGTTCGGCTACTTCTCGCTGCCCCTGGTGGGCAAGTTCGAGCTGGCCACCGCCATGCTCTTCGACCTCGGCGTCTACCTCGCCGTGGTCGGGGCCACTTTGATGATCCTGGCCAACCTGGGCAAGGTCACCACCCCCCACCGCCCGGCCAAGGAGCCGAGCGGCGGAGCCGCGCCGCCCTCCGACCGTCCCAAGGAGTCCTCCTGATGGAAAGCCTCTACGCCATCACCACCGGCGTGCTCACCGCCTGCGGGCTCTACCTGACCCTACGCGCCCGCACCTTCCCGGTGGTGGTGGGCCTGACCCTCCTCTCCTATGCGGTGAACCTCTTCCTGTTCTCCATGGGCGGGCTGACCACCAACGGCGCGGCGCTGGTTAATGGCGCCGCCGACCACGCCGACCCCCTCCCCCAGGCGCTGGTGCTCACCGCCATCGTGATCGGCTTCGCCATGACCGCCTTCGTGGTGATCCTGGCCATGCGGGCGCGCAGCGAGGCGGGCAACGACCACGTCGACGGCCGCAAGCATGAAGCCGGGGAGGGGCGCCGATGATGTCGCACCTGATCGTGCTGCCGGTGGTGCTGCCGCTGGTCGCCGGGCTGCTGCTGCTGTTCCAGCGCCAGGGGGGCGTGCGCGTAAAGCGCCTGGTGAGCGTCGGCGCCACCCTGGTCCTGCTGCTGGTGGGCATCGCCCTGGTGGCACGCGCCGCCGGCGGCGAGGTGACCTACTACGCCTTGGGCGACTGGCAGCCCCCCTTCGGCATCGTGCTGGTGCTCGACCGCCTCTCGGCGCTGATGGTGCTGCTCACCGCCGTGCTGGCGCTGGGCGCGGTGGTATTCGCCTGCGCCGGCGACGACGAGCGCGGCAGCAACTTCCACGGCCTCTTCCAGTGGCAGCTGATGGGCATCAACGGCGCCTTCCTCACCGGCGACCTGTTCAACCTCTTCGTCTTCTTCGAGGTGCTGCTGCTGGCCTCCTACGCCCTGCTGCTGCACGGCGGCGGCCGCGACCGCATCATGGCAGGGGTCCACTATGTGGTGCTCAACCTGGCGGGGTCGTCGCTGTTCCTGATCGCGGTCGGCATCCTCTACGGCGCCACCGGCACCCTCAACATGGCCGACATGGCCACGCGCCTCGCCGAGCTGCCCGCCGAGCGCGAGGGGCTGGTAATGGCCGGCGGCCTGATGCTGCTGGTGGTGTTCGGCCTCAAGGCCGCCATCCTGCCGCTCTACTTCTGGCTGCCGAAGGCCTATGCCGCGGCCCCGGCGCCGGTCGCGGCGCTCTTCGCCATCATGACCAAGGTCGGCATCTACGCCATCCTGCGGGTCTACTCGCTGGTGTTCGGCGAGGCCGCCGGCCCCCTGGCGAACCTGGAGCAGGGCTGGGTATGGTGGCTCGCCCTGGCCACCCTGGTGGCCGCCGGCGCCGGCATCCTGGCGGCGCGCGACCTGCGCCTGCTGGTGGCCTACCTGGTGCTGGTCTCGGTGGGCACCCTGCTGGCCGGCATCGGCATCGGCACCCCGGCGGCGGTCTCCGCCCTGCTCTACTACCTGATCCACACCACCCTGGTCACCGGTGGACTCTTCCTGCTGGCCGAGATGATCGGTGCCCAGCGCGGCAAGGCGGGCACCCGCATCGTCAAGGGCCGCCCGCTGCGCCAGGGGCGCTGGCTGGCGCTGCTGTTCCTCGCCGGTGCGGTGGCGGTGGCCGGCATGCCGCCCCTCTCCGGGGCGATCGGCAAGGCGCTGCTGCTGGTCGCCGCCGAGGGCGACCAGCGCGCCTGGCTGTGGCCGATCCTGCTGCTCTCGGGCCTAACCGCCATCGTCGCCCTCTCCCGGGCCGGCTCGACGCTCTTCTGGCGCAGCAGCGGCGAGGCGGACGGCCAGCGGCTGCCGCCGCGCCAATGGTTCGGGGTGGGCTGGCTGATCGGCGCCTCGCCGCTGCTGGTGATCCTGGCCGGGCCGCTCTCCGACTACACCCAGGCCACCGCCGAGCAGCTGGCACGCCCCGAGGCGGTGACCGGCGCCCTGCTGTCCACCGAGGGAGACACCCCATGATCACGCCTCGTGCCTGGCTGCCCACCCCACTGCTGTCGATCCTGCTGCTGTTCGTCTGGCTGCTGATGGTGCGCAGCGTCGCCTTCGGCCATATCCTGCTGGGCGGTGCCCTGGCGGTGGCGATCCCGCTGGTGACCCACCGCTTCTGGGATGCCCAGCCCCACGTGAAGAAACCCAAGCTGCTGCTGCGCTTCGTGCTACGGGTGCTGGGCGACATCGTGATCGCCAACGTCCAGGTGGCCTGGCTGATCATCAATCCCTGGCGGCGCCTGCGGCCCCACTTCGTGGAGTATCCGCTGATGCTGGAAGACCGCTTCACCATCACCCTGCTGGCCAACACCATCAGCCTGACCCCGGGCACGGTATCCGCCAACCTGCGCCTGGACGGCAAGTCGCTGCTGATCCACGCCCTGGACGTGGAGGATGACGAGGCGCTGATCGCGACCATCCGCGAGCGCTATGAACGGCCACTGAAGGAGATCTACGAATGCTAGACTTCGCACTCTGGACCTGCCTGGCCCTGGTGGTGGCGGCGCTGGCGCTCAACGTCTACCGCCTGACCATCGGCCCCGACATGCCCGACCGCCTGCTGGCGCTGGACACCATGTACATCAACTCCATCGCGCTGATCGTGCTGCTGGGGCTGTGGCTCAACACCAAGACCTACTTCGAGTCGGCGCTGCTGATCGCCATGCTCGGCTTCATCAGCACCGTGGCGGTGTGCAAGTACCTGCTGCGTGGCGACATCATCGAATAGGAGGCGACATGACGCACTATGTGATACTGGAAGGCGTGATCTCGCTGCTGCTGATCGCCGGCGGCGCCTTCGTCTTCATCGGCTCGCTGGGCCTGGCGCACCTGCGCGACTTCTACATGCGCCTGCACGGCCCCACCAAGGCCACCACCCTGGGGATCGGCTGCATGCTGGCCGCCTCGATGCTCTACTTCTGGGTCACCGAAGGCAAGCCGGACATCCAGGAGACGCTGATCACCCTCTTTTTGTTCATCACCGCCCCGGTGAGCGCCCACCTGCTGGCCAAGACCGGCCTGCATCTCAAGCTCCGGCACGTGGAGACGACCGCCGGGCGCCCGGCGGAGCTACGCCCCGAGGAGGTCGGCGAGAAACCGGTGCCCCACCCGGATCGTGGTCATGGCTGAAGGTTTCGGGCCTGCTGGGTCAAACCCCGAAACCCTCAATAGCGTCCCAACCGATAAGCGCTACACCGACTCGGCTCCCCTGGTTCAGCCGTTAGGCTCCCGAGGTTCAAGAAGCTCCGCAAGTCGGGCAGCATCCTGCTCGTAACGCACCTGACTCACTTCACCTTCAGACGATAGCGTCACGACCGTGATGGTCCCCTCTTCCCGGGGGAGGAACGCCAGCATGTCGGCGTCCCTGGCAAGCAGAACACGGAACGGATAGTCACGCAGGGCCGGGAGCGCGAAGAAACGCGCCACGAGACCGGGCATGCCGCTGATATCGGCCATGTAGACGAGGCCTGAGGCGGTGAACTCGCCCTTGTCGAGCTCGCCGAAGGCCCGCTCCATGAGTTCGTTGGCCGCCATGTCGGCACCGAAGAGCACATGACGAACCCCCGGATAGGGAACGCTGTGTTCATTCCCATGTGCGTCGGGCAACACCACGGCGGGCAGAGCCTCGCCCGGCTCCACGGCTCGCCCGGCCCAACTGAGGGTTGTTGCCACCAGGACAGCGCCGACCAACAAGGTTCCTAAGAAATGTTTCATGTACATTCACCTCGCCGTGCTACAGACAGGCCCCCCTTATGGGAGGCACTACACCCAGCCGCCTAGCTCGTTGTCGATGATGGCGAGCAGCGCGGCGATATGGTCGTCGCGGTCGTTAAGGCAGGGCACATAGGTGAAGGTCTCACCGCCCGCCTCGAGGAAGGCGTCGCGGATCTCCTCCTGGATCTCCTCCAGGGTCTCGACGCAGTCGGCGGAGAAGGCCGGCGAGACCACGGCGATATGCTTCTTGCCCTGGCGAGCCAGCTCGGCCACGTGCTCCACGGTAGCCGGCCCTACCCACTCCTCGGGTCCGAACTGCGACTGGAAGGCGGTCTGGATGGCATCGTCCTCCCAGCCCAGCGCCTCGCGCAGCAGCCGCGTGGTCTTCTGGCACTGGCAGTGGTAGGGGTCACCCTCCATCAGGAAGCGCTTGGGCACGCCGTGGTAGGAGGCCACCAGCACCTCGGGAGGCGTCTCGGCGACCTCGTACGCCTCACGTACCGAGTTGGCCAGGGCCTCGATATAGCGCGGGTGCTCGAAATAGGCGGGCACGGTGCGAATCGCCGGCTGCCACTTGAGCTTCATCAGGGTGCGGAAGGCGTGGTCGTTGGCGGTGGCGGTGGTGGGCGAGGCGTACTGGGGATAGAGCGGGAAGAACAGGATCTTCTCGCAGCCCGCCGCCTGCAGGCGCCTGAGCACGCTGTCGGTGGAGGGGTTGCCGTAACGCATGGCGAAGTCGACCATCACACGCTCGCCGTAGCGCGCCTCGAGCCCTTCGGCCACCTTGCGGGTCTGCTCCCGGGTGATGGTCAGCAGCGGGCTCTCGTCCTTCTCGGTGTTCCAGATGCCGCGGTAGGCCTCGCCGGACTTGAAGGGGCGCCGCGAGAGGATGATCAGCTGCAGCAGCGGCTGCCACTTCCAGCTGGGGTAGTCCACCACCCGCTTGTCGGAGAGGAACTCGCTGAGGTAGCGGCGCATGGACCAGTAGTCAGTGGCGTCAGGGGTGCCCAGGTTGACCAGCACCACCCCGACCCGGGCGCGGGGAACGGGAGGATGGTCGGCGGGGGCGTGGGCCAGGCGGCCCTCACCGGGGCGGTCCATCTCGGGGCGGGCCGGATCCTGGGTGGGGGTGGTCATGGGCGGAGCTCCTTAGGTCGCTGCTCGGACACTGCTTGAGGAAGGACCAGTGTACCAGCCTACTCGCCCCCGGCGGGATGAAGTTGTACTATCAGGTGAATTTGTACAGCTTGAGGTCAGCCCATGCCACACCCCCTGGTCCTGGTCCTCGGTGACCAGCTCAGCCTGACCCTTGCCAGCCTGCGCGACCTGCCCGAGGACGCCATGGTGGCGCTGTGCGAGGTGGCCGCCGAGGGGCGCTACGTGCCCCACCATCCCCAGAAGGTCGCGCTGATGCTCTCCGCCATGCGCCACTTCGCGGCGGCGCTGCGCGAACGGGGCTACCGGGTCCACTACAGCACCCTGGACGACCCGGACAACGCCCAGTCGCTGATCCCGGAGGCGGAGCGGCTGGCGGCCCTCCACGGCTGCGACGAGATCCGCGTCGTGCGCCCCGGGGAGTGGCGGCTGTGGCAGGCGATGCGCGAGCGTGAGCACGCCGCCCTGCCCTGGCGCCTGCTCGAGGACGACCGCTTCTTCACCACCCCGGCGGCCTTCGCCGACTGGGCCGACGGCCGCAGAGTGCTGCGCCTGGAGCACTTCTACCGGGAAGAGCGCCGCCGCACGGGCCTGCTGATGGAGGGTAGCGCCCCGGCCGGCGGCCGATGGAACTTCGACCACGACAACCGCGAGCCGCTGCCGACAGGGGCCATGGTGCCCGAGCCGCCCCACCATCGCCGGGATGCCGTGACCGAAGAGGTCTTCGCGCTGGTGACGGAGCACTTCGGCGCGCATTTCGGCAGCCTCGACGGCTTCCACTGGCCGGTGACCCGCCGCCAGGCGCTGGTGGACCTGCGCCATTTCCTCGCCCGCCTGCTGCCCGACTTTGGCCGCTACCAGGACGCCATCCGCGACGACGCCCCCTTCCTGTTCCACTCCCGCCTCTCCGCGGCACTCAACCTGGGGCTGCTGTCGCCCCGCGAGGTGTGCGAGGCGGCGGAGCGGGAATATCTCGAGGGGCGCGCACCGCTGAACTCCGCCGAGGGCTTTATCCGCCAGATCCTGGGCTGGCGGGAGTACGTGCGCGGGCTCTACTGGACACGCATGCCCGACTACAAGACGGGCAACGCCCTGGGGGCCGCGGGGGAGCTGCCCGCCTGCTACTGGAGCGGCGAGACCGAGCTGCGCTGCCTGCGACGCGCCATCGAGATGACCCGCGACAACGCCTACGCCCACCATATCCAGCGGCTGATGGTCACCGGCAACGTCGCGCTGCTCTGCGACGTCGCGCCCGAGGCGCTCTGCGACTGGTACCTGGCGGTCTATGCCGACGCCTGCGAGTGGGTGGAGCTGCCCAATACCCTGGGGATGGTGCTGCATGCCGACGGCGGCCTGATGGGCTCCAAACCCTACTGTGCCTCGGGCAAGTATATCGACCGCATGTCGGACCACTGCCGCCACTGCCGCTACGACCCGAAGCGGGTCACCGGCTCCCACGCCTGCCCCCTCAACAGCCTCTACTGGCGCTTCCTGGAGCGCCATGCCGAGACGCTCTCGGCCAACCCGCGCATGAAGCTGATCTACGGCTCGCTGCGGCGCATGGGCGAGGAGAAGCGTGCCGCCATACGCGACCAGGCCGAGGCCTTCCTGGCAAAGCTGCCACGAGGCTCCGCCTGGCGCCAGGCGGGCGGCGACGAACAGCGCCGCCTGCACCTCGCGGGTTACCGCATCGCGAGCCAGGAGGAGAGCCCATGAACCGCCGCGACACCCTCGCCGCCACGCCGCCGGTCATCCTCTATCACGACGGCCACTGCCCGCTCTGCCGGCGCGAGGTGGCCTGGCTCGCCCGCCATCCGCGCCGGCATCGCGTGGCACTGGTGGATATCCAGGCGCCCGGCTTCGACGCCGCGGCCCTGGGCACCTCCTTCGAGGCGATGATGGGCCGCCTTCATCTGCGTGACGCCGCGGGGCGCTGGTTCATCGGCATGGATGCCAGCCGCGCGCTCTACGCGGTGCTGGGCTACCGGCGGCTGGTGTGGCTCAGCACCCTCCCGGGGCTGGCAGGGCTGATGGATGCGGGGTATCGGTGGTTCGCCCGGCGTCGGGTGCGCCTGGGGCGGTGGCTGGAGAGATGGCGGCGATAGCCGCGGCAACGCGGAGGCGTGGAACGGGCAGCGGGATAGAGAGAAGGAGAGTGCCGGAGCACACCCGGTGGGCAGCGCCTGAATGGCGCAGCCCGGTGACCGGCTCAGAACACCAGCGGCATCCGCGATGTCAGCGGGTCCCGATAGTGGGCCTCACGGCCGACCACCTCGTCGTGGGGCACCTGCTGCACCAGGTAGGCGCGGTGGATGCCGGCGCGCTTGAGTTCCACGTAGACGTCGTCCAGGGCGCGGAAGAGCACCGGCTTGCCGCGGCGGGTCAGCATATGGCGCTGCCCCTCGATGTCCTCCAGCTCCACCTGGTAGAAGCGGCTGCCGGCATGGCCGATGACGCGGATCTCGTAGTTGTCGTGATGGGCCACGAAGGCCTTGAGATCATGAAATTCCATGGATCCCTCCGGGGTATCTGGCGGGTGACATTCCCTGCAGCCTGAAGCCGCCCGATGACGCGGCGGTGACGGCTGTGTGTCGGGAATGTGACCCTCGCCACCCCGGGGAGTTCCTCCCGCTACCGATACTCGGAGGGGTCGATCGCCTTGCCCAGGGAGTTGCGGTCGACCCACTTGCCGGCCTTGGTCTCCTTGTAGCGGAACACCACCCGGTCACCCACCGTCACCGGCAACTCGGCATCCTCGGTCTGGTAGCTGTAGGTCTCGCCATCCACCACCAGCTGGTAGCGGTAGAGGTCGGGCATGCCCAGCCACTCCTTGAAGGGGCCCTCGCGCTCCACCGACTGGAGCTCGCCGCGCGCCTCCAGCTTGGGGGTGCGGCGTCGATTGCCGCGCCGAAATCCGCCTGCCATGCTGCCTCCTTCCTGTCGGGGTTCGAGGGGTGGGGATTATACGGCCCTGCCCCCCAGGCTCAAGCCGCACGCCTTCACTCGCCGAAGGCGTCGCCGTAGCTGTCCGGCGCCAGGTCCTCGAAGCGGGTGTACTTGCCGATGAAGGCCATGTGCACGGTGCCGATGGGGCCGTTACGCTGCTTGCCGATGATCAGCTCGGCGAGCCCCTGGTTGTCGGGGTTGTCCGGATTGTAGACCTCGTCGCGATAGACGAAGGCGATCAGGTCAGCATCCTGCTCGATCGCTCCACTTTCACGAAGATCCGACATCACCGGGCGCTTGTTGGGGCGCTGCTCCAGGGAGCGGTTGAGCTGGGAGAGGGCGATCACCGGGCAGCCGAACTCCTTGGCCAGTCCCTTGAGGGAGCGCGAGATCTCGGAGATCTCGCCGGTGCGGTTCTCGGAGAAGCCGGGGATCTGCATCAGCTGCAGGTAGTCGATCATGATCAGCGCCAGGTTGCCGTGCTCGCGCACCACCCGACGGATGCGCGAGCGCATCTCGTTGGGGGAGAGCGCCGCCGTGTCGTCGATGAACAGCTGCTTGTCCTTGAGCAGGTTCACCGCCGAGGTCAGCCGCGGCCAGTCCTCGTCCTCCAGCTGGCCGGTGCGCACCCGGGTCTGGTCGATGCGCCCCAGCGAGGAGAGCATGCGCAACATCAGCGACTCGGCGGGCATCTCCATGGAGAACACCATCACCGGCCTGTCGCTGGCGATCACCGCGTGCTCCACCATGTTCATGGCAAAGGTCGTCTTGCCCATCGAGGGCCTGCCCGCGATGATCACCAGGTCCGAGGGCTGCAGGCCCGAGGTCATCTCGTCGAGGTCGCGAAAGCCGGTGGAGAGGCCGGTCATCTCCCCCTGCATGTTGAACAGCTCGTCGATGCGGTCCACCGCCTTGGCCAGCAGCTCGCTCATGCCGACCGGCCCCCCGGACTTGGGACGCTCCTCGCTGATCTGGAACACCAGCCGCTCGGCCTCGTCCACCAGCTCGTCGGCGGGGCGCCCCTGGGGGCTGAAGGCGCCATCGGCGATCTGGCTGGCGGCGCGGATCAGCTTGCGCAGGGTGGCACGCTCGCGGACGATGTCGGCGTAGGCACGGATATTGCTGGCGGACGGCGTATTCCTGGCCAGCTCGGCGAGGTAGGCGAGGCCGCCCACGGTATCCAGCTGGTCGCGCCCCTCCAGGGCCTCGGAGAGGGTCACCACGTCCAGCGGCCGGGCGCCCTCGGCGAGCCCCGCCATGACGTTGAAGATCAGGCGGTGCTCGTAGCGGTAGAAGTCGTCGGCCACCAGGCGCTCGGCGACGTTGTCCCACGCCTGGTTGTCGAGCATCAGCCCGCCCAGCACCGACTGTTCCGCCTCCAGCGAGTGGGGCGGCACCTTGAGGGCGGCGGTTTCCTGATCGTGCTCGAGCATCTCGGACATGGCGGTGAGTCACCCTGGGCGTTGCGGGGGGACATTCTACCCCAGACGGGCCACGGGCCCCATGGGCGCGACGCCAACGCCCGACCCGGCGCCGGAACGCGACGAGGGGCGCGGGGAGAGATCCCCGCGCCCCTCGTCAGGCGGCGGCCGGCGGCTTACTCGGCCACCACCACCACGCGCACATGGGCTTCGACTTCCGCGTGCAGCTGCAGCAGGATGTCGTACTCCCCGGTGGCACGGATCGGACCTTCCGGCATGCGCACCTCGCTCTTGGCCACCTCGATGCCGGCGGAGGCGATCGCCTCGGCCAGGTCGCGGGGACCGATGGAGCCGAACAGCTTGCCCTCGTCGCCGGCCTTGGCGACCAGGGAAAGCTCGATCTCGTTCAGCTGGGCGGCACGCGCCTCGGCCTCGGCCTTGCGCTCGGCGGCCTGGGCCTCGAGCTCGGCACGCTGGGCCTCGAAGGCCTCGATGTTCTCCTTGGTGGCCGGCACGGCGAGGCCGTAAGGCACCAGGTAGTTGCGGCCGTAGCCGGGCTTGACGGTGACCTTGTCACCCAGGCCGCCCAGCTTGCCAATCTTGTCGAGCAGAATGACTTCCATCTCGTAAACCTCTTGTCAGTCGCGGCTGGCCAGGCGCCCGCGGATATCCGCGAAGACGTCGATGAAGGCCAGCAGCAGCACGATCAGAATCATGGGCCAGGTGGTGATCAGCAGCAGGTAGAAGACGACCAGCCACAGCCCGTTCATCCCTTTCAGTCCGATAAAACCATGCACCAGCGCGATGCCGGCGACCAGCAGCGGCACCCACAGCAGCAGGCCGAGGCCGGGCAGGCCCAGCACGGCACCCACCACCCCGAGCACCACCAGCAAGGCGAGCTCCCTCGGGGAGAGGCGCAGGGCGTGGAACTCCTCGCGGAACCCCCCGGGGTTGTAGAGCCCCGCCTGCCAGCTGCGCGCCAGGGCCAGGCAGGCCACCGCGGCGATGAGCACCAGCAGGCCGGTGACCCCGCCGATCAGCAGCGACGCCAGCTGCTCGGTATCGAGCCCCTGGCGGGTCAGCTCGGCGAGCAGGCGCTCGACCTCGGGAGAGGCCTGGCGCAGCTCGGCGAGCATCTCGCCGGTCCCCTGGGGCGGCAGGAAGACGCCCAGCTGGATCATCGCCGCCCCGGCCAGGGCGCCGGCGAGGAGCGCCTCGCTCCAGCGCAGCCGGGCGCGCAGCACCACGGCCATCAGGGTCACCAGCAGCACAGTGGCCAGCGGGATGACATCCCCCTGCATCCACCACCAGCCCGAGGGCACGGCGGCGGCCACGATCACCGGCAGCGCCGGGGAGAGCCCGCGACGCAGGGTGACTAGGGCCGCGATGGCGGCCCCCAGCCAGAACAGCCAGGGGATCAGGGTGGCGGCGACCGCCCCGCCGATGGCATGGGGCGTGCCACGCATCACCCAGCGGGCGATCGTCAGCATCGTGCCTGGCGCTTACTGGTGGCTATCGGTATAGGGCAGCAGCGCCAGGTAGCGGGCGCGCTTGACGGCAGTCGCCAGCTGGCGCTGGTAGCGGGCCTTGGTACCGGTGATGCGGCTGGGAACGATCTTGCCGGTCTCGGTGATATAGGCCTTGAGGGTGTCCAGATCCTTGTAGTCGATCTGCTTCACGCCCTCGGCGGTGAAACGGCAGAACTTGCGGCGACGGAAAAAGCGTGCCATGTGAAGACTCCTTCAGACGTGCGATGGGGTGGGATCAGGCGGACTCGGCGCGGGGCTTCTCGTCGCGACGCGCGCGCTTCTCTTCCACCGGCTTCATCATCGGCGAGGCCTCGGTGACGGCTTCCTTGCAGCGCACCACCAGGCTGCGAATGATGGCGTCGTTGAAGCGGAAGATGTTCTCGATCTCGTCGAGGGTCTCGCCGCTGCACTCGACGTTCATCAGCACGTAGTGAGCCTTGTGGATCTTGTTGATCGGGTAGGCCAGGTGACGACGGCCCCAATCCTCGAGGCGATGCACGGTACCGCCGCTCTCGGTGACGAGGCCGGTGTAGCGCTCGACCATGGCGGGAACCTGCTCGCTCTGGTCCGGGTGGACCATGAACACGATCTCGTAGTGACGCATGGGGTCTCCTTGCGGTTTGGCAGCTTCCACGGGAGGGCTCGGCGCTCCGGGGAAGCAAGGAGGTGATAGAAGAAACACGAATGCCCGCTCGATGGACGAACGGGCGCAGGCATTCTAAAGAGTGCGCGCTTCGCGCGCAAGCTGGAAGCTGGAAGCTGGAAGCTGGAAGCTGGAAGCTGGAAGCTGGAAGCTG
>JBKHEO010000015.1:0-38225 GCA_046540755.1 Halomonas sp. | reverse complement strand
GCCGCTATGGCCGGTGAACTGCGCGACCTCGGTCATGTCGCTGGGGTCGAGCTTGCGCACGGTGTCGTCACTGCCGCAGGAGTAGAGATGATCCGGTGGCGCGATGGCGCTAAAGCTCGCTAGGTCGCTCTCCTCGCTCCAGCCGCTGAACTCGCCCTTGTGCTGCACGCTCCACTGGTAGGTGCCCATCGGTTACTCCTCGCGGTAATCGGCTGGCAGCGCCTCATACGGCACCGCATGGCGGGTGGTGTAGGCGATCTCGCCCGAGTCGTAGACCAGCGTGCCGTGCTCGTCATAAAGCCGGTAGCGGCTCGCCACGGCCGGCTCCTCGACGTTGCTGCTCTGCTCGCTGGCGCGCAGGGTCGGGTAGGCGCTGTAGCTCTCGCCCTCGGGGCCCAGGGCTTGCGGGGTGTGGGGCTCGGGCTCTAGCAGGGTGTTGGCGCGTAGCACGCTCCAGGCGCTCCATCCATGCACCTGGTCCTTGTGGCGCACGCGCCAGAGCACATCGCCCAGGGGCGGGTCCGTGGGCTGGTGCTCCTCCAGGTCGCCCACCTCGCCGGAGTCGTAGGGCTGCTGGTACTGCTCGACCGACAGGGGCTCGGTGGCGCTGTAGTCATAGTCCACGCGCCAGAGCAGTCCCGGTTGACCGCTCAGATCCGCCCCCTTGCCCATGTCTTGGGTGATCTGCTCCTGCGTGCGCGCAGTGGACCAGAGACGCAGGTCCTCGATCTCCCCCTCGTTGTCGGTGGGGCCGTAAGCGCCCGCCCGCAGCGGGTCCGAGGAGCTGGTCTGAACACCGAGGTGGGCCGCTTCGCCGATGTGCTCGCCGTCGCGGTAGACGTGAACCTTGCTCCCGTCGAACACCACGGCCAGGTGGATCCACTTACCGTGGTGGCTGGTGCCGTCCCCGTCGGGGTCGCTCAGGGATAGCACCTCGCTGCCGTTATCGTAGACACGCAGCCAGTCGCCGGCCTCGTCGCGCAGGTAAAAGGTAAAGTCCCGGTCCCAGTCATTCACGCTGACGATGGGGCTGCGGCTCTGCCCCGCTGGGGTGTAGACATGCGCCTCGATGGTCAGGGTGTCGCCTAGCCCCAGATCATCCCAGCGCGGCTCGATGGCAGCGGGTGTTATCTGCCACTGAGCGGCCTCGGGGGTGGCGTCATCGTGGGCGACGCGGAAGCTGGTGCAAGCCAGCGGCACGCCCTGGCGCTGAGCGGTGCCCTCGGGCGGGGACTTCGGCCAAGGGAGGACGACGTAGGGTTGGCTCTCCGGCTGCGCCGGCACCCGCACCTCAGTGGCCGGGGTGTCCGTCTCCTTGGTGTAGAGCACCTCGGTGCCGTCCTCGCTATAGAGCCGGAAACGGGAGGCCACGGCCACCTCGCCCCATGCGGGGTCGGGGGCGCTGGCCGTCAGGGTGGCGTAGCTCACCTTGGCGTTGATCTCGTCGCCGTTGGGGTCCAGGGCCTCGGGCTTGCGCAAGAAGGCCGTCGGCTCCTCCACCAGGCGCAGCTGGTAGTGGTCGATGCCCTCGACCAGGAAGCTGGCATCCCAGCGCACGCGCACGCTGCTCGGCGTCTGGGCGGCGAAGTCCAGCGACAGGTCATCGGGCTCCATCTCGGCCACGGAGCGAGTGAGGCGGGTAATCTCCACAAAGCCATCGCCGTGGTGGCCGTCTCCGGGGTCGCCGGGGTGCAGCTCGGCCTCTATCGCCGCTGCGGTGGTATAGCTGCCGCCGCCTCCCAGCGTGTCCTCGTAGCTGTGATCGCCGCCGTCCCAGCCGCCACCGCCACCGCCGTCGTTGTAGGTGCCGCCTTTGCCGCCGCCACCGCCAAAGCCGCCCTCGGCATCGCTGCCGCCGCCTTGGCCGCCGTTGAGGAAAGCGATGCCGACGTTGCCGCTATAGCCGTCACCATCGAGGTCAAAGCCACCACCACCACCGCCTCCACTGCTGTTACTGTGGCCGGTGCTCTGGGTGTCCACGCCCCGGGTGTCGGCCCGGCCGTGCGGGTCCCAGTCCGAGCTGGAGTTGGGGCTGCCCGCTCCGCCGCCAAGCACCAGCAGGGGGTCGAGGTAGGTGTCGGCATGCTCGCCGGCGCGCATCTGGTAGGGGCCGCTATCGGTGACGCGGCAGACGAAGGTGCCGCCACCGCCGGCCTGGCCGCCCGAGGTCGAGCCGGTCAGCCCCTGCTGGCCGACAAGGATCAGCAGCTGCTCGCCTTCTTCCAGCTCGAGGAGCACGCGCCCGCGGGCACCCTGCCCGTTGGGGTTGCCGTTGCCGTCGAGAAAGCCGCCCTCGGCGCCGGCGCCCTTGATCTCATAGGCGCCGGCGACGGGCACCGTCCAGGTCTGGATCGTCCCGCTGGCGCCGGTGCCAGTGGGCCCGAAGGTTTCATGGATCACCTCCTCGCTCACTGTGCGCCCTCCTTGAACAGCAGCAGGGCGTTATTGGGCGCCCCCATCACCGTGTCGGCGTTGGCGCCGACGGCGGCGAAGGTGTAGCGCTCGCCGTCGATGGTCACGGCCTCGCCCAGCCGGGGGTAATCGTCGGCGCTGTAGGCGTCGGCCTCGCGCACGAATCCGGTCAGCATGTAGCGCACGTTAGGCAGGTAGCCGCGCGGGGCGCCGTTGCCGTCTTCGATCAGCAGGCGGTCGAGGATAATGCGATTCTCCAGGGTGGTGGCTTGCTCCCAGCGGGCCTGGCGTGCGGCATCGGAACCGAAGCCCGTGCGCCCTAAAGGCGCGCGCAGGGCGGCGTAGTGTGGCTCCGGGGTGTGCGGGTAGCCCTCAATCGCCGCGCTCTTGTCCGTTTGCGTGGGGGCCGCTCGGCTGCGGGCATTGTAGTAGGCGAGGAACTGCGTGCGCTCGCTCGCCCCGCCCACCAGGCAGGCAGTCCCCGCATCGGGGTGGCTGGCCAGGTCCTGGGCATCGGCGAAGCCCTCCCAGAGGCAGGCGGCACGCTCCTGGTCGCCGGTCACGGGCTCGCCCGTGCCCTCGGGGGTGCGGTCATAGAGCAGGTAGAAGGATCGCTCGCCGGCAAGCGCAAACCAGCGGCTGCCCGTGGGCTCGGCGTAGCCGTCGCTGCTCAGGCCCGCACGCCAGGGGGCGAGCAGGTCGGTCTCGCTGGCTCCGCCATGCTCCACGTCGCGGGCGGCCACGATGTCGCGCCCGCGCTCGATGCGCAGGTAGATGCCGTTTCCCCAGGGCTGACGGGCCACGAAATACTGCAGGCGCCCATCCTCGGCTTGCTCGCTCTTGATCTCCTCCCAGCCGGCGGCCTCCTGGTCGCC
The DNA here is from genome assembly GCA_046540755.1 of Halomonas sp. GTDB lineage: Bacteria > Pseudomonadota > Gammaproteobacteria > Pseudomonadales > Halomonadaceae > Halomonas. The sequence goes on along the minus strand of JBKHEO010000015.1, from coordinate 34,938 downwards.
ATAGCCGGTGATCAGCACCTGGTGGAGAAGCTCCACGCGCCGGCGCTGGCGCACGTCGCTGGTGTCCCCGCCCATCGGCGGGGCGTTGTCGTCTTCCCAGTGGTAGAGGGTCAGGGCCTGGTCCACGGTGCCTCCTTTAGTTCGCGTCGCCGCGCACCTGGATGGTGAAGCGGTCCTCGTTCACGTCGGTCTCGCCCTGCAGGACGGTGCGGATCATCCACATCGGGGCCTGCGCGCCGCGGGTGTCGAAGCGCAGCACGTTGCCGGGGCTCCAGCCCGTCCCCCAGCCCTCGGCGTCGAGGGTGAAGTACGGCCGGCCGGTCGCCGGGTTCTCCGGCGCCAGGTCCTGGCTGGTGTTGCCGCGGGCGACGATGCCCAGGGTCTCGGCGATCAGCTCAAACTCGTCTGTGCTGGTGAAATGCACCGCCCATCGCTCGGTGATCGCGTCGCGGTTGGTCAGGGCCAGCGGGAAGTTGGTGCGGTTGTACTGCGCCGCCGGGGCCTCCACCGGCTCGTCGCGCCACTCCCCGGCCCAGGCCGTGTCGGCGAACAGCCGCTCCACGCGGGCGTTGAGATCGCCGATGATCATGGCGCTGGCCACCGTGGCGCCGGCGGTGAATCCGCGCTTGAGCGGGCGCGAGAGGCCGATCCGGCCGCTGATCTGCACGTCGGCGGCCAGGGCCATCTCCTCCTTGCGGTGGATGACCTGCAGCGGCTCGATCAGCCCCTCGGTGCTGAAGGCATCGGTCAGGGTCACGGTGCCCGCGCTCAGGTCGGTCTCGTACATCTCGGCCGGCACGGGCGTGTCCTCATGGTCGCGCACCTCGATACTCCCGAGGTCATCGCGCGGCAGCTGGTAGGTGTCGCCGGCCGTGGCCCCGGTCTCCAGCTCATGGGTCTGTGGGTCGGCGATGACCAGCACATCGCCCGGGCGGTACATCGGCACGCGCCCGTCCTGGGGCAGCCGCACCGGGTCCAGCCCCAGCACGCTGGCCTCCAGGGGGAGGTATTGCACGATGACCGCGTTGAAGCGGATGGAACCGGCCTGGCAGCGGATCGGCTTGTAGACCTTCTCGGCGCCCTCCTCTCCGTAGACGAGCCCCTCATGGAACCAGGCGGGCGGGTCCTCGGTGTCGAGGTCGGCCAGGTCGATCTCCTCGCCGAAGGCGAGGTAGACGATGCCGGTCTCGGCGTCGATGAAGCCGTGCATCTTCTCGGTCTGGATCAGCCCGTTGTGCATAGCCTGGGCGGTGATGTGCTCGCCCGAGACGGTCACGGCGCTGATCGACAGGCTGCCGGGGCGCACGGGGCTGCCCGGGGTGCGGAAGTAGACCTGACTCTCGCCGGGGGTCTCCCGGCTCGTCACCATCCGGTCGATCTGCACCGTGGCGCCGCCGCTGTGGGCGATGTTCTCCAGCGTCACGGTGCCGTCGGCGTAGTCGACCTCGCCGGCCTGGATGCGCTGGCCGTCCTCCTCGCGGTAGATAGCGCCATTCTCGTCCCAATAGCTATCGCCGCCCCACCGGAAGCGCAGGGTGCCGGGGATGATCTCCTCCTGGCGTCTGGGCAGGAGGTTTAGGATCAGCGGCGGCGGCTCCAGGGCCACCTCGCGGCTCTGCACCGTGGTTACATCGTCTTCGATGTACTCCACGGTCACCGGGGAGGAGACGAAGACCTCGCCCGCCTCGGCCGCCTCGACCTCGCCGACCAGGTGGCTCGTAATGTCATGGCCGAACAAGTAGTCCTTAATCGCTGGGCTCTCGCCCATCTCTTGCACGGCCTCGGAGACCTGAGTCAGCACCTCGCGGCCCAGCTTGGTGCGGGTCTGCTCGAAGGCGCGCTCGTAGGTGTAGTTCGCCGTCGGGCGCCAGGTGATCTCGCCCGTGGCATAGTCGACGCCGCCATCGACGGCCGGCTGCTCGCTCGCCCCGGTGCCGATGCGCAGCCGCCCGGTGGGCAGATCGCCGTCATCGGTAGCGGTGCGAATGAACTCGCCGACGTTCGAGGCCTGGCTCATCAGCTCGGTCTCGTCGATGTCATCGACCTTGGCGAAGTAGACGCTATGCAGGGTGCGGGCCAGGACCTCGCTGGCCTCCACGCCATCGGGGCGGTACTTCACCGTCAAAGGGGCGCGGTGGTGCGTTGTGGTCTTGTAGAAGACCGTCCACTCGGTCCCGTCGCCCTCGAAATCGTCGGGGTTGAATCCGCTGTAGGTCTCGTCGGGCTGATCGTAGACGACCAGCCAGTCATGCCCGGATCCGGCGTAGTAGCGACGGGTAAAGTCATCGACGAACCGGATCGCCAGCTCGCCGTGCTCATTGATCGCCTTCTCCCAGTGGCGCTCGAGGAGTGCCTCCCCCTTGTCATCGAGCACCTTGTTGATGATCGCCCCCTCGGGGTCATCGGGCTGGATGCGCACGGTATACAGGCGCCCGGCCTCCACGCCTTGCTCGTCATGGAGGGAGTCCAGCAGCAGGCGGCTGCCTTCCTGGGTCGAGCCGCCGACGCCGCTGTTGAAGCCGATCAGGTCGTAGTAATCACCGCGCGACAAATACCAGTGCTCGCGCGGGACAAAGGTGCCGCTGCCGGCGATGACCTCGACGATCTCCTCGACCGGGTCACTGGTGTTCAGCAGGTACTCGGTGCCGGGCTGCACACCCTCGGGGCCGACGTTCATGCTGGTCCCGTCGGTCTTCTCGACGGGCTCAAAGGTCACGGCGTCGGTCCACTCGATGGCCTCGGGGTATCGGTAGCCCGATTCCTGCCTCTCGCCCTTGATCACCTCATACCAGTCGCTAGGCACGCTCTGGCCGCGGCGGTCCTCGATGCCGTACACCTCGCGCGCGCCGTTGGGCATCGGGGTCTGGGCCCCCGGTGTGACCTCGCTCTCGCCGACGGTCAGATCATTGTCTCGGTCACGGGTGAGGATGCGCTTCAGGGCGTGCTCATGGCTGAATATGTCCTTGAAGTGCTCCACGAAGTCGGTGCCGCGCCCCACCGTCCAGTGCAGCTGCAGCGTGCCTGGCATGATCGGCGGGTGCTCGACGGTGTAGGTGATCGGGCTAACAGCCGTGCCTTTGTTGACGTCGGCGAACGTAAGATCATCCCCGTCTTTGCCGCCGCCGCTCTTGTCGGCGCCCTCAATGCCCGAGCCGGGGGGCACGCTGGCCGGGAAGGTGCTGCCCTCGGGCGGGTCGACGGGGTTGATGACCTCGCGGCGCAGGGTGGCCTTGTCGTAGGTGATCCACACGGTGGTGCCAGGGTCGGGCCACTGATCCGGGGCCACACTCAGGTCGCCGCTGGTGTAGGCGACGCGCCCGGTGCCGTCGCCGCTCAGATCGCCGCCGGTGTCGCCGTCGCCATCGGTCACGCTGCGCACGGTGTCGCCGGCCACCCACTCCACGCGCAGGCTGCCCGGGAGGATCGGCTCGCCGACGTTCTCGGTCAGCAGCGGCGGGCGGTTGTCTACGCTCGCCTCGGTGCCGCTGCGGTCGATGAAGTGGGTCTCCGAGCCCCACTGGATCAGCAGCTCGGAGGGGGTGTCGGGCAGTTCCTGCAGGGTCACCGCCAGGGCGCCGGTGTCGTAGTCGATGGTCCCGTGCCCGGCGCCGCTCAGGGTGCCGTCGGCCTCCTCATCGCGCAGCCGCTCCCAGTTCCCCATCCCGCGCCAGTAGACGGACAGGGTGCCCGGCACGGGGCGGGGCCAAAGGTAGGCGGTGTGGTTGAGCCCTCGGGTCTCCTGGGTGATGCCGATAAACAGCGAGTGCCGGTGCCCGGGCAGCTCCAGCTCCTCACCGCCGGCGTTGAAGGGGATGTCCTGCTCGCGCGCGGCGCGCTCGTCGGTGACTGGCTCCTCATGCTCGGTGGCCGGCACCAGCGGGGCGTAGGGCGTGCGCACGCGGATCGCCTGCTCCTCGGGCGCCACGTCGGCGGCCAGCTGCCCGGCGCCGTAGTAGCGCGCGGCGTCGGCCACCACGGTGGAGCGGAACCGCGTAGGGGCGCCGTGGTCCTCGAAGCTCAGCCGCGGCTGCGCGCCCGTGCGCTCGCGCACCAAGGGCTGGCCCAGGTCCACGCGGATCGAGCGCCGCCGGAAGGTCTCCCCGGCCTCGGTGTACTCCTCGACCTCGCTGTCCACGCCGGTGATGCGGATATACTCCAGCGGCGTGCCGTCCTCCTCGAGGGCCAGGACCTCGCCGATGTTCGGCTCGTCCTCGGCCAGTGGGGCGCTGAGGCTCAGGGTGCGCTGCCCGGCCAGGTGGGGGCCGACGATGTGGTAGCGCCGCTCGGGGCCGGCGATCATGTACGCCTCGATGTACTCGCGGGCGTTCTGCCGAGTGTCCGCCGGGGAGCGGGTGTCGAACAGCAGCACCCCGACGCGCTCGTCAGACGGGCGTTCGCCCACAATCGCGTGGGCGCCGTAGTACGTCTCGGTGTGCTCGGTGTCGATGGCGGCGAATGTCTTGCGCAAGCTCACGCGCCCGTAGGCGCGGTCCAACCTGCTCACGTCAGGAAAGATGTTGTTGGTCGCGCCGTCCTGCACCTCCCGGCCGCTGGCGCGCCCGCCGCCGTCCGGGTTGTCGGTCATGCGCTCGGATTCCAGTAGCTTCACGTCGGCGACGCGGATGCCCTTCTCGCTCATTCGGTGACCTCGACCAGTCGAATCGTCAGGATGTAGAGGTGCTCAGGGCCGGGGTTGGCACGCGGGAAGACCGGCTCGCCCTCCACGGCCGGGCGGCGCCCGTCACGGCGCCAGCGCACGCGGTACTCGCGCCCGTCCTCAAAGACCAGCGTCATGGGGTCGGTGCCCTCGCTCATCGAGCGCAGGGCTTCCAGCTCGGTGCGCTCGACCCAGGCGCCGCGCAGGGTGATGGGACGCCCGCCACGGTAGGGGGCCTCTTGGATGTGCAGGGTGCCGTCGATGCCGCGCTCGCGCGCCTGCGCCACTGGCTCCCAGCGGTCGAACTCGTCCTGCCAGTACAGGTTCTCGGGCAGGGGGTGCCCGGCCAGGGTCTCGGTCATCTAGTCCACCTCCGTGGCGCGCAGTCCGGCGCCCTCGAGCGCTTCGAGCATCCGCTCGACCTGGTCCTCGGGCATCTCGAAGCTCTCGCCCTGATCGCCCAGCTCGACCTCGACCATGCGCCGCTCAGGGGCCTCTGCGGCGCCGCTCTCGGCCTGGCTTTCCTGCCGGGGTGCGGCCCCTCCGCCGACGCTTTTGCCTGCGAGGTTCTCGGCGCCGGATTCCAGCAGATTCGAGCCGGCGCGCATCATCCCGCTGCCCATATCTCCGATGGGGAGGTAGGGCATCAGGCCGATGGCCGAGCCCAGCCGGCTGACGGTCTCGATCATGCCGGCAATGGCGTTTACGGCGCTGCCGACAATGACCATCAGCCCGCCGATGGCCGTCTGAATCGCGCCGACCACGCGCATGATGATGCCGTAGGCCCACTGCACCACGGCGACGATGCCCTCGAAGGCAACGCGAAAGGCGTGCCCCAGCAGCCGCAGCGGGCCGCTCTGGATAAACATCTGGAGCAAATCCCAGATGCTCAAGACGACCCACTCCAGCACTGCGTACAGGCCGCGCACCGGGGCCGTCATCATCTGCCAGGCACGGGCAAAGAAGGTGGCGAAGAATCCCACCACCTGGGCGAGCGCTTTGATGATCGTCCCCAGGCGCTCGCCCCAGCGCCGGAACAGGGCGATGGCGTTATGCACCGCCTCCTCAAAGTCAAACTCTTGCAGGAAGCCGATCACCCACTCGGTCGCCGTCTCGAAGGCGGCGGCCATCTTCTGGCCCAAGCGCTCGAAGACCCCGGCATCTACTAGACCCCGGACAGCGTCGCGCAGCCTCTCGACGGCGCGCTGCAGCGGGGACAGCAGCCCTTCCCCCAGGTTCTGGGCTGCTACGCGGGCCGTCTCGCGCAGGTGTCCGATCACCCCGCTCAGGGTGTCGTCAGTGATGTCGGCCATCTCCTGCGCGCGCCCGCCAACGTCCGTGAAGCCGGTACGCACGCTCTGCAGGTGGGCGCCGCCATCGCGAGCCAGGATGCGCAGGTAGTCCTGGCTGCGGCTGCCGAAGGCCTGGATCACCTGCTCGGTGTCCACGGCCGGGTCCTGCAGCAGGTCGAGCAGGTCGCCAAAATCATTGACGGAGTGGCCGGCATCGCTCAGGGCCGCCTGGGTATCGCCGCTGGTGTCATTGATCTCGGTCAGGGCGCGCTCGACGCCCCGCCCGGCCTGGCGCGCGCGCACGCCCGACTGGTCCAGGGCGATCATCGCCGCAGTAATGTCCTCGAAGCTGGTGCCGGTAGCCGCCGCCTGCGGCACCACGCGCCCGAGGGTGCGCTCCATGCCTGCCAGGCCGTCGCTGCTCTGCGCAGCGTAGGTGGCCAGCAGGTCGGTGTAGTGGCTCGCCTCGTTGGCGTCGGCGCCGTAGGCGGCCATGAGGTTGGCCGTGGCCTTGGCGGCGGTGCCCATGTCGGTCTGCGCCGCTTCGGCCAGGTAGCTGACGTCGGCGATCTGATCGGTGGCGTCTACATGATCCCAGCCGGCGCGCGTGAGCTGCTCGATGCCGGCGATGATCTCGGCGGTGGAATAATCGCCGCTGGCAGAGGAGGCCGCTTGGGCGGCCTCGGCGATGTAATCCAGATCCTCGGCGGCCTGGGGGGCCACGGCGTGCAGGCTGGCCAGCGCGTCCTCGACGCTGGAGGCGGCCTTGACCACGCCGCCCATGCCGCCCACCCCGATCAGGCCGGCGATCTTGCTCTTGAGCCCGCCAAAGGCGGAGATGGCGCCGGCGACGCCGCCGGTGGCCGCCGCGGCGATGCCATCGAAGGCGTCTTGGAGGCTGTAGGTCTGGGTCTCGGCCTCCTCCAAGGGGGCGGCGACACCGTCCAGGTGCCCTGGCACGGCGTCGCCGGTCTCGGAGGCGGTGGAGGCCAGCCCGTCCAGGGAGTCTTGCGCGGTCTCGGCCTGGCCGTGCGCATCGTCTAGCGAGTCGAACGCGCCATCTAGCGCGTTGGCGGTCTGGTCGGCGGTCTGTCCTGCGTGCTCGTCTAGACCGTCCAGGGCGTCTCGGGCCGCTGCGGTCTGCTCCTCGGCGCTGCGCCCGATGCCTTCCCAGGCCTGCCGCACCGCCTCGATACCCCGGCTCGCCTGGTCCTGCAGGGTGAGGATGATCCGGGTGGTCAGGTCAGACATGCGTGCCCCCTAGCGGGGCGGGGGCCGGAGCCCCCGCGGGTACTTACTGCTGGGCATTGCCCATCTGGAGCCGGAAGAAGGCGGACTCGCCCGCCCCTCGCCCGGCGTCGCTCAGGACCGAGGCCTTCATCTGCAGCTGCGAGAAATCATCGCCGATCAGCGAGAGCTCATCGGTCGGGGCGAAGCGCTGGCGGTGAATGTCCACGGCGAACGGGGCGCCGTTGGCTTCGTTCGTGCCGCGGAAGGTCGCCTCGTACTCGTAGCCGGTGTTGCGCAGGGCCTCGATGACCTGGATCTCGCCGTGCTCGTACTCGATGTGCAGGGTCTGGCCGTCCAGGTCAGCGCCAGCCTCGGTCAGCACCAGGCAGCCCTTGTCCAGCTCGTAATAGCTTTCATCGACGGCCGTCCCTTTCTCGCCGTTGCCGTCATCCTCGTACACAGCCACGCTGTGGGCGCCGGGGCGCTTGAGTGGGTTGTATCCGCCGGCGTATGCGGTGATGACCTCGGAGGCCGTCCCCTCGGCGATCTCGCTCTGCTCGCCGTAGACGACGATGGCGAGGTTGCGCGGGCTCAGGTCAAAGACCTGGCACTCCAGGGTGACGCTGTTGATCCGCTCGATGCGGTTGCGGGTGCCGCCGCCTGGGGTGCGGTAGTCGCGCTGGGTCTTTTCGTCGGTGCTGACGGCAAACTTCACTTCCGAGGCATTGCCGACGGGGATAAAGGGGGCGCCGCTGCCGCGCCGGCGCATCATCAGTTCGCCGGTGCCCAGGTGGGAAAAATCGCGCGTAACAGTCTGGCTCATCTCTAGTGCTCTCCGCGGGTGGTCAGGGTCATGTCCCAGGCGGTCGGCAGGTATCCGAAGCCGGCCTGGTACTCGGGGGGCGGGGCTGCGGCTAGGCGCAGGGGGCTATATCGGCCTTTCTGCGGACTCCAGCCCTGCAGGGCGGCCAGCACCTGTGATAGCAGCCGGCCGCCGTCCTCGCGGGCGCTCTGGCTGGCCTGCGGGGCTGCGACGTGGCGCACGGCGCAGATCACCAGCCATCGCTGGGTGATGCGCTGAATACTGCCGCGCCCAACGTCTTCGCCTGGGGTGTAGCCGTCGTAGAGGACGTACAGGGCGGGGGTGGTCTGCTGGCGCTGCTCCATCGCCGCCATGTCGGCCACGCTGCCCACGGCGCGGGCGTCGGGGCAGCTCTCGCGCAGGCGCGCGAGCAGCGCGTCCTCGGCGTCGAGGAAGTGGGTCTCAGTCGCCGCCATTCAGGTGCTCTCCGATGACCTCGCTCACGCTGGCCTGCCAGCTCTCGGGCAGGCCCTCGTCGGGCAGGAAGCGCCGCTGCGGGATGGTCACCTCCTTGGCGAAGATGGCCCCGCCCTGGGCGTCGGCGAACTTCAGCCAGCGCACGTTCTTCGGCCGGATCGTGGCGCCGTACTGGTGCGTCGGGGCGTAGCGCACGTTCGTGCCGATCTGCACCTGCTCGGCGTCGGCCAGGTAGTCGATGCTCCCCATCAGCCGGCCGGTGTCGCGCAGCGGCGCGCCCTGGCGCAGCACCGGCGAGGGCCAATGCTCGCCGTAGGGGCTGGTGCTGGTGCGAAAGCACATCTTGATCCGCGTCTGCATCCGACGGCCGATCTCGCGGTGAACCGCGCGCCGGTCGGCCGCCTTGGCCTTTAGCTGGCTCAGGGCCTCGCCGACGGTGCCCTGGATCTCTATTTCCACGGGTCGCTCCAGAGGGTCTCGCGGGTCATCTCTCGGTCAGCCCGCCCGCGCAGCCCTGCCCCGCTGGCACCAGCCGGTGGGGTAGCTGCGGGGCTCAGGCCGTGGATCTGGCGCACGCCCTGCCCGGCCTCGTCGAGGTATGCGCGCACGCGCTCGGCCTCCTGCGTCACGGACTCGGGCGGCGAGAAGGTGTAAAGGCGCCGCCTGGCCAGCGCCCCCACTGCGTCCTCCAGCTCCGCGGGGGGATGCGGGACGGGGACGGGGTAGCGCGGGGCCAGGCGGCTGTTCAGCTCCATGCCGGCTCGCTCGATGGCTAGCTCGGCAGTCTCTCGCCCCTGCGCCGGCACCTCCCCGTCCGCGTTCTGGCCTAGCAGCTGACGGGCTTCGTCGGCGTCCAGATAGCGGGCCAGGAAGGTGTCGACGCTCAGGTAGGGCACGGGTTACTCCTCCGGGTCCGGGGGCTGCTTGCCCTTCGCCGGGGCGGGGGCCGGGCGCAGGGCGCCGGCGGCCACCAGGGGCTCGCCCTGCTCTTTGGGCAGGTCCACGGAGGAGCCCGGGGGGTAGAGCTTCCCCCGGGAGCGCACGTTGCGGATGGTCTCGTAGCGCATGTTCTTACTCCACGACGTCTTGGAATAGGTAGCCCACGTCAGGGGCGACCACGAGTTCACGCAGGCTCCAGCCCACGCGCACCCGCGTGCCGCCGCGCAGCCCCGCGTCTCGCTCCTCCCACTGCCCTGCCACTCGGTCGCCCCACTGGGCGGTAAGGCCGAAGGTGACGCCGCCGCGGGTGGTGGCGTTGGAGTTGCGATAGATCAGCGCGGCATGGTTGCCCCATAGGCGCTTGATGTTGGGGTCCTGGGCCTGGTTGGCGCTGTTGGCGAAGGCCTGGCCGACCAGGATCTCGTCGATCTCCAGCAGCTCGGCGAGGAAGCTGCGGCTGATCCGGCCGGCATCGCCACTGGTGCCGTGCATCGCCTTGACCAGCTCCGGGTGCATCGAGAGCTTCGTCCACGCCTTGCTGCCCAGCACCAGGACGTTCGGGCGGACCAGCGGGGTCTCGATGGCGTCGGTCAGGGCCTGCAGCGGCTTGCTGTCCGGGGTGTCCCACTTGTCGGTGCTGCTCAGGGCCTCGGTGTGGCTCGAGCCGTAGGTGTCGGGGTTGAAGGTCTGTTCAGCGACGCGCCGCTCGCGGTCCAGCTCCAGCAGCTCGGAGAGCATCTCCGTGCTGTAGTCGAGGGGGTTGTAGCGCTCGTCGGCGTTCTCCATGTCGCTATGCGGGATCACATCGTCCAGGCCGTAGTCGCGCGTGGAGTCGGTGCGCTCGTTGGCCTCGAAGCTGACCTCGTTCGGCCGGCTCTTACGGCCGACGCGGGTCTCGGGGACGGTGAAGGCGTCGCCCTTGTTGTGGACGTAGTAGTTGAACTCCTGCTTTCCGACAGTGACGCGGGGCATCACGCGGTCGGCGATAAAGTCGCGGTTGTGGTATGCGAGCGCGATCTGGGTCAGGTGCTCGTCGATGGGAAAGGGGGCATGTCGGGCCATCAGTCAGTCCTCGGGGTCGGGTTAGGCGTGGAGGTGCGGCATCACGCGCACGGAGCCGCGGTCACCGGCGGCGCCGGTGTGCATCGCGTACCCGACGACGTGGTTGCCCGTGGAGGCCGGCACGGCCTTGCCATCGGCGTCGGCGGTCAGCGGCTCGCCGCGGCTCACCTCGGCGCCGTAGTCGACGTGGGCGATGCCGTCGAGGATTACGTCCAGCGGGTCCCCCGCGTCCTCGGCGCCCAGGCTGTCGGCAACGCCCAGCATGTAGGTGCTGGTGCCGCTGGCTTGCTGCGCCAGGTAATCCTTGGTGCCGAAGGTGACGATCCGGTGCGGGGCCACTGGCGCCTCGGCGTCGAAGTTCTTGGTCAGTCCCTCAGTGCGCATCATGGGTTGGGTCCTCTTACTGATCGGTGCCGGCGGTCACGGCCCGCACGGCCTCGCTGAAGCTGATCTCCCGCCCGGCCTCGGCCTGGCGGGTGCGGTAGGCGCGGGCGCGCTCGGCCTTCTCATGCAGGCTCATGCCGTCGCCGGCACTCTCGCCCGGGGCGTGCTCGGCGTAGTCGATGGCCTTGGGCAGGGAGCGCAGGAACTGACGCATGAACTCGCGCGGGGCCAGGCGCTCGGCTGACTCGCCAAACTCGATGGCCACCTGGTCGGTGCCCTGCTCCTGCTGGGCCATGAACTCCACCAGGGCGTCGACGTGGGCCGGGGGGATGCGCCCCTCGGCGGCGATCTGCTCCAGCTCTAGGCGCAGGCCCTTCTTGTCCAGCTCGCGCTGGCTCTCGGCGAACTCGGCACGCTCGGCGGCCAGTCTCTGGCGCTCGGCCTCCAGCTCGGCGGCCTTCGCCTCCAGCTCTTCTTTCGTCATCGGGGGGTCTCCGGGGGTAGTGGGCTCGGTGGGTTCGGCGTACTCGGGGTAGGCGCCCTCTTTGTCCTGCTCGCGGCGCATGCGGCCTTCTTCTTCCAGGTCCTCGATGGCGTACCCGGGGATGACATCGTCGGCGGTGTCGGTGCCGTGTTTCTCGATCAGCCACTCGCGCACGCGGCGAAACAGGTTGGCGATCAGGAACTCGTCGGCGAACTCCACGACGCCCTCCTCCTGCTCGGAGAAGTTCACGTCAGGGAGGCCTTTGATCGACGGGGGCTGGGCGCCCAGAAAGCCGACGTGGCGCAGGTAGTAGACGCCGGGCTTGGGGTTGTTCGGGCTGTTCGGGCTGTAGAAAGAGGCGGAGCGCTTTTTGTAGCGCCCGGCCTCGACCAGCTCGGCGAAGGACGGATCCACCTGCGTGGTCTGGGCCTCCATGTGCCCGTCCTCGCCCAGGCCCAGGCCAGAGACCCAGCCGTAGGCGGGGGCGTTGTCCTTGGGGTGGCCGACCACCAGCGGGGCCTCATGGAGGGCGGGGTCGTAGGCGTCCACGGAGGCCTGCAGGTCGGCCTCGCTGAAGGTGATTTCATCGCCGCTGGCTGCGCGGTGCGCACCGGGGCGGAAGATGGGGATGGTCTGCATCGGTCCCTCCGCTATTGGATGCTCATATAGTCGCCATCTATCACCCTATGCTGTAGGGGGGGACTTATTCCTGCCCTTTTTCTCACTCATTGCTTGAGTTTTAGCGTGGCTGCTGTAGATTGGTGGTTACTGGGTTACACAACGCGCAACCAACGCGAAGGAGTTACGCCATGACTGAGGCACTGCATACGAGGGAGGAGGAGGTGGTGCGCCACCTCCTGCAGCGGGGGGCCTACTTCTGCCCCGTCGGCCCGGAGGAACTGCCCAAGGGGCCGGCGTTGGAGGCACTGATCGACAAGGGGCTGGTGCGCCAGGCCATCACGTCGATCCCGGGGGATCCGGCGCCTGCCTATCTACTCACGCATCGCGGCTATCTGATCGCCAAAGGGGCCCGGCCATGAATGAAACCGTCAGGGGGCGCCTGTCCCTGCTCCACCGTCGCCCGCGCAGCCGCATGGGGAATACGCGCTGGGTGGTGGCCATCGACACGCCCGCCGGGGAGCGGGTGGTGCTCTACACCCGCCCCGATTGCATGCTCGCCTACGGCCTGCCCGCCTTTAAGGGGCGAGAGGTCGAGGTCACCTTCTCCCCGCTCCGCGGGGTCCCGTGCATCACCGACATCCGCAATGCAGGAGGCGCCAAGTGAAACAGTATCTCGACCTAATGGTGTTGGACTCGCGCATCGGCACGGAGTACCCAATGCCCGCCCCGGCCACTCCCGGCTCTGCCGGGGTGGATCTGCGGGCCATGTCTTGCAAGCAGCAGCTCCCGCGGGAGCGCGCCGACTGGTTTCTCTCGCCGGGGGAGCGGGCAATGTTCGGCACCGGCCTGGCGGTACACATTGCCGTGCAGGATGTGACCGGCATCGTCGCTTCGCGCTCGGGGCTCTCGCTGGAGCGGGGGCTGCGGGTGGCGCAGGGTATCGGCGTCATCGACTCGGACTACCAGAAGGAGATCGGGGTCATCCTGCACAACGATTCCGACGAGATCGCGCGCATCGAGCAGGGGGAGCGCATCGCTCAGCTGCTCTTGATGCCGGTACTCCAGCCGATGTTCCAGGTCGTAGACGACTTCGCCAAGGCGACGGCCCGCACGGGCGGCTTCGGCCACACGGGGAGGGTGTAGCCATGTATCTATTCACGGACAAGGGGGCGGTATCCATCGTGCGCTTCGACCGAGGGCGGGGTGATGGGCTGGCTGAGGCGCTGCGGGGGCCGGTGCCGGACGATCCGCTGCTGGTGCGCTCCCGGCAACCGGGGCACATCGAGGAGCTGTTCCCGGGGGCGCAGGTGTTCGCCACGCCGGGGGCGGATTATCCGTTCCGGGCGGTGGTCAGCCGTAACTGCCTAATGCTGGCGCTCTCGGAGGAAGCCCTGCAGGTGGACTACCCGAACTTCAAAGACCGGGTGATGGAGCGCCAAGGACCGCAGTATCGGGAGGCGGTGTTCGGCGTCTGGGCGGCCTGGGCGGACAGGAGCGGGGTTTACCAAGAGAGGGCGGTGCCGGTGGATCCCCCCTGGGAGGATGTGGGCTGGTAGCGCGCCCTGCGCTGCCTGGTGGCACTCGGGGGGCCTTCGGGCCCCCTTTCTCGTTACAGGGTGATCTCGCCGGCCTCGATCTGATCAATCTTCAGCACTTCGCGGGCCAGCTCGCGCGTCAGGCCCCAGCGCTCGCGCTCGGGCAGGAACTCCTCCCAGGTCTCGCTGAATAGCTGGTAGTTCCTCGTCCCAAGGTGATCGAGGGTCACAAAAGATGGCGGGCCGCCAGGGAAATCCTCCCGAGGGGCGCTGCTTACGTTCCATGCGCCGCTCAGGGCTGTGGCGGGCTCAAGGCGCGCACCGCGCACGGCGAAGAAACGTCCACCGGAGTCCTGCCAGCCCGATTCTAGGGCAACGATGCCCTGGCGCGTCTGGAAAACCTCGGCGAGCAGGCGCAGGACGCCAAGACGCACTGAAACTACGACAGGCCCGCGCCGAGGGAAATCCTCGGGCAGCTCGACGCCCCGCAGGTCTTGGCTCATTGTTTCCTCCTTACGCCTTATCGCGCACTTTGATTACCTCCTCCAGTGCGCGCCCGTCGGGGAACTTCTCGTAGCCCGCTTCACGGAAAACCTTGATTATATCATCGCGATCCTTGGTGCTCCTGGCGTTGATGCGCTCCAGGCCGTCAAACAGGGATAGGCTGTTCTTGAAGACCACCTCGTTTGTGCTGTTCTGAGCGGCCCTGCGCCACTCTTTGACGCCGGTCTTGCGCGCACGGCGGTGGGTGTCATTCTCGACCGAGCCGAAGCGGTCAGCGTCGTAGCTGATCGAGTCCAGCCGGGCGATGTGGTCGGCCTTCCAGACGAACCCCTCCTGCGTGTTCGCTTTGTTCTTCGTCTTTAGCCGGGTGAAGACATAATCGGCCCCGCCGGTGCGCAGGTCCGCCTTGGGGCTCAGTCCGCCCATCGGGATGCCACGGCGCAATTTCTCCGTGGTCGAGGCCATCATGCCGCCGCTATTGAGGATGTTACGGATAGAGCTGGGCATGTCATCGTTGGTGTTCTCATGGTAGAGGCGATAGTCGCTCTTGAACCGCCCCCACCCCGGATCGTCCTGCAGGTCGGGCCGGAAGCGATTGTGCCGGTGGGTGCCCAGCCCTGTGCGCTCGCCCCGGGGGTCGTAGTCGGGGAACTTGTCGATGCGCTTGGATAGCCCCTCGCTCGCCAGCTCCTTGAGGCGCTCGATGCGCTGCGCCTGGTCCTTGATCTGGCCCAGCTCCCGCTCGACCGCGAGGAGTTGGCGCCGATGCTCGAGGATCTGCGTTAGGTACAGCTCCTCGGCATCCTCGGCACTAGGGCGCTCGGCATTGATCCCCAGCTCCTCAAGCACCTTGGCCGGGATCTCCGCGGTCTCCTGTTCGGCCCCAGGGACGATGATCTCCAGGCGGTTCTTGAGCGCCAGCTGCCCCTGGCGGTCGGGGAAGAAGCGCACCTGGGCCCCCTCGATCTGCGCCTCGAAGTAGAGCAGGTCGGCGCCCCGGCTGGGTAGCTCCTGGCCCTTGTCCTGCGCGTAGCCCTTCTCGATAGTGCGCCAGTTGTAGGGCATCCCCCGCCTCTGGGTCCACTGCAATCCTGTGCTGCTGGCGCGCGGGACCAGGCTCAACGCCTCGGGGTCGAACGTCCCGGGAAACGCCGGGTCGAACGGCTCGCCGATCTTCTTCTGCGCCAGGGCTTCGAGATGGTCGACCCACGGCTTGGCCTTGGCCTGCCATGCGTCGATGTCGTCCTGGGATAGCTGCCCCTTGTTGCGTGCCTCCTGGGCCTTTTTGAGTGCATCGTGGTACTTGTCGATGAAATCCCAGATGCGCTCCTTGTCCACTTGCCGCAGCCCGCTGTTCGATGCGTTGGCGCCGATGCCCTTGATGGCGGTTAGCCCGAGCTTGGACACCTCCTGGCCCAGGTCCCCCTGCCCCCCGCCTGGTGCGCTCTGGGCGACCATAGATTCGATGCGCTCCGCGGCGCGCCCGCGCACCTTGAGTTGCGCCCGGGTCTGGGGGCTGCCCTTGAGGTCCTTCTCGTGCCAGACCAGCGTCTCCTGGTCTTCGATCTCGTCTCGGTCAGTCGGGATGCTGAGCCCCTTCTGCCGGGCCTCCTTGATCTCCTGGTACTCCTCGGAGCGTACATGCGAGCCCTTCGCGCGGGGGCTGTGCTTGGGCAGGTAGCGCTGGATCAGATCCCGGCGCCGGGCGAGCAGCTTCTCCGCTAGGGCGTTGCGCTGCGCCTTGTCGCCGGGGCCGCTGCTCTCGACGAGCCGCCGGATGGTGGACTCGGGCAACTCGGCCAGGCGCTGGACACCGATACGGATATGCTCCTCGGTGGCGTGCTTGAACACCTCGGCCGCCTGGGCGTTGATGCTCCGGTCGCGCAGGGTTTCCAGCTCGGTTACCTTGTCGCCGAACGCGGCCCCCTTCATGCCGCCCTGGGCCCGGTACTCGAGGGCGCCGCCGGGGTCGAGGCGCAGCGCCTTGTTGCCGTGGCGCAGCAGGTTGTCGTACTCCAGGCCGACCACATCCCAATTACCCAGCCAGGCATCGACTGCGATGCCTTCCAGGGTGCCGGATAGCTTGGCCAGCTCCTGGGGCTTGGTCTGCTCGACGCCCTCGATCAGCTCCGAGGCGATGTTGAGCTTGCCGTCGATGGTCAGCGTCTCGATGTGCGGAACGTGCAGGCCGGCGGCCTCGTAGAGCTGCCCGGCCAGGGCCTCGCTCTTGGCTTGCTCGGGGTCACTCGGGGTCTTGATGTACCACTTTTTGCCCGTCTTGGTGTCGAGGAACGTGCCGCCAGGGTTGGAGCCCTTCTGCCCGCCGACCTTGGTCAGGGCATCGGCGTGGATCTGCCCCTCGGGCTCGGGCTCTGGCGAGGCCTTCTCGGAGGGGCTGCCCGCGGTCTTGCCGAGGTACTCCTGGGCCTCCGGGGATAGGGCCTCCTTGAGGGGGGCAAGCGCGGACTGGGTCGCGCCGGCCTGCTCCAGCAGGTAGTAGACGTGCGCCTGGAACTCCGGCGGAGCCGCTTTGAATATATCCTTCTCACCCTCGGTCGGCGGCCATCCGTTCTTCTCGGCGTCCCCGACCATAAGCATTAGCTTATCGAAGTAGCCCTCGCTCATCGCCTCGGGCTTGACCACCTGCTCGACGATGTCCTGGCTCGGGTCATAGGCCGGGAACGGCAATTCGGGCGCGGCCTCGGCTGCGGCCTCGGCTGCGGGCTCGTCGAAGTAGCCGATGGCCTTATCGCACATCAGGCTGGTCATCAGATCGAGGGGTTTCTCCCCCGCGCCAGACTTCTCCAGCAGTAGGTACAGGTGGGCCTGCAGCTCTGGGCCGTTCGGAATGTCGGCCAGGTCCTTGATGATGTACTGCTCTTTCTTCGTCAGCTGCGCATAGCCGGCGGCCAGGTCCTCCATCGCCTGGGTCAGGGTGACGTGCTCATCGTTGCCCAGCCCCTCCGGCTGGGGTATCTGGTCGATGACCTCCTCCGCCGGGTCATACTCGGGGAAGGGCCAAGGCTCATCGCCGCCCGCCTCCTGGTCGAGCATCCCCTTCTGGTCCATGAGGTCCCAAAGATCCGCGGCGTCGGTGTACTTGCCGGCGTCATTCAGGCTGCTGTGATTGTCATTGAGGATCTGTGCCTGGGTCTTAGCGTCGAAGGTCGCCCACACCTCCTTGAGCGTCTGCAGCTGCTCGGCGACGTCATCTATGCCCGACTTCTTCATCTCCTCGATGAGCGCCGCCTTCTGCCCCTCAGACAGGGCGTGGAAGAAAGCGGCCTTGGGGCCGACGGCGGGCTTGCCTTGCTCCAGCGCTGAGATCAGCTCGGCGGTCACCACCGTGGTATGGGAGTCCAGCTTCTCGCCGGCTGTGCCCCCGTCCAGCTCGGCCTGCTCGGCGGCTTTTTGCGCTTCGCTGGAAGCCTTCTCGTTGATGTAGAACTGCTGTTGCTCGGAGTCGAGGTCATCCCACCAATCGAAGATGTCCTGCAGGTCCTTGATGACTTCATGCTCGCCGGCATCCTTGAGGAAGGCGATTAGCTGCTTGCGCTCCTCGGCGGAGAGCATGCCGGCTTCGGCCTCGGAGGAGACGTCGGTCTCATGGCCGTTGAGCAGGTCCATGAGCAGATCCGAGACCTTCTCCTGGACCTTCTCCTGGGCCTCCTGCTGGGCCTCCTGCTGGGCCTCCTTGTCCTTCTGCTTCTGCTCGTCCGCCACCTGCTTCGCGGCCTGGGCCTGCACCTTCTTCTCGGCACGCTCGGCCTCGCTCAGGGAGGCCCACCACTCCTTGATCTCCCCGAGCGCGGCGGCGGCATTGGGCTCCTCTAGGTCGTGCTGTAGATCGACCAGCTCCTGGAACTGCCCCGGGGGCAGCTGCGCCAGGGCAATCTGGTCGGCGAGCGTGGGGGGCTTGTTGAACTGCAGCGCGTCGAGGGCGTCTTTGAAGTAGCTCTCGAGGGTCTGGTCGAACTCCAGCTCGACCGGCACCGTCTCGTACTGCGGCGTCGGCTTCCAGGTCCCGGGGTCGCCGTGAACCTTGATGTGCGCCTCCAGGTTGGCCACATCGTCCGGGGTCGCCCCCCCGGCCAGGGCCTTGGTCAGCGTCTGCTCCTGCAGCTCCTTGGGGGCGCTGTTGACCGCGTAGAGGGCCTTCTTGGGCAGGTCGGTGCCGCCGGTCTTGGCGAGGTGCTCGACGGCCTGCTCAAGCGCGGCGGCCAGCTCATCGTGGACCGGGATCTCGCCCATCTCCTCGACCGCGGCCTGGGCCAGGGCCTGCTGCTCGTCGGCCGACAGCCCGTTGACGAAGTCTTCCGCCTCGGCCGGTGCCTTCATGCTCTGCGAGTGGGCGCTGATCCACTCGCTGGCGAGCTTCTCCTTTTTCTTGGCCTCGGCCTTCTCGGCCTGGGCGGCCTCGATCTCCTCGACAATGGCGTCCTGGTCCGCCTGTGACAGGGCGGTAAACGCCTGCACCTGCTTCTCGCTGGGGTTCTCGCCAGCGATGACCTTCTTCTTGTAGCCGGCGGCGAGCTGCTTCTTCTTGCCGTAGTCCTTCAGCTCGGCGGCCTTGCTCTGGACGGCTTCGAGCAGTTCGGCCGGCGACAGGTCTTCGGCGTCGCCGCTGGCGAGTAGCTTCTTGAGCGCCGCGTACTCCATCGGCGGCGCCTTCTTCTCCTGGTACAGCTCCAGCTGCGCCTGGGCCTCGGCGTTGGCCTTCGCCTCGGCGGCGGCCTGCTCCTGGGCGGCCTTCTCGGCCTCCACCTTGGCCAGGAACTTCTCCCGCTCGCCCTCGGGTAGGCTGGCCAGGGCGTCGGCCTGCGCCGGGGTCGGCTCTTTCCCCTCGAGGATCCTTTTCTTGTAGCCGGATAGCTTGGCCTGCAGCTGGTGCTTTTGCTTGAGTTCCTTGGCGCGCTTTTCCACGGCGGCCATGCGCTCGACGGGGCCGGCCTCGCTCCAGCGCTTGGACTTCTGCAGCTGCTTGAGCGCCTTCTGCTTCCACTTGCCGGGGTCCTCGGCCTTGCCCTCGATGATGGCCTGCAGCTGCGCCTTGGCGGCCTTGATCTCGGCCTCCTGGGCGCGCTCGGCGGCCTTCTCTGCCTTGGCCTTGGCGCGTAGCTCGCTAACCGCCTCGGGGCCGTCGGCGAGCAGGGCGGCGAGGTTGGCCGGCTGCATGTCTTCGGGCAGGGCCTGGAGCTTCTCTTGCAGGATCTCCTTCTTGCGCTCCAGGCGCACCTGGCCGGGGTTGTGATCCCAGCCGGGGTCGATGCCCTTGGGCAGCTGCCGGGTCTTGCCCGTGCGGGGGTTGGTCCAGGTGCGGGTCTGGATCTCAGGGGGGGCCGAGCTGGGCTCCAGGCCCATCTCCTCCAGCTCGGCGGCGGACAGCTGCAGCACGTCGCAGCGGCAGTTGTAGCCGTTGGGCGGGTAGAACGTGGACCAGAACGGGTCATCGGCGGGCAGCACGGTCCCGTCCAGGGCCAGGTGGTCCTCGCGCACGCGGTGATCGTCGATGGCGCTGTAGAGCAGGTAGGGGGCTTCTTCGGCCTGGGCCTCGATCTTCTCCCAGGTCCCGGTGGCGTAGGCGTCCTGCAGGTTGGAGCGGAAAATGGTCTGCAGCCGCCGGGTGCTGCCCAGCTCGGCCTCCACCGTCTGGCCGGTCATCGGGTCGGTCACGGGCTGCCGGCCCCACCAGCCCTTCGCCTTCAGCGTGGGGACCAGCTCGGCCTTGAAATCCTCGAAGGTCCGCCCCTCGGCCAGGGCAGTGTCCAGGGCCTGGCGCACGGTGCCGAGCAGGTCCACGTCGAGCATCTTGGCGACGGTGAACGCCTGCTGATGCTCCTCGGCGTCCAGGTCGCGGTAGTCAAAGGTCGGCTGCAGGCCCTTCTCGCGGAAATACTCGATGGCCTTGGCCGGGGATACGTCGAAGTCGAAGCCGGCGCTCATGGTTACTTCCGCTGCTTGCGCAGCTGCCCGAGCAGCCGGGCGGCCAGGCCGTGGCGGTGCAGCTTCTCCACGGCCTCCTCGGGCGGCTTGGACTCGACCAGCTCGGCGAGGTGGCGTCGGAATCCGGCCACGTCGTCAGTGGTCTCCAGGTAGTCGAGCAGCTCGGCGACGCGCTCGCCCAGGACCTCGGGGTAGTTCCGGGCGCTGCGCCGGGCGGCCTCGGCGATGCCCTCCTGGTCGCCCTTCTGGCTCTCTGGGGCCTCGGCGAACTCAGGGCCGCCCCCTGGCACCGGGGGCATGCCTGCGTCCGCTGTAGGGCTCTGTGCGGGCTCCCAGCCGGGGCCGTAGGTGTCGACGATGTACTCCTGGGTGGGGCGGTAGCCCAGCTCGCTGATTCTCTTGTCGCGCTCGGCGCGCTGGTTCAGGTCCTCCTCGGGCTCCATGTCGCGCCAGATGCTCGGGGCGCGCGCGCCCGGGAAGTTCCACTCCATGAGCCAGGCCAGGGGGCCGCGGTGGAAAGACTGGCTGACCAGGTCGGCGTCGGCCTTCTGCAGCCGGTGGAGCACGTCCTCCTGCACGTCGGCCTTGTACTGCCCGCCGCTGGGGTCCGAGGTCAGGGACTGGCCGACGATCAGCTTGGCGATGGCCTGGTCCATGCCGCCCTTGAGCGTGTCGTAATCGACGGTGCCACTGCGGCTGGCCTCTAGCAGCTCCAGGTTGATGTGCTCGGGGACCAGGACGCCGCTGTCCACCTGCACGGCCTCCAGCATCGCCAGGGCCTTCTTGCGGCTCTCGGGATCGTCGATCTGCGCCCCAGGCATGGTGGCCTTCGGGGTGGGCTGGGCGAAGCGCTCCAGGTAGACCATCCAATACTTCACGCCGGAGCGCTTGAAAAACACGGGCCAGTAGAGCTGGTGGGCCAGGCCGCGGCCGTAGGGCTGGTCGGCGTTTTCGCCGCCGACCACGATGGTCCAGAACTTCCGCTCGGGCATCGGGATGCCGGTGATGGTGTCATCCATCAGCTGCAGGCCCCCGTCGGTGCGCAGCTTGAACCGCCGCTGGTCGCGCACGCGGATGTCGGAGATGGCCACCTTGCTGCCGTCGCGGGCCCAGATCATCTCGGCGGTGGCAAAGCCGTAGTGCCTGGCGTAGAGCATCTGGTGGGTGATGGTGTCCCACTCCAGGCTCTGCAGCTGCTCTTTCAGCCAGTCGGCGGCGGCCTTGTCCTTGCGCCGCTCGCTAGCCGGCTCCACGCTCCACTCGGCGCTAGTGGTGCCCAGGAAGCGCTGGCCGTACATGGCGGCCACCTGGTCATCGCGCAGCAGCTCCCGGTAAATCTCCAGATCACCGGCGCCGCGTCGCTGCAGCACGGGGTCATCGTTGCGGAACAGGGGCTCGGTGAAGCCTCTCAGGGCGCGCATGCGGTCGGTGGCGGCGTAGACGCGGGTATCGGCTTTGCGTGCCATAGTCAGAATCCTCTGGTGTCGGTGCGCCCGCGCAGGCGTGCGTAGCCCGTCTCGGCGTTGAGGGCGTTGGCGTCGGTGGCGAAGTCGGCGAGGGTCTGGGTGCCCCGGGAGCCGGTGCTGGCGTGGGTCATGCGGCCCAGGCGGGCCTTGGCCCAGCGCAGGTATTGGCTGGTGGAGTCGCACTGGTCCCAGTAGGCCCCGTTCGGGGCGGCGGTCAGCTCGGCCTCGAACTCGGCGAGCCAGGGGGCGCCGGCGGGGTGCTCGATCATCCCGCTGGCGTACCAGCCAGACTCGACGCTGAGCCGTGTCTCCTTGTCGGCCTCGGGCTCGATGGCGATGACTGGCAGGCGGCTCTCGGCGCGCAGGTCCTGGATCAGACTCGAGCCGCTGCCCTTGTCCTCGATCAGCACCACGTCGGGATCCCACTTCTGGGCGTAGCGGATCACGGCCTGGCGCAGCTCGGGGTACTCCAGGCGCTCGCGGTGGACGTCGCGCAGCCGGTGGGTGCTCAGGGTCTGGTCCCAGGTGGTGCCGACGCTGTAGTCATGGATCTCCTGGGCCTTGGTGGCGGTATCCCAGCTCTGCACGCGCTGTTGCGATTCCTTGGCTTCGGTAACGGGGTCGAAGTAGCGGAACCATGCGCGCTTGATGATCCCGCCCTCGGCGGCGGTGGGCCGGCCTTGGTAGAGGGCGTCGAAGGTGGCGCCCATGATCCGCCGGGCGCGCTCCAGGGCCTTCTCGTCGTAGCGCTCTGGGCAGAGGGCCTCGCCCGGGGCCCGGCCCAGGGGGTCGCCCTCCTCGGCCAGGGCGGGGAGGTTGATGACGGCCCAATCGTCGGCCTCCTCGCTGGCCAGGATGCGCCCGGCGAGGTCGTCTTCGTGCCAGCGCGTCATAATCAGCCACATGATCCCGCCGGGCTCCAGCCGGGTCTGGAAGTCGTCTTTGTAGGCGTCCCAGACGCGCTCGCGGTAGGTCGGGCTCTGGGCCTCCAGGCGGCTCTTGACCGGGTCGTCAATGCCGATGGCGTCGGCGCCGGCTCCGGTGACGCCGCCCATCATGCCCGCGTAGCGCCCGCCCCCGCCGGCTGCCGTCTCCCAGTCATCGACGCCCCGCGCCTCTTTCGATAGAGGGATGCCGCGCTCGCGCAGCAGGGCGCGGGTCTTGCGGCTGAACTTGTTAGCCAGGAACTGCGAATAGGCGCCGATGATCACGCGGGAGCTGGGGTCGCGGTCGATCAGATGAGCGGCGCCGCGCACGGTGACCAGCTCGCTCTTGCCGTGGCGCGGGGGAACGGATAGCAGCAGGCGGTCAATGATCCTGCGCTTCAAGCGCTCGAACTGCTCGGAGATGGCCTGCTGGTAGTGCCAGCGCCAGTGCCACTGGGGTGTGGTCTCCTCGCAGAAGTCGAGCAGGTGTTGTAGGCGGCGGTCGCCGGCGCTGCCGTTCACCAGGGCCATCAGCTCGGCGCGCTGGGCCGGGGCCATGCGCTGTAGGTATTGGGCCAACTCGGTGCGGCTGGGGAGGTTATTCTCCGCTGTCACCGTCGCCGCCCTCGGGGTCGTAGCCGGCGGACTGCAGCAGCTCCAGAACGCGCTGGGCGCGCTCCTCCTCGCTCATGTACTGCGGGGCCCAGGGCTGCTCGCCGTCGGGCTGGGTGGGGGCCACGCGCTGCGGGGCATCGAGGCCGAGCAGCTTGGCGCGGCGCTCCATGACGCGCAGCAGGCGGTCCACGGCGCCGTGGTTGCCATCGTCGGTGGCCTGCTCCCAGAGCGCCTGCTGCAGCCGGTCCAGGCGGGCCAGCTCCATCTCGCGCACGGCCTCGGCGTCCTCGCGCGCCTGCTTGGCCAGCTCCTGCAGCTCCTTGGTCACCAGCCGGTGCGCCTGCGAGCGGCTGCACCCGAGGCGCTTGGCGATGCCGTCGTAAGACAGGCCGGTAAGCCGGTAGCGCATGGCCTCGGCTCGCCGCTGCGCCGCCCTGCTCTGAGACGCTCCGCTGCGGCTCTTACCCATGCGCTGTCCCCTCGCGGTACTGTCCCGCCGCCATCAGTCGGCAGTCTCCTCGATCTGCTCGGCAGCGCGGTCGATGGCGCCGTCTAGGGGCGGGATCCCGGCCTGGACCATGTACCAGCCCAGGAACCCGACTAAGCCGCTGACCACGGCGGTGGCGCCGATGAAATACCACATGCGCTGGCTGATCTTCTCCAGGCGGTCGATCAGCCGCTCGAGGGCGGTGTCCATCCGGTCCTGCCGGGTCTCCATCGACTCCATGCGCCCGCGCTGGTACGCCTGCTCCGTGCGCACATCGACCAGCTGGTCGTAGATGTCGTTATTGCTGTGGTGGGGCACCTCTCCGTACCCCGGGGCATGGCCGTGCATCGTGTCCCGGCTGCTCATGGGGGTTAGTCCTTGGCGTCCAGGCGTGCGCGGACCAGGGCGCGAACGTCTGCCGCGTCATATCCGGCGCGCTTGGCAGCCTTCGGGGCGTGGTCCATGACCCACTGCGTGGCGGCGAGCGCGCGGTCATCCCAGTCCACTTCGCGGCGTCCATACCGCTCATCTGCGGCTTTGCTGATCACCTCGATGGCGCGGTCGACGTAGGCGTCTAGCGTACGGGCCCCCTGGTCGCCGATCTCCAGGCCGAGGCGGTCGGCGGCGCGCTTGGCGTAGTGGACCAGGGCGGCGGCCACGGCGCTGCCGGCGATGGCCAGGATGTACTCAAGGACGGGGGTTAAGGTCAGCATGGGAGGCTCCTTAGTAGTCGAACTCGGCCTGGGGCAGGCCGGCATAGGGGGTGCGCAGGTCGAGGTGGAGGAAGCGGGGGTGATAGCCGACGCTCCAGCCCAGGCGCAGGGCGGTGCGGGCCAGGCGGGAGCGGTACTCGGGGCTGGTCTCGGGGGCGCGCACGTCGACCGCGCAGGTGCCGCCGGTCTCTCGCCCGCCCTCGGTCAGATGCAGGCTGCTGGGGTGACCGCCTACGGCGTCGTTATGCGTCGGTGCGCGGCATGCGCTGTTGAGGATCATCGTGGCGGCGCGGTGGGCGTCCTCGATGGGCAGCCCTTCTCGGCACCACTCCAGGGTCAGGGCGTCGCGCAGCCCTTGCAGGGCCCGGCCGAAGCCGGGGGCCAGGCGCAGCTCTCCGGTGCCTTTGCACCGTAACTCGTCGGCGGTGAAGTCTGGCAGCATCGCGTAATCACTCTGTGCATAAGTTTCTTCCCATTATCTCACCATTCTGTTGATTCGTCGCGCTTGGGAACAGGGGGGGACTGGTTCCCGGCAGGGTGTCTGGATGCGGTGGCGTCGAGGACCTTACGCACCATGCGAGGGGAGAGGCCGTAGCGCCGGGCGAGGCTGCGAATCGGCTCGCCGGCGCGGTACTGTTCGGCGATCTTGCGGTTGCGCAGATCCAAGAGGGCGGTCTGATCGTCGGGGATGGTGATGCGCTCGCCGCCCCAGCGCTCGGACAGGGGGCGGCAGGCGCGGTAGCCGAGCACGGCGGCCAGCGGATGCTCCTCGGGGATTGCTACGGGGATATACAGGCGGCGGCCGCCATAGGCGCGCATCAGGCGCACGGTGGCGGTGTGGCCTATCGCGTCGGCCAGGGCCCGGGCCAGGCTGCTGCGCCCTTGCGCTCTCATCCCTGCCCCTCCATCTCCAGGGCGCGGTCGATGCTGCGGCGGGCCTCGCGCAGGTCATCGGCGCGGCTTTTGCTCCCGCGCAGGCCGGGGCAGAGGAGCTTCTTCACGGCATGCTCCACGGCGGGGTTGCGCATCGCGTCGCGGTAGGCGAGCTGGATGTCGTAGACGTCCAGCACGGCGCCGCGGATGCGGCGGTGGTAGGGGCTGGGCAGCGGCGGCCGGGTCTCGTCGGTCATGCAGGAGCCTCCTCGGGGGCGATGGTCACGCTCAGGCGGCCGCCTGGGCGCTCGATGGATTCGCGGCGCACGGCCAGGGCGGTGATCTGCTCGTCGTCTAGGTAGACCCCGGCGTGGGCCAGGGCGTCGAGGGTGGCCTTGAGTAAGTTGTCCAGGTCCCGGCGCCGACGGTCGGGCGGATGGGCGGCGATCTCCAGGCGCAGCGGGCCCTGGTAGGGTCGGCGCACGCCCTGCTCCAGGGCGCAGGCGGCCACCTCGGTGCGGTAGGCGCGGCCGCGGGCGCTGATCAGCGTGCGGCCCCGGCCGCGCACGGTCGGGTTGCGCCAGTATTTGTTCGTGCTCGGTGGCCAGGGCAGATCGAGGCGGGTCATCAGTGGCACACCTCCTCCTCGCCGAGATACAGGTCCGCGCGTGCCTGGCTGCACTCCCAGGAGGTGTCGGGGTCTCGGAGGCCCTCGGATCGGTCGAGCTGGCCGCTGCTGTAGCCCTCGTCATAGGCGTGCCGGGCCGTGGCGGCGAGCAGAAGGGTGAAGGCCTCGGCGATCTCCTCGTTTGCGATCTCCTCCAGGGCGGCGCGCACCTCTCCGATGCCGGTCATCGTTGGCCCTCCTGGGCGCACCAGGGGCAGGGGCAGTCCTCGGGGCCGTCAGCGATAGACCACCAGCTCGGGCGGGCCCTGCTCTCGGGCACGCCGCTGGCAATCTGCTCGGCGCGGATGCGCTCGCAGTAGCTGCAACGGTAGTGGCGCAGGGTTTCGGTGCTGCTCTCATCGGCCATGACGCTACCTCTCTTGCTCATGTGGGGTGCCCGGCTGGGCGCGGGGGCCGATACGGCGGGTGCCGTAGTGCGTCATCACGCGCAAGGCGCCGCCGCAGCTGGTGCCTTCTTCGCGCAGATAGGGCTGGTGGCCGGCCTCGTAGCCGGCCTCGTAGAGGTAGATGGGCTTCACCTGGTCATCGCCGAAGGCCTCGCGCAGCTCGTCGACGAAGCCCAGGGTCTGGGGCAGGTGGGCGCGGTTGTGCGCGGCGTCGCTCTCCCGAGTGCTCATAGGGCCTCCTGCACGCGCTCGGCGATGCTCGG
This sequence comes from Halomonas sp., assembly GCA_046540755.1. Lineage (GTDB taxonomy): Bacteria > Pseudomonadota > Gammaproteobacteria > Pseudomonadales > Halomonadaceae > Halomonas. The sequence continues at coordinate 8,591 of JBKHEO010000015.1, read as the reverse complement.
GCCGTAGACGTCACGGATGCGCGCCAGCTCTGGGCCGGGGTGGGCGGAGCAGGCCACAACGTCGGCGAGCATCTCGATGGCGGTGGACAGGGGCCACCAGAGCACGCCCAGGCGGCCGGTTTTCGTGTCCCGGTCCATGCCCAGGCGCAGCACGGCGCGCCCTTCGATCTCGGGCAGCCGCCGGGCCAGGATGTAGCGATCTATGCCGCTGTGGCGCGCCAGCTCGGAGCTGGTCATCCCTGGCCATGCCTCCACGGCCGCTGCAGCGGCCCGCTGCTGGCTTTTACGCCGTCCGCTGGTGGTGGTGGCAGCCTCGGCTTGAACGCTGCTCACGGGGTCCGTGCGGCGGCTCGCCGGGGTTTCTACGTCCAGTGTCTCGGTCATCGTTGCGTTCTCTCGCTAGCCCAGCGGCAGTCGATGGTCAGGCCCCCGTCTTCGGCCAGGCGGTCGGCGATGCGCTCGCCGAGGTACTGGTCAATTTCCTGGGGGGTAAGGTTGCCGATCAGGATGGTGGGGCGACGCGCCTGGTAGCGGCCGTTGAGGACGTCGAACAGCAGGGTGCGGCGGGTCTCGGCGTTGCCGATGGCCACGCCCACCTCGTCCAGCGCCAGCAGGTCGGGAGCGATGAAATCGTCGATCACCTCGCTCTCGTGCCGCTCGGCGCCGGCCTGGTAGGTGGCGCGGATCATGCGCAGCAGCTCGGACATGGTGACGAAGGCGCCGGTGTAGCCCTGCTCGATGACGCTGGCGAGGATCCCGCACGCCAGGTGCGTCTTGCCGGTCCCGGGCCCGCCGGCCAGGCGCAGGCAGGTGCCCTGTTCGCGCAGCTGCGGGAAGCGCTGGGCGTAGGCGGAGGCGGTGGCATGCGCCCGCCGGTGGTCCTCGGTGCGGTTGTGCCAGTTGTCGAGGCGGCGGTCTTGGAAGCGCGGGGGGATACCGCTGTGCCCCAGGCGCTCGGCGATGCGCCGCTGCTCGCACTCCCGGCGCTCGGCGGCCATGCGCTCGTTCTGGCGCCGGGCCTCCTCGCGCAGCTCCTGGCGCAGCTGCTCGTAGGTGTAGGCCCGCTGCTCGGGCGGGACGTAGTACTCGCGCGCGAGCGCCGCCATACCGCCCTCCTCCTCGGTCCCGTCAGCCATGAGAGCCGGTGCCTCGGGCCATGTCGGCGATCTGCTCGGGGGTAAGGGTGTCGCCAAACAGGATGGCGAGCCCCTTCTCGTTGCTGGCGATGTCCTCGGGTCGGAGGCTGTAGTCCTTCTCGGCGAGTCCGTCATGGGATACACTCCTCGGTGTCGTGTTGGTTGCGCGACGCTGGCTGGAGTCGGGTTGCTTTTGCGGGCTGCCCGGCTCCTCGCCTCTCTCTCTCACCCCCTCGATAATCGCCGCGTAGTAGCTCACGCTCCGGGGTTTCTTCCCGGCCGCGAGGCGGCATGCTTCCTCTATCTCCTCTTTGCTCGGCTGTAGGCGAAGAAGGCGTGACCATGCCTGGTCGTAGGTGATGCTGGCGTGGAAGCCGGCGCCGGCGCGCAGGATCTCGGCAATGGCCACCATGCTCAGGGGCTTGCCCTCCTGGCCCGCTTCGGTCTGGGTGGGCTCCTCGGCGGGGGGCTCGCACGCGCGCGCGCTAATCTCCTCCTCTTTGACGGTTAAGCTGACGGTTCTGGGTGTCGCCGGCGTCACCCCCCCCGTGTCGTGGGCGTCACCCCCCCGGGTGTCGTGGGCGTCACCCCCCCGGGCCAGGCGTGCGGAGATGTGCAGCTGGTAGACGTTGGTGATCTGCTTGCCGTCGTCGTAGCGGCGCAGGCGCTCGATCCAGCCGTCGGTCTCCAGGGCCTCCAGGTGCCGCAGGGTGTGGCGGCGGGACAGGCCGGCGATGTGGGCAAGGGTGGTGACGCTCGGCCAGCAGCGCCCGTCCTGATCCGCGTAGTTGGCCAGGCCGATGAGCAGCAGCTTGCGCGCCGGCGGCAGCAGCGGGGCGTGGACCGCCTGGGCCATCTGCTCGATGCTCATGCGCTAGACCCTTCGGTTTCGGGGGTGAAACTCTCGCGCTGCTTGATTAAACTGGTGGATGAGTTTGTCTTGACCAGCTGCAATGGGGCAAAAAGATCGGGGCGAATGTCGCGCCTAGTAACCGCCCCCTGCGTCAGCTGCTCGACCTGCAGGGCACGCTGGGCAGTCATGCCCTGGCGTCTCCAGCGGCTCACGCTCTGCTCGCTCACGCCAAAGGCGGCAGCGACAGAGGCCTGGAGGCGGCGAGGACCGCCAAGGTGGTCAAGGATCAAGCTCCAGGTGTCGGGGTCCATGTCTTTCTCACTCTTTGCGTGATACGGACCCCTAATATGCGCCTATGACGGGCGCCTGTCCAGAGGGGGGGATGCGATATGCAGAACACGGTCAGCAGGAAGGCGTCCGGTACAGCCACTAGGAAAGCGTCGGGCTCGGAGCTGCGCGTGGATCGGCTCCGGGCGGCGCTCGACAGGTGGCACCCGCAGCGTGGTGCGCAGCGCGCCCTGGCCGACGCGGTGGGGGTGGCCGAGCAGTCGGTGTCGCGCTGGATCAGGGATGGGTCGATCACGCGCGACCACCTGCTCGCCGTCGCGCGGGCGCTCGACGTGCGGGCGGCATGGCTCGCTGGGCTGGAGGATGACCGCGTGGTGCCGGTGCGGGGCACCACGCAGGACGTCGACGGCGGCGCGGAAGGCTGGCCGGCCCCGCCGCTGGTCGCGCCGGATGGGATGCGGTTCTGCTACGCGGTGGCGGTCAGTGATGCCCGGGCGGAGCCGCGCTATCGGGTCGGGGAACTGCTCATCCTCTCGGAGGACTCGGCGCCGCGGGCGGGCGAAGACGTGATGCTGGTCTATAGAGGCAGCTCGGTGGCGGAGCTGAGAACGCTGGTGCGCTTGGAAGCGCAGCAGGTCATGGTCTCGTCCCTCGACGGCTCCGAGCGGGAGGTGGTGGCTCGGGACACGCTGGATCGGTGCTCTCGGGTGGTCGCTACCTACCAGGCCATCGGCTAGCGCCAGGCCCTAGAAGATTCACCGCAAGGCCCCGGTCTCCGGGGCTTTTTTTTGCACCTATGTTTTTTTATGTGCAGTTATTGCCTTGTTCCTCACGTTATGCGTTAATTAATCGTCGGCACATGCCGGCAGCGCAACCAACGCATGAGGAATCGCAATGAACCCAACAATGTTGGGGCAGCTCGCCCCGGATCGCCTCCTCCGCCTGGAGGTCTGGCTCCCGCGTCACACCCTGCGCCTGTACGTCAGCGCTAACGCCCCTCTGGCCCAGGTCGGCGCCTGGACCCGGTTCGCCGGCGTGCGCCGCGCGTACCTGCGCCAGCCCCGCCCGGGCGTAGTCGTCATGGATTGCCGCGGTGCCGCCGCGGCGGGAGGTCTCCAATGAGAACGTCACCATCAGTTGAAAGCATCATCCCGGCGCTGGTCGCAGCGCAGGGGGAGATCGGGGGGCGCGTCGCGAAGGACGCGAAAAACCCCCACTATCGAAACACCTACGCCACTCTTGACGCGGTCCTGTCGCTAGCCGTGCCGGTGCTCTCCCGGCATCAGCTGTGGCTGACGCAGGAGCCGCGCCGGGTCGAAGGCGGCGTCGAGATCGAGACCGCCATCTATCACGCATCGGGCGAGTGGGTCGCTTACGAGCCGGTGTTCATGCCGGCCTCAAAGGCCGACGCGCAGGGGTATGGCTCCGCCATTACCTACGGGCGGCGCTACGCGCTCCTGCCCGTGCTCTCCCTGGCGCCTGCGGATGATGACGGCAACGCCGCAGCGGCCAGCGCCCCGGCCGCAGTCCAGTACATCACCGCGCAGCAGGCCGAGGAGCTGCGCAGCCGCATGGAAGCGCTCGGCGCCGATGCCCAGCGGTTCCTGCAGTACCTGGGCGTGCCCGCCCTGGAGCAGCTGCCGGCCAGCGCCCTGGCCAAGGCCCGGGCGGCACTTGATGCCAAGGCGCAGCAGGCGGCCCAGCAGAAGGCGGCCCAGAAAGCCGAGCCGACCGCCGAAGCCGACACCAGCGTCACCCCCCAGCAAGAGGCCGAACCGGCCACCGAAACCACGGAAGAAGGAGCGACCGCATGATCGTGCTCAACATGCCCCAGGGCAGCCAGGAATGGATCGACGCCCGCCTGGGCGTGGCCACGGCCTCCACGTTCGACAAGATCCTCACGGCGAAAGGGCTCAAGCCCTCGGCGCAGCTGGAAGGGGTGGCGTGCCAGCTGGTCGCCGAGCGGCTGACCGGCGAGCCCTCGGATCCGCCGCTCGACAGTTACTGGGTGCGGCGCGGCCAGGAGCTGGAGCCGCACGCGCGGGCGCTGTACTCGATGATGCGCGACGTCACGGTGGAGCAGGTCGGCATGGTGCTGCGCGATGACCGCCGGGTGGGCTGCTCGCCGGATGGGCTGGTCGGCGATCCGGGGCTGCTGGAGATCAAGTGCCCGGCCCCTGGCACTCACGTCGGGTATCTGGCCGAGGGACAGCTGCCGGAGCGCTACAGGGCGCAGGTCCAGGGCCAGCTCTGGGTTAGCCAGCGGCAGTGGTGCGACTTCCTCTCCTACCACCCCAGCATGCCGCCGCTGCTGGTGCGGGTGGAACGGGATGAGGCGTACATCGCCGCGCTGTCCGCCGCGGTCGAGGCGCTGGTCGAGCGGATGGATGCCATCGAGGCGCAGCTGGCTGCGGCGGGTCTCACCGCCTCGGCCCAGGAGGTGGAGGCATGACGATGGGAAAAGCCGAAGCGGCAAAGCTCCTCGAGGAGGCCCTGCATCGCGTCAGGGACGAGCCCCTTAACGCCAGCGGCTCGGGGTGGCAAGCCGGGGGCGCCTTCTGGCGGCTGGTAAAGGTGCTGACGGAGCACGTCGAGCCGCAGCTGGAAGAATGCGAAGGCCATCATGCGGCCCGTGTCCGCGAAGCCCAGGGGCCAGCCCTGGAGCGTCTGGCGGCACGGTGCTCGGCCCCGAACATGGCCGATCAAGACTGCATCATCCGACTGCCCGAAGTCCAGCACCTGACCGGCTACAGCCGCAGCGGACTCTACGCTGCAATGAAACGCGGCGACTTCCCGGAAGGCTTCAAGCTCGGACCACGTGCCACCGGCTGGCGCGAAGCCGACGTACGCGCATGGCTGCAAAGCCGCCCCACCGTTTACGGCACCAAGGACGGGAGGGCCTCGGCCCAGGAGGTGGAGGCATGACCCCGTTCCCGAGGCCGGGCGGCCCGCTGGTCCCAGGGGCTTGGGCGGTGTACTGGCGCGACCGGCGCACGCCCTCCTACGTCCGCGCATCCAGCGCCGAGGCGGCGATCGCCACCGCCAAGGCCCACATGCCCCACCGCCGCGCCCGGGGGGCCTACGCGCGCCCGGCGACGGCCGGGGAGCTTGCAATGTCGGAGATCAACCAATGAAGCGGTCTCGTTCTTTCCGTCGGCGCGCCTGGGCGGGCGCCTTTACCGTCGCCTCCCTTTGGGGAGGCCCGGCCGCAGCCGACTTCCAGCAGGTCCAAGAGCTCTGCGCCGCTATGCACAGCATGTCCTCCTCGATCATGGAGGCCCGCCAGGCGGGGGCCCCGGCCGGGGAGCTGCATAGCCTCGCCGATGGTCAGCCGCAGGACATTCGTCCGGTGATTCACGCCATCGTCGATGAGGCCCTGTCGGTCCCGCGTCGGGCGTCTAGGGACGGGCAGCTGGATGTCGTCGATTCATTCGCCTGGGCTCAATACCAGGCGTGTCTGCGCAGCTTTAGCGAGTAGGGGGCGGCATGAGCAGAGGCGTTAATAAGGTCATCCTGATCGGCAACCTCGGGCGCGATCCCGAGATCCGGCACACGGGCAGCGGCACGGCGGTGGCCAACCTCGCCGTCGCAACCTCCGAGACGTGGAAAGACCGGCAATCCGGGGAGCGCAAGGAAAAGACGGAGTGGCACCGCGTCATTCTCTGGGCGCGCCTGGCCGAGGTCGCCGGCGAATACCTGCGCAAGGGGGCCCGGGTCTACATCGAGGGGCAGCTCCAGACGCGCAAGTGGCAGGACCAATCCGGCCAGGACCGCTACACAACGGAAATCGTCGGGCGCGACATGCAGATGCTCGGCGGCTCGGAGGGCGGCGGCAACGGGGGCGGGTACGGCGGCGCGCCGGCCCAGCAGTCCTATGCGCCGGCACCGGAGCCGGCCGGGGGCGGTGATCCGTTTAGTGATGACATTCCGTTCGCGGCGCTGGATGGGCGCCTGTACTAACCGCCACGCCCCGGCGGCGTGCCGCCGGGGCCGTATCTGGAGTGAGTCGGTCATGGGTAAAGGGGTTGAGGTGCTGTACGTCGAGGACGTTGAGCAGCGGCTGCGCATCCCGCGCGAATCGGTGCGGACACTGGTCCGCCGCGGGCGGCTGCCGAAGCCGGGGCGCATCGGCCGGCGGTTGGCATGGGATCGCGAGGACTTCGAGCGTTGGCTGGAGTCGGCGGTGCGCTCGGAGGTGGGGGCATGATGTGGCACGGCGGAGGGTATGCGGCGGCCCTGGGTCTAGTCACGGTGCGCGTCGAGAGCCCCGGGTTGATGACGCTCTCGGCGGCGGTCACGGAGCCGCGCACGCTACTGCCGGGAGTGTGGGACGTGGTGCCGCTGGCGCCAGGGGTCACGATTGCGCCGCAGGTGCATGCGGCGCTGGTCCCTTACGCCCTCTCCTGCGCCCAGGGGCTGCGCATGCCCCGGGCCACGATACAAGCCGACGATAGCGCGCCGCTTGAGGCGTGGGTCTCTGCCTGGCGCCGGTTCACGATCCATCCCGGCACGCCCCTGGCTCTGCTGGTCGCACAGCAGGTGGCGCGGCCATGAGCGGCGGGCGCCCTAGTATCCGATCGCGCGTCGAAGCGGCGGCCGACATGCCGCTGGAGCGTGTCCTCAAGGCCTACCGCGACGCGGGCCTGGGTCGACTAACGATGGCCCGGCACTTCGGCCTGCACTATTCCTCTCTGTATCGCGCCATCCGGCGGGAGGGTCTGGATCACCTCCTCCCGGCGGATTACTCCTCAAACATGGGCGCGCGCGTCGAGATCGACGGGCGCGCAGTCCCGCTCGCTATCGCCTTGCGCGAGCGGGGGCTGAACCGTAAGACGGTCGCCAAGCGCTGGGTGCGGGGGGAGCGAGACCCCGCGCGGCTCTTGGCCCCGCCGGCGGCGCGCGGCGGCGCGCGACGGCGACTACGAACGCCTGGCATAACTAGCTCGCTTCCCACGGGCCTTCTCTTGCCCCCGCTTGCCGGGGGCTTTTTTTATCCCAGGAGCCGCGCCAGGCGCGCGCGTTGTTGGTGCGCCGCCGTCGTTGGTATAGTGCTAACGAGCCTAACGTAAAGGGTAGTCCCACTGACCCGCCTCGCCTACCTGGTGAGGATTAGCCCTCGGGGGTGCGCCAACACCCCCGAGGGTTTTTATTTTCCCGCCCCTAGCTATCCCAGGAGCCGCGCCAGGTCGCTGGCCCGGTGGTTGGCGTACCGGCGCAGGGTCTGCATGTCCTTATGCCCGGTGATGGCGCTGACCTGCGTCAACGTCAGCCGGCCGCCCTCGATCAATCGGCTGACGGCTTCATGGCGCAGGTCATGGAAGGTCAGTCCCTGCACGCCAGCCCTGCGCAGCCAGCGGGCCCACATGCTCGCCGCCCCCTCGCTGCCCCACGGCCAGATCGCGCCGTCGAAGCGCACCGGCAGAGCCTTCAGCGCCTCCATCGCTCGGCTCGATAGCGGCACGTCGCGCGCCTCGCTGATCTTGGTGTCGGGCAGGTGGGCAACGCGGCGCAGCTCGTCGATGCGCTCGCGGCGCATGCCCAGCAGCTCGCTGCGGCGCATGCCGGTCTCCAGCGCTACGGTCAGGTAGGCGCACTGGATGACGTCGCCAGTCTCGCGCAGGGCCCGCTCCTCGCCGGGCGCCAGGCGCCGCTCCCGCGCCGCGCCAGGAGGCGGGAAGCGCACGCCCTCGAACGGATCGCCCAGGCCCTCCATGCGCCACTCGTCCCGCGCTGCGGCCCATACCGGCGGTAGCACGGCAAGATCCCGGCGCACGGTGCCGGTGCTCACCCGGCGCCACTCGCCGCCGCGCCAGACCTCTCGGTCGAGCATCCGGTCGCGCTCCTCGGCGATGTCGGCTGAGCGCACGCGGCCGATGGCCACCTTGGCCAGGGGGCGGGCTTGCCAGGCGCGGATCCTCGCCAGCTCCTGCTTGGCCCCTTTCTTGCCGGGGGTAAACTCTCGCGCGTAGCGGTTTAGGGCATCGTAGACGGTCAGGCGGTAGGATTCGCGCGGATCAGTCCAGCCGTCCACGTCCATCCGCGCTTCCTGCTGGCGCGCCCAGGTCTCTGCGGCCTCTCGGGTGGGAAGGGTCTTACATAGGTCTGGGTAGCCGAGGCGGCGGATGCGTACCTGGTACTGGCCTCGGTCTCGGCGTCGGATGCTGGCCATGTTTCCCCCGGTTTCGGCGCCACGCTGGCGCATGAGTGGCGCACGGCCGGGGCCTTCCTTGGTGGCAAGTCGCGTAAGGTCTTGATCTATCTGGTGGCTATGGGTGGATTCGAACCACCGACCTTCGCATTATGAGTGCGACGCT